>CAZEOK010000031.1:0-19094 GCA_964513745.1 uncultured bacterium
GCTGGTCCCCGAGCGGTTGAGCGCAACCATTAGCGACCTGCCGGGTGACCTGATCCGCGGGATCGCGGTGCACCGTTTCGGCGACACCGACGCCGACGAGTGGTCCGCGATTCTCGGCAGCCACACCCGCTGACGCTCGCCCCGAACTTCGAGCAACCCAGCGGCTCTGATGCAGGTGCCTGGGGGAGTGGCGGGTCCATTGCTCCTGGGAAGATCCACCGCTCATCAGGCGCTCATCATGGCGTCCGTGACGCCCTGCAGGTGATGCCCCGCCTGATGCAGGGAGTTCGGATTCACGGTATTATCTTCTGGGACAAACATCAGGAGGAAGATCCGTGAGCACACAGCGGGCCCGGACGGTATTCGTCACCGGCCACACGACGCCGGATACGGACTCGGTCTGTTCTGCGATCGCCTACGCCTACTTCAAGAGCCAGACGGACAGGGCGCATCTGTTCACGCCGGTGCGCGCCGGCAAGCTCAACCACGAGACCGCCTTCGTGCTCGAGAAGTTCGGCGTGCCCGTCCCGGCGGAGATCGACAGCCTCGTCGCCACCGTCAGCGACCTGGAGCTCAAGCGTCCGGTCACCGTCGGCGTCAACGACTCCGTCCAGGCGCTGGCGCTGGTGATGCGCCAGCACGGGGTGCGCTCCGTCCCGGTTGTGGACGAGACGGGCCGGCTGGCCGGGGTGGTCGGGCTCAAGGACGTCGCCGGCCACTACATGGAGAGTGTCGGCTTCTCGGACCTGGCAAAGGCGCCGATCGACCTGGACATCCTGGTGAAAACCCTCGACGGCCGGGTCCTGTGCAACCCGCGGCAGCTCTCGGTGCTCAGCGGGCGCGTGCTGATCGCCGCGATGCAGCGGGCCACGCTGCTGCACCGCGTGCTCCCCGGGGACGTGGTGGTCGTCGGCGACCAGAACGACGTCCAGCTCGAGCTGATCCGGGTGGGCTGCTCGGCGGTGATCGTCGCCGACGGCGCGGCCTGCGCGGCCGAGGTCGTCGCGGCGGCCATCGAGCGGGGCGTCCTGCTGCTCTCATCGCCGCACCCGGCATTCGCCACGGTGCAGCTGATGACCATGGCCGAGCCGGTCTCCTCGATCATGTCCACCAATTGCCCGGCCGCCGGTCTGTATACACCGATGGCCGAGGTGCGCTCGCGCATCGTCGAGTCCGAGTACCGCTCCGTCGTCGTCGAGGACAGCGACCACCGCCTGATAGGCTTCATCACGCGGACCGACCTGCTGACGCCGGTGCGCAAGCTGGCGATCCTCGTGGACCACAACGAGCTGTCGCAGGCCGTCGACGGCATCGAGGAGGCGGAGGTGCTCGAGATCATCGACCACCACCGCGTCGGCGACATCTCGACCACGGCGCCGATCTACGTCTACAACGACCCGGTGGGCAGCACCTGCTCCGTCGTGGCGGGGATCATGCTGCTGCACCAGACGCACATCCCGCCGGAGATCGCCGGCATCCTGCTCTCGGGAATCCTGTCGGACACGCTGCTGCTGACGCTGTCGACCACCACCGAGCGCGACCGCGCCACGGCCGGGCGCCTGGCCGGGCTCGCGGGTATCGATATCCCGACCTATGCCCCGGAGCTGCTGCACGCCAGCATCAACCTGGAGGGCAAGAGCGCCGCCGAGCTGATCGCGGCGGACTTCAAGGAGTTCCTGATCGGCGGCAAGAATCTCGGCGTCAGCCAGATGATGTCGCTCGACTGCGCCGAGATCGCCGAGCGGGAGCCCGAGCTGCTCGCGGAGCTGGAGCGTCTGCGACTGGCGAACAAGTACGACCTGGCGGCGCTGCTGGTGCTCAACCCCCTCGGCAAGAGCCAGGAGCGCATCCTGGTCAAGGGCGAGGCCTGGATCGTCGAGAAGGCGTTCAATGTGACCGTGACGCAGGGCGCCTGCACCGTCCCGCGCGTGATGTCCCGCAAGAAGGACTTCATCCCGGCGATCGGTCAGGTGCTCACCCTGGGACGGAACCGGTAGCCGTCCCGAAACAGGCTCGCGTTTTCAGTACGTCGCCCGCTGCTCGTGCTGCCGGCCAAGCGACTTCAGAAACACCTCGTCTCCCCCCGGGCCATATCCCAGACCCTCCATGACGACCCGGAGGTTATATCGCGCCTCGTGGTAGTCTGGGCGGTGCCTCAGGGCTTCGGCGAAATTGATCGCCGCCTCTTCCCAGTGGCCCAGCCTCGCAAGAAGCACGCCCCGTTTGCAATGCGCTTCGACAAAGTCGGGTCGGTAACCGATCGCCGCCCGGAGGTGTTCGATGGCCTTCTCGGTTTTCCCGAGGCGGGACTCCACGAGCCCGAGTCGGTAATGAGCGTCGGCGAAGGGCCGGTGGATCGTGGTGGCCCGGTTGAACTCGGCCGCCGCATCGGGAAGGGCACCCTGTTCGGCCAGGCTGACACCGCGGCGGAAATGCTCCTCGGCCCGGGCGGGGACTTCGGTCGCGGCCTGCCGGTAAAGCGCCAGGCCCTCCTCCTGCCTCCCGATCCGGGTCAGGTACGAGCCGAGATTGAGCTTGGCGACCCAGTTCCGGGGGGTGACGTCGATGGCGTGTTGCATCACCGTTTCCGTATCCCGCCAGAATCCAACCTGCTGTCGGGCCAAGGCTACACAGACCACCGTGACCACTCCCGCGACCGCGACCGGGATCACCCGGGCGCGCGGCTGGCTACATGCCAGATCGGCTCCCGCCCACACCACCATGATGAAAGGGCCGATCAGTGGCAGATAGGTGTACCGGTCGGCTCGAGCCTGCATGCCGACCTGGATGACGCCGATCACGGGCGCGAGTGTCACAACGTACCAGCCCCATCCCACAGGGAGCCAGGGGCTCGTCCTGCATCGCTGCACTGTAAAGACGGTCAGCGATCCCAGCAACAGCACCGCGCCTCCGAGGTGCAGGTAGGGGATTCCGTCGATCGGGTAGGGGTAGAAGAGGGCCATCCCGGTCGGCAGGACCATCCGCGCGAGGTAGGTTGCGTACGACGCCACGGCATTTTCGATGCGCAGTGCCAGCGGGATTGCCGCCAACGAGACGGCCGCCTTCCCGATGCCGGCCTGGGCGAACCACGTGATGGCGGAGGACCCCAGCGCGGGTACGAGCAGCGGAATCTTCTCGATCAGGAGACGCCGCACCGCGGTCGGCCGGTACCCAGCTCGCGGGGGAGAAAGGCGCCCGAGAGGCCAGTAGTCCAGCAGCAGCAGTACCAGGGGGAGGGTGACCAGCATCGGCTTTGCCATTAAACCGAAGACGTACATGGCAAGGAGCAACGCGTATCTCCCCCTGCCGGGCTTTCGGACATGCCAGAGATAGCAGGCCATGGTCAGCACCCAGAACAGCCCGGCGAGAACGTCCTTGCGCTCGGAAACCCAGGCCACCGATTCCACGTGCAGAGGATGGACCGCGAAGAGAAGGCTCACGACGGCGGCGCGCCAGAGCATCCCGGTGCAGCGCTGCAGAACCAGCAGCAGCAGGGTCGCGCTCACGAGGTGCAAGGCCAGGCTCGTGAGATGGTGCGCACCTGCGTTCATGCCGAAGAACTCGACGTCGAGCATATGCGATGCCCAGGTCAGTGGATGCCAGTTTTCCTGCCGGATGGTCGTGAAGGCACTCCGGAGACCCGCCGCTGTCAGGCCCCCCTTGACGGCTTCGTTCTCGTAGACGTAGTCGCAGTCGTCCCAGTCGACGAAGGGGAAGAAGCTCACCGGCCAGAATGTCGTCACCGTCACCGTGAAGAGGATCACGATTGCGGCGAGCAGGGGAGCGCGTCTGATCCGGATCGAGGTGTCGACCGACAGGGACATGGATGGGATTATACCGCGACATCCACCCGGCCTCCGGGCAGTACGGAGGGTGGCATCATAATAAAGGTGGACAATTCCCCGCCGGCAACCTATATTCTTGGAACTAGCTTACGTTTGATGAATCCCCAACCGTCAGCGATCACGTGTCCTGAGAGAACTCAGGGTTCTGCGTGAGTATCTCAAAGGGATCAGAAGGAAAAGGCAGGAACATGGCAAAGGGAACAGTGAAGTGGTTCAATTATCAGAAGGGTTTTGGCTTCATCAGCCTCGAGGACGGCTCCAAGGACGTCTTCGTGCACCACACCGCGATCGGCGGCTCGGGCTTCAAGAGCCTGAGCGAGGGTCAGGCCGTGGAGTTCGAGATCGTCGACGGCCAGAAGGGCCCGGCGGCCTCCAACGTCCGCCCCGCCTAACTTCGCACGGTAGATCATCGGCCCCCTCTCCCCAACGGGAGCGGGGGCCGTTGCTTTTTCAGGCTTCGGGGTGAGTCGCTTTGCGCCTGCCCCGTCGCATGCCATAATCCCGGGATGATCCGGCGCGCCGCCTTCCCGATCGTCGTGTTGTCGGTGCTGCTGTTGCTGGCCTTTGCGGGTGTCTCGGACAACGGCTTCGTGCCCTACGACGACGACCGCTACGTCACCAACAACCTCATCGTGCGCGAGGGCCTCTCGGCAGGAGGCCTGGGTTGGGCATTCACCAGCGTCGGGTACGCGTCCAACTGGCACCCCCTGACCTGGCTCTCGCACATGGCCGACGTGCAGCTTTTCGGACTCAATCCCCGCCGGCACCACCAGTCGAGCGTGCTCTTGCACCTGGCGGGGTGCCTGTTGCTCTTTCACGTGCTGCGGTCGGCAACCGGCCATCTCTGGCGCAGCTTTTTCGCCGCGGCGCTTTTCGCCGTCCATCCGCTGCGGGTGGAGTCGGTGGCCTGGGTGGCGCAGCGCAAGGATGTCCTTGGATTCTTCTTCGGGATGCTGACCCTCGCGGCGTGGCTGGCGTGGCTGCGGCGCCCCGAATCGTGGCGACGCTACGCCCTGGTCGCCGGGGCTTTTCTCGCCGGGTTGCTGTCGAAACCAACCCTCGTGATGCTCCCCGCGGCCATGCTCCTTTTCGCGTGGTGGCCCCTCGGCTGCCTGGGGGGGATGCACGCTGGTGCGCCAGGGCGCCGATTTCCGCGGGCGGCCACGGGCGTAGCCTGGCTTTTTCCCCCGGCGATGGCCGTGGCGGTCCTGTCCTGGCTGGCGCAGCGGGCGGGTGGAGGTTTCCTGGATCAGGCCGCACCGCCCCTCGGGATGCGTCTGGCCAACGCGCTGGTTTCGATCGTCGTATACCTGGGCAAGGTGCTCCTGCCGCGCGATCTGGCGGTTTTTTATCCCTTCCCCACGGAGATCGCCCCTGTCATGGTGGCGGCTGCCGCGATCCTGGTGGCGGGGATCTGCGCCGCGACCTGGCACTGGCGCCGTCGACATCCGTACGTGCTGATCGGCTGGCTCTGGTATATGGCAATGCTCCTCCCCACGCTCGGGCTGGTCCCGATCGGTGCCCAGGCGATGGCAGACCGGTACACCTACCTCCCGTCGGCGGGTCTTGCCGTGGCCTTCATCTGGCTGTCGGCGGGCATCGCCGGGGCGGGGCTCCCTGCGAGGCTTGCGGCAGGCGCCGGCGGCGCGGCCCTGATCCTCGCGCTGCTGCCGGCAACCCGCGCGCAGGTGGGGGTCTGGCGCGACGGCGCGACCCTCTTCTCGCACGCCCTGCGGGTGACGAGGGACAACTGGCACATCGAGCACGAATTCGGCGCGCTGCTCTTCAACGGCAAACGCTACGACGAAGCGCAGGCCCACTTCCGGGAGACGTTGCGCCTGAAACCCAACCACGTCCTGGCGCGGTACAACCTGGCGGGAGTCCTCTTCTGGCAGGGACGGACGGCACCGGCGGTGGCGGAGTACCGGGAGGTCCTGCGCTTGCGCCCCGACTTTGCGGAGGCGCACTTCCGGCTGGCGCGAGCGCTCGCCTATCTGGGCAACGCCGCCGAGGCGCTCCCCGCCTTCGAGGAGGCCTTGCGTCTCGAGCCCGACCATGCCGGCGCGGCGGCGGGCCGGCGCAAGGCGCTGGCGGCGCTCGGGCGGGCCGGCAATTGACACCGCGCGGGATTCCCCCTACCTTCGTGAGCGATGTCGAACGACGCACCTTTTCCTGAAAAACGCCGGGCGCTGCGCCGCGCCGAAGACCACCGACGGACCGTTGTCACGCGCGAGCTCGACGCGGCGCGCCGCGTCAGTGAAATCCTCTTCCAGGTGCGACATCCGGACGATGTCATCAACCGGGCCCTCGAGATCGCCGTGGAAGTCCTCGACGCCGAAGGCGGTTCGATCCTCATCGCCGATCCGCAGACCCGGCAGCTGGTTTTCAGGCACTCGATCGGGGTCAAGCCGGCAACGGTGGGCATGGGTATTCCCTGGGACAAGGGGATCGCCGGAGCGGTCTACGCCGGTGGCGAGGCGGCCATCATCCACGACGTCCAGCACGACGCCCGGCACTTCAAGGGGATCGACGAGGCGACGACGCTCGTGACCACGAACATGATCACCGCGCCGTTGAAGAGGTGGCAGGCCTCCACGATCGGCGTGCTCGAGATCATCAACAAACGCGGCGGCCGCTTCGACGAGCAGGACCTCTCGCTCGTCACGATCGTCTCGACGATTGCCGCGGCGGCCATCGAGCGTGCGCAACTCGACGAGGAGGCGAAGCTGGCCGAGGTCGCCCGGCTCGTTGCCGGGATCGGCCACGACATCAAGAACCTGCTGACGCCGATCGTCTTCGGCTCCGAGATCATCAGCGATTCGGTGGAGCAGCTCTTCCAGAGGCTGCCCCCCGGGGAGCGAGACGGGGCCTTGAAGACCTACCGGCGGTGCCGCACGGTCCTGGAAGCCGTGGAGGCCTCCGCCCGCCACACGCAGGACCGACTGAAGGAAATCACCGACTGCGTGATGGGGCGAAGCATGCCGGCGCGATTCGCGCCCTGCGCGTTGGCGACCGTCGTCGAGCAGGTGTTCGAGACCCTGCGGGCGCTGGCTCAGCAGCGGGGCGTCTCCCTGATCGCCGAAGGGCTCGCGGGGCTGCCCGAAGTGCGCGCCGACGAGGGCAAGCTCTTCAACCTCTTCTATAACCTGGTCAACAACGCGCTCGCCGAGATGCCACAGGGCGGGAGCGTGACCGTCCGCGGTGAGCCGGACCCCGCGGGGGGCGGCCTGCTGATCGACGTCGCGGACACCGGCCGGGGCATGCCGCCGGAGGTTCGGGACCTGCTCTTCACGGACGCGGTGGCATCCACCCACAAGCGCCACGGGAGCGGGCTTGGCACCAGGCTCGCCAAGGACGTGGTCGACGCGCACGGCGGCCGGATATCGGTCGACAGCACGCTCGGCGTGGGCACGACCATCAGGATGTTCCTGCCCTTCGTGCCGGCCGGGACCTGACCGGGTCAGCTGGAGACCTCCCCTCCGCGCCACTCCTAAGCGCAGAACATGCTTCAGGATGACCGTCACCGTGCGGGTTGCGGGGTCCTGACGCTGTGGCTCCCCGTCGTGCCCCCTCCGGGGTGAGCATGTGATCGGTCGGGATCATTCACCCCACCAGCGGTGTCAATTTGACTGCAATGGTACGCCATGATATTGGATGTACGGGTAATAATAGGTAATATTTTGTAATATTCGGGAGGAAATTGTGCCCGACGAGTTTCTGACGACCAAGGAGGTTGCCGAACACCTCGGCATCCACGAGAAGCAGGTCTACGCCCTCGTGAAGGCCGGGAAGATCCCGGCGTCCCGGGTCACCGGGAAATGGCTTTTCCCGCGGCGGATCATCGACGAGTGGATCGAGAAAAACGCGCTGGATGGGCTGGCTGCGGCCAGGTCGCGGGGCAAGAAGATCGAGGGCGTGCTGCTCGCCGCTGGCAGCCACGATCCGGTGCTCGACATCCTGCAAAGCCACCTGACGGTGCATGGGTCCGGTGTAGTCCTCTTTTCGGCGGCCACCGGGAGCTCCGAGGGGTTGCGGATGCTGAATCTCGGCCACACGGACCTGGCGTGGAGCCACCTCGTCGACCCGGAGACGGGTGAGTACAATGTCCCGCACGTGAAGCGGATCGTGACCGCGATGCGGCCGGTCGTCGCGAACCTGCTCTGGCGCGACCTGGGGTTCGTGACGTCGCCGGGGAATCCTTTCGGAATATACGGATTCGAGGATCTTCGCCGCGCCGGGGTGCGACTGATCAACCGGCAGGCGGGGGCGGGGACGAGGCTGCTGCTGGATCGCCGGCTCGCGGAGCTCGGCATCCCTCCCGCCTCCATAGAGGGCTACGGCCGTGAAGCGGCAACGCACTACGAGGTCGGGCTCGGGGTGCTCTCGGGGGAGGCCGACACCGGGCTCGCCTCCGGGTCCGTCGCGCGGATGTTGGGTCTCGATTTCATCCAGGTCGTCGAGGAGCGCTTTGACATGGTCACGACGAAGGATACCTATTTCGGCACCGGGGTGCAGGCGATCCTCGAGGCGCTGCGCAACGCGGACTTCCGCCGCCGCGTCGCGAACCTCGGGCACTACGACTTCCGCGATGCGGGCAAAATCCTCTACGCGGCACCGTGACAGGCCGCTGGGTCCAGACGCTGCGGATCTCAATCTTGCTTACTTCGCTCGGCGCGTAACAGCATCGACCCGGCGGAGGGGTGGCGCGAAGCGGGGGACCCCGGCGGCGTGGAGCGTTTCGCGAGCACCGACGGGGGTGTGCAACGAGAGGACCCCGCAGCCCGCACGGGAACTGTTGAGGTTTGCATTTTAACGAAGGGAACGAACGCATGAGAAAGATCGCCGCCGCCGTATTCGCGCTGCTCGTCGCTGCACTGCTCGCCTCTGCACCTATGTCCGCCCAGGAGAAGGTCCTGATCCTGGCCACCACGACCAGCACGCAGGACTCGGGGCTGCTGGATGTGCTCGTGCCGGCTTTCGAGAAAAAGTCGGGGCTGATGGTCAAGACGATCGCCGTCGGCTCCGGCCACGCGATGACAATGGGCCAGAAGGGCGAGGCCGACGTGCTGCTCGTGCACTCGCCGGACGCCGAGAAGAAGTTCATGGACGAGGGCTTCGGTACCCGGCGACTGCTCGTGATGCACAATGACTTCGTCATCGTCGGCCCGGCCGCCGACCCGGCGAAGATCAAGGGGATGACGAGCTCGGCCGACGCCTTCAAGGCGATCGGCGCGGGCGGTGGGACTTTCATTTCGCGCGGCGACAGCTCCGGGACGCACGCCAAAGAGCAGACTCTCTGGAAGGCCGCCGTCGTCGCCGCCGAGGGGCAGGCGTGGTATCAGCAGACCGGCCTCGGCATGGGCCAGACGCTGAACGTCGCATCGGAGAAGGGCTTCTACACACTCGCGGACCGCGGCACGTACCTCGCGATGAAGAAGACCCTGGCGCTCGACATCCTCGTCGAGGGAGAGAAGAGCCTGCTGAACGTCTATCACGTCATCGAGGTCAGTCAGGCAAAGTGGCCGAAGGTCAACGCGGCCGGCGCGAAGGCCTTCGCGGACTTCATGGTCGCGGAGGAGACGCAGAGGACCATCGGCGGCTTCGGCGTAGAGAAGTTCGGCTCGCCGCTCTTCTTCCCGGACGCCGGCAAGCCCGAATAACGGCAACAGTGCCGAACAGCGGAGGGGTGGCGCGGATGGGAGGTCAGCAGCGACAGGACCCCGCAGCGCGCACCGGACCGGAGAGAACCGGGACAGGTCCTGTATGGACCTGATCTGGCAGGGGATCCGCCAGGCATTCGGCCTGATCTTCGGCATCGATGCCGAAGTCTGGCGGATCTCCCTGCTCTCGCTGCGCATCTCCGGCACCGCGACGCTGATCAGCCTCCTGCTCGGGGTTTCGGCCGGGACGGCGCTCGCGTTGACGCGTTTTCCCGGCCGCCGCGTCCTGGTGAGCCTCGTGAACACCGGGATGGGCCTGCCGCCGGTGGTCGTCGGGCTCTTCGTCTCGATTTCCCTCTGGCGCAACGGGCCGCTCGGCGTGCTCGGCCTGCTCTACACGCCGACGGCGATGATCATCGCGCAGTCGGCGATCGCCACGCCGATCGTCACGGGCATCAGCCTCGCCGCCATCCAGCAGCTCCCGCGCAAGCTGCGCCTGCAGATCCTCGCGCTCGGCGCGACCCGCTGGCAGATGGTCCGGCTGCTGTTGCGCGAGGCCCGTCTGCCGCTGCTTGCCGCCGTGATGGCCGGCTTCGGCGGCGTAATTTCGGAGGTCGGTGCGTCGATCATGGTCGGCGGCAACGTCAGGGGCTCGACCCGCGTGCTGACCACCGCCACGGTGATGGAGACCGGCCGGGGCAACTTCGATGTCGCGATCGCGCTCAGCGTCATCCTGCTGCTCTTGACGTTCGCCGTGAACTATCTGCTGACCCGGATCCAGCAGCGGGAGCGGCCGCGGTGAGCGCCGGCGGGCCGATCCTCGAGCTCCGCGGCCTGCGCATCGCCAGGGGGGGCGTGGACCTGCTCGACATCCCCGCTCTCGCGGTGGCGCGCGGCGAGACGCTGTCGCTGATCGGCCCCAACGGCGCCGGCAAGAGCACGCTGCTGCTGGGGCTCTCGGGCATCGAGCAGCCGGTCGCGGGCGATCTGCTCTTCCGCGGCGAGCGGGTGCCGTCGGGCGCCGCCGCGCTGGCCTACCGCCGCCGCGTGGCGATGGTCTTCCAGGAGCCGCTGCTCTTCGACACGACGGTCTTCGAGAACGTCGCCTCGGGGCTCAGGCTGCGCGGCCTCGCAAAGGGGGAGATCGCCAGGCGCGTCGGCGAGAACCTGGAGCGCTTCCGGATCGAACACCTCGGCGAACGCTCGGCCCGCACCCTCTCGGGTGGAGAGTCGCAGCGGACGAGCCTGGCGCGGGCGATGGCCGTCGCACCGGAGGTCATGCTGCTGGACGAGCCGTTCGCGGCGCTCGATCCGCGGTCGCGGGAGGGGCTGCTCGAGGACCTCTCGCGCACGCTGCGGGAAACCGGCACCACGACGGTCTTCGCGACGCACGACCGCACCGAGGCCCAACGTCTCGCCGACCGCATCGTCGTGCTGGACAGGGGACGCGTGCGGCAGGTCGGGAGCGCGGAAGAGGTGCTGCGCCGCCCCGCGGACGCCTTTGTCGCATCCTTTGTCGGCGTCGAGAACCTGCTGCCGGTGACGCTCTGGTCCGCCGTGACGACCACCGAGATGATGGCTGGGCTCGGCGAAACGTCGCTCGAGATCGGCGCAGCCGCCCCGGGCATGGTGTCCGGGGACGAGGGAATGCTGTGCATCCGACCCGAGGATGTCGTGTTCGCCGCCCCCGGGGGGGGGGAGGGGATTCCTGCAGGCAATCGTTTCCCGGGCCGGGTCGTCTCCGTGGTGCCGCAGGGTCCGCTGGTCAAGGTGGCAATCGACTGCAGCGTCCGGATAGTTGCCGCGGTCTCGGCGCACGTGGCGCGCGAGCGTGCCGTCGTGCCCGGGAACGCCGTCACCATCGCGCTGCGTCCACCGGACCTCTACGTCATCCCGCGTGGGTGAGTTGGCAGGCTGACGTGCTCCCCCTCCGAAGCGCACGGGCATCTTGACTCCGTCGGCCAAGGCCACTACCGTCGAGGTGGATGGCTGCAAAGGAAGGTTGGACGATTCTCGGTTCATCCCCGGGCTCTGCGTGGTGTCGAGCGAAAGCCTGGCGGCAAAGAGCGGTGCGCTGCAATCTCTGCGTGAAATATGTGCTGGTCATCATGGCCGTGCTCGTCGTCCTTCTGGGGGTGACGTTCTGGGGGATCAATAAAAAGCACGAGCAGCTGGTCATGGCACAGATCAACGTCCAAGCCAAGGCCGTGTTCAAGCAGGTCGTCATCACGAGAAAATGGGTGGCCGAACACGGCGGCGTGTACGTGGAAAAGCTGCCGTGGGTGGAGCCGAACCCCTATCTTCGGAACGCCGCGATCACCGACGTGGATGGGAAGCGCTATGTGAAAGAGAACCCGGCCATGGTCACCAAGCAGCTCTCCCAGTATGCGGAGCGGGAAAATCTCTACGTCTTCCACATCACGAGCCTGAAGCTCATCAACCCCGAGAACGCGCCCGATGCCTTCGAGCGGTCGGCGCTCGTCGATTTCGAGACCAGGCAGACCAAGGAGGCGACAACCATCGAGCTGATGGGCTCGTCCCACTATTACCGCTATATCGCCCCGCTCTATGTCGAGACGGCCTGCCTGGAATGTCATGATCACCAGGGGTACAAGGTCGGGGACGTCAAGGGTGCCATCAGCGTCTCCATTCCCATCGACCAGTTCCTCGAGTTGAACCGGATCGAGCAGCGGTACATGGTCGCCGGCACGGTCATGATCGGCGCGATCATGGTCCTGACGCTCTTCCTGGTGACCCGTCGCATCATCCTCGGCCCGATCGCCAGGATCCAGTCGCAGATGGTCGCGTTCGCCAGGGCCGACAACCGGGAAACGCCGCTGGCCGGGACGGGGGACGAGATCGAGTCTCTGGGCAGGTCCTTCAACGAGATGGCGAAAAGCCTCGCGGAGTACCACACCTGTCTCGAGGAGAAGATCCGGGCGGCGACCCAGGAACTCACCGACAAGAACGAGGCCCTGGCGCGGTCCTCGCAGGAGAAGTCGGATTTCCTGGCGAAGACCTCCCATGAGCTGCGGACGCCGCTGACCGCCATCAAGGGCGCCATGGACTATCTGTCCGTGAAGCTTTCCATGCGGGAAGCCGATAAAGACCAGGACCTGGTTGTTTTTTTCGAGATGATCAAGAAGAGCGCGGATCGGCTGATCCGGCTGGTCAACAATATTCTCGACTACGAGCGGATCGGCCTCGGCACCGCCGAGATGCACTTCAGGGAGATCGGCCTCAAGGATGTCTTCCGGGAGGTGGTGGCGGGCATCACCCCGCTCGCGGCCGAAAAGAACGTGACCATCCAGATGCAGGTCACGGAGGCGACGGCACGAATCGACGAGGACCGGATGAAGCAGGTGCTGACAAACCTCCTCTCCAATGCGTTGAACGTCAGCCCCGACGCGGGGCGGATCAAGGTCACGCTGGAAGCGCGGGGAGAGGACGTCTGCGGCTCCGTGGAGGACATGGGTGCCGGCATCCCGTCGGAGGAGCGCGAACACATCTTCAAGCAGTATTACACGAAAAATGTCGCAGGCGGGACCGGCCTCGGGCTCGCGATCTGCAGGGGCATCATCGGGGCGCACGGGGGGGAGATCGGCGTCGAGGATTCCCCCCTCGGCGGGAGCCGTTTCTGGTTCAGAATTCCCAAGCAGGGGGAGCAGCGGACGGCGGATGAAGAGACAACTGCTTGTCATCGATGACGACCCGGACATCCTGTACGTTCTCAAGGCCAACCTCGAGCTGTACGGGTACGAGGCGTCCCTGGCCGCGGATTGGGCGGCGGCCAAACGGGTGCTCGGCGAGCTGCTGCCGGACCTGATCATCCTGGACCTGACGCTGCCGGATGGGAACGGCATGGATATCTGCAGGGAGCTCAAACAGGATTATCCGAAAATCCCCGTCATCATGCTCACGGCGAAAGACCGCGTGTCCGACAAGGTCATGGGCCTGGAAAGCGGAGCCGACGACTACATCGTGAAACCTTTCGAAACGCTCGAGTTGATGGCGCGCATCAAGGCCTGCCTGCGGCGCTCCCAGCCCGCCGAAGAGCCGATGACGATCGGCGACCTCGCCATCGACGGCAAGACGCAGACGGTGCGAGTCCGCGGTACGGTCGTCGACCTGACCCGGAAGCAGTTCGAGTTGCTGCATCTCTTCGCAGCGCACCGTGGCGAGCCGTTGAGCCGCGAGTTCATCCGCAAGACGATCTGGAAAGGATCGAAGATCTATTCCTGGAGCCGCGTGATCGACGTCCACATCCAGCATCTCAGGCAAAAGATCGAGAAGGACCCGCTGGATCCGAAGGTCGTCATCACGGTGCCGGGGGTGGGTTACAAATTCCGAGAGTAAACGACATCCCCGCGTTTCGCTCGTCCCGCTCCGGATCTGTCGATTTCTTCGATCGCCCCAGCCATTCGACCGTCAGCGCAGGCTCGAATTTAACAGAAAATTTACAATACTTTTCCGCCTATTTACGCCCAAAGCGACTATTTTTTATGTCAGTCGAGATCAATGCGGGGGATGGGCGTCATCATCCCAGGTCAGGAAGGGTCATCACAGGGGGGCGGTATCATGAGGCAGAAGGCATGGGCGCGCGGTGCGGTCGTCGTTGCGGCTGGTCTGTTCCTGATGTTCGCCGGTTCAAAGGCCGGGGCGCAGTACGAGAAGGCGGCGGGGGCGAAAGCGGCGGCGGAAAAACCGGCTGACGTCAAAGCCTGCTATGAATGTCACGAACCCGTCATGAAGCTGCACACTATGGGCAAACACGCGAAGGTGAACTGCGTCAGCTGCCACAGCGGGCTCACCGCGCACCTGGACAACCCCGGTCCGGAAACCCGGCCGGTTACGGACACCTCCTGGGAGGCCTGCGGCGCATGCCACAAGGAACAGCTCGAGACCTTCATGCAGGTGGCGAAGAATCGTCCGGCGCGCGACGAGAAGTCGCAGCTCACGAACCGCTCGCCCAACCCCTTCTGGGACAAGCTTATGGCCGGCCACGGCTTCACGAAGGAGCACAACCTGACGCGAAGCCACGTGAACATGCTGCTGGACCAGTTCGTGGTCGACCGGGCGTTCGGCGGCCGGTTCCAGCCGAAAAACGGCTGGATGTACGTCAACGAGAAGGGCAAGGTCTGGGACATCCTGACGGACACTCACCACGAGACCAAGGAGCACAAGGTCTTCAACCCCCAGACAGCCGCAGCCGCGAACCCCGTCTGCCTCCAGTGTAAAACGCAGGACCACATCCTGAAGTGGGCCTATCTCGGCGAGCCCGCCCCGGCCGCCACCTGGTCGCGGACCTCGAACGTCGTGGAGGTCGCCAAGGACGTGAACCACGCCTTGAACTGCTTCATCTGTCACGACCCGCACGCGGCAAAGCCCCGTATCGTGCGCGACGGGCTGATCCAGGCGCTGACCCGGCCCGAGGCCGACACGCTCTGGCACAAAGACGCCAACCACACGAAGTTCCAGGTCATCGACATGGGAACGCGCGGGTTCAACCGCAAGATCGCCATCCTCGACAAGTACGATTCGCGGCTGCAGTGCGGGCAGTGCCACGTCGAGTACAACTGCAACCCGGGCACGGACCCGAAGACCGGCGAACCGGTGAAGTTCACCGACGCCCGGACGAACCACTTCCCCTACAAGGACGTCTTCGGGCTCTATGACCACTACGTGAACCAGGTCTCCTTCCTCGACTTCAAACACGGGCTCACCGGCGGGCTGCTCTGGAAGGCCCAGCATCCCGAGGCCGAGGCGTTCTACAATTCGAAGCACGCCAAGGCCGGCGCGGGCTGCGACAGCTGCCATACGCCGAAGGTGAAGAACAAGCAGGGGAAGGTCTTCACCTCCCATTTCGCCGTCACGCCGAGGGTCCAGATCAAGGAGACCTGCCTGACGTCCAACTGCCACCCGAAGTGGACCGAGCAGGACGCGGTCTACTCGATCGACTCGGTCAAGTCCCACATCAAGGGCAAGATGCGCAAAGCCGAGTTCCGCATCTCGGTGCTGATCGACAAGATCCTGGCCGCCAAGGCCGCGGGGGTTGATCCCGAAGTGATCAAGAAAGCCCAAGACCAACACCTGAAGGCCCACTTCCTCTGGGAGTTCTGGACCGCGGAAAACTCCGACGGCTTCCACAACCCGGACATGGCCAAGGAAGCGCTGATGAAGGCCGCCCAGCAAGCGTTCGACGGCATCAAGCTCATCGACGATGCCATGGCGCCGAAGGCCGCCGCGGCTCCGGCTGCTACCCCCGCGGCGACTCCGGCCCCGCCGGTTCCGGCCGGCAAGTAAGCAAGCGACGCTGTTGCGAGGCGGGGGATTGCCGCCGCCTCGCAGCGGCGCCAGACGCCGAATTTATCGAAGGAGGTTCCGATGAAATACCTTCTGGTGGCGCTGCTGGCGTTGGTCCTCCCGACCGTCGCCTCTGGGGCGGACAAGACGCACAGGGAAGGCCTGGACCAGGACTGTGCGGAGTGCCACGAAGATCAGGAGAAATCCTGGTTGAATGGGAAGCACGGGTTGATGAACGTCAAGTGCGTGGTCTGCCACGGGGCTCCCGAGGTGAATTTCACGGCAGCGCCCGGCCCCGACCGCTGCGTCGGGTGCCACGCAGACGCGGTTGCGGACGTCCGGAAGAAACTGCCGGCCAAGGAACAGTCCTGCTTTTTCTGCCATGAAAACCACACGGCGGGCGTGAAGGAATCCGCGAAGAGCGGCTTCCATGGAGAAGGAGGCGCGCGATGAACCTGACCAGAAGACAGCTCCTGAAATATTCGGCCGCACTGGCCGCAGCCTCCGCGATCGGCCTCGAGCTGCCTCTGCCGAAGGAATGCATCGCGGCCGGGGCGGACGTCGACTCGTGGGTGAAGGGCGTTTGTCGCTACTGCGGCGCCGGCTGCGGGGTGTACGTCGGCATCCGGGGCGGCAAGGTGGTCGCGGTCAAAGGCGACAAGGACAACTGGAACAAGGGTTTCCTCTGCCTCAAGGGCAATTTCCTCCCGGCCATCATGACCGCTCCGGACAGGATGACGCACCCCCTGCTGCGGCGGGGCAACGAGTTCGTGAAGATCGGCTGGAACGAGGCCATGGATCTGATGGTCGGCAAGTTTGCCGCCGCCTACAAGGCCGATCCCCAGTCGCTGGCCTTCTACGGCTCGGGCCAGGCCTTCACCGAGGAATCCTACTTCATGAACAAGCTTTTCAAGGGCGGGCTCGGCACGAACAATATCGACGGCAACCCCCGTCTCTGCATGGCGTCCGCCGCCGTGGGGTATGTCTCCACGTTCGGGAAGGACGAGCCCATGGGGGCCTACGACGACATCTATCACGCCGACTGCTTCTTCATCGTCGGCTCGAACATGGCCGAGGCGCATCCCGTCATCTTCCGCATGGTCAACGAGCAAAAGAAACGGGGCGCCAAGATCATCATGGTCGACCCGCGCAAGACGCTTTCCGCCAGGATCGCGGACATGCACATGAGCTTCACCCCCGGCACCGACCTGGCGATCCTGAACGCGATGGCCTACGTGATCGTCAAGGAAAACCTCCACAGCAAGGAGTACCTCGACAAGCACCTGAAATTCATGAAGGTGACCGATCCCGGGCCGCCGCCGAAGACGGAACCTGCAACGTGGGACGAGTACGTCCAGCTCCTGGAGGAGTACACCCCGGAGGCTGCCGAAAAGATCTCCGGCTGCCCCAAGGACGACATCGTCAAGGCCGCCCGGATGTTCGCTCAATCCAAGGGGACGATGAGCTTCTGGTGCATGGGGCTCAATCAACGCACGCGCGGCGTCTGGGTCAACAACATGATGCACAACCTCCACCTGCTCACGGGCCAGATCAACCGGCCCGGCGCGACGTCCTTCTCGCTCACCGGCCAGCCGAACGCCTGCGGCGGCGTGCGCGACGCGGGGATGCTCAGTCACCTGCTTCCCTATGGCAGGGCCGTCGCCAACGACAAGGACCGCGAGGACATGGAGAAGTTCTGGGGGCTGCCCGCCGGTCGCATCCAGGCGAAGCCGGGACCGACCGCCGTCGAGATGTTCCGCTCCTTCGGCAAGAGCGAGCTCAAGGCGATGTGGATCGCCTGCACGAACCCCGGCCAGAGCCTCCCGAACGTCGACGCCTACCGCAAGGCCATGGAGGGCAAGGACACCTTCCTCGTGGTGTCGGAAGCCTATCACCCGACCAAGACCTCGGAGTTGGCCGACCTGGTTCTGCCCGCGGCGCTGTGGGTCGAGAAGGACGGCACCTACGGCCAGTCCGAGCGGCGGTACCAGTACGTCGAGAAGGCCGTCAATCCCCCGGGCGAGGCGCGGCCCGATCTCGAAGTGATGATCGAGTTTGCGAACAAACTCTTCAAGGCCCTGGATCTGGAACACGAATCCCGGAAGCTCTTTGCGTTCAAGAATTCCGAGGAGGTCTGGAACGAGATCCGGCTGGCATCAAAGGGAACGGCCTACGACTTCATGGGCATGACCCGTGAGCGCCTGAAGAAGGCCCACGGCATCCAGTGGCCCTGTCCCACGGAAGACCACCCGGGCACCGTACGGCGCTATACGGCCGTGTACGGCGACCCCCTGGTGAAGAAGTTCGACCCCGCGGCCGCGGATGTCTCGTTCTACGGGAGCAAGGACAAGAAAGCCACGGTCTGGCTTCGTCCCTACAAGGGCCCGGCCGAACCGCCCGATGCGGAGTATCCTTTCGCGCTGACCACGGGGCGGCAGATCGAGCACTGGCACACCGGGACCATGACCCTGAAGGTTCCCGAGCTGCGGCGGTCGGCGCCGGCGGCGTACGTGGAGATCAACCCCCGCGACGCTCAGAAGCTCGGCATCAAGGCCATGGACAAGGTGCGTGTCACGTCGCGCCGCGGAACGATCGTGCTCGAGGCGAAGGTGATGGACGTGCCGAGAGACGGGCTGGTCTTCGTGCCGATGCACTACCCGGACAAGATGATCAACAGCCTGACGAACGATGCCTTCGACGCGCTGTCCAAGCAGCCGGAGTACAAGGTCTGCGCAGTGAAGCTGGAGAAGGCGTAAAGGGCGACCCGGAAAGGATACAGCCCATGGCGATTTCGAGCGTCATCGTGGCCATCGAAGACGGCGCCATCGAGCAGGTGCTGCCGAGGCTCGGTGCGGTCCCCGGCGTCAGCGTTTTCGGCGTGAAGGACGACCAGATCGTGACCGTCGTCGAGGCGGAGACCCTTTCCGCGGTGAACCAGATCATCAAGGACATCTCTGAGTTCGAAAGGGTCATCGGCATTTACCCGGTGTACGCGGGAGATCATGCCTAGCGCGTATCTTCGGCCGCCGGGGGCCCTGCCCGAGACCGAATTTCTCGCCACGTGCATCCGGTGCGGGAAATGCGCCCAGGCCTGCCCCTACCGGTCGATCACGATGGCCAGCCTGCTGGACGGCCTGGCGGTCATGGGCACGCCGGTCATCCGTGCCAGGCGCAAGCCCTGCTATCTGTGCATGAAGTGCCCTCCCGTGTGTCCCTCGGGCGCACTCCGGAGGAATCTCAAGGAAAAAGAGCTGGTCCGGATGGGCACGGCGGTCATCGCCCGGGA
>CAZEOK010000031.1:19104-28224 GCA_964513745.1 uncultured bacterium
CTTGTGCCGCAGTTGTTTCGACGACTGTCCCCTGATCGGCGAGGCCATCCGGATGGACGATGATCTGCGTCCCGTCGTTGAGGACGGCAAATGCGTGGGCTGCGGCATCTGCGAAAACGTCTGTCCGGTCGAGGGGGCCGCCATTGCGGTGCGCCCTGGAGCGAAAAGGTGAAACTCACCAGCGTCAGGAGAGCGGTCCAGGTCTCGACGCTGGCGCTCCTCGTCGCCATACCGCTCCTGAACAACGCGGGGATCTCCTTCATCACGGGGACGCTCTATTCGCTGGCCATCGGACCGCTCTGGATCACGGATCCCCTGATCGGCCTACAGACGTTCTTCACGACCATGACGGTCGACACGAAGATGCTCCTCTCCGTGCTCATCCCGCTCCTGACCGCCTTGACGTTCGGAAGGGTGTTCTGCAGCTGGGTCTGCCCGCAGAACCTGATCTCGGAGGCTGTCGACTCCCTGGCGGCCAGGGCGGGCGTGAAGAGACCCCTCCAGCCACCGCCGACCGCGCTGCCGCGGTATATCGTTCTGGCAGCGGTCATGGCGTTGACCGTGCTGGTCGGGCTGCCGTTTGCCAGCATGCTGTCGGCTCCCGGGATCATCTCCGTCCAGATCTCGCGAATCGTCAGTGAAAGGAGCGCCGGGCTCGAGCTCGGCCTGATAGGCATCGTGGTCGTCGTGGAGATGTTCCTGGTCCGCCGTGCCTGGTGCAACTACGTTTGTCCCGTTGGCGGCTTCCTCGGCCTATTCAGGCTGAAGCGGACCATGAACATCTGTTTTGCCGAGACCGCGGATCACGCCTGCGGGCGATGCCGCAGGTGCGAGCAGGCCTGCCAGCTGGGGTTGGACCCCATGGGGGGGAGGATGTACCCGCTCTGCCACAACTGCGGCGACTGCGTCGTTGCCTGCGGCAATGTCAAAGGCGAACAGAAGCCGCTCTCATTCAGGTTTTGAGAGCGTTGTGTGATCGGCATTGAAACCCCATGGGATCAAACCGTCGTGAATTCATCTATACTCGGGGCCGCAATGGCGAAGAACATCTCCTACGAAGAGGCGATCGCCTCGGTCCTCGAACAGATCGAGGCGGGGGGGGTGCGCACGCTGCCACTTCCCGAGGTCACCGGCGAGATCCTCGGTGTCGATGTGGTCGCGGGCTGCGATGTCCCCCCGTTCCCGCGGGCGACGATGGACGGCTACGCGGTGCGTTGGACCGGGAGCGAGACCGAAGGCGCCTATGAAGTTGTCGGCACGGTCGTCCCGGGACAAGGCTGGGAGGGCAATCCCGGCGATCGCGGCTGCGTGAAGATCATGACCGGCGCCGCGGTCCCCCCGGCGTTCGACACCGTCATCCCGGTCGAGGACTCCGTGAGCCGCGCCGCCGGGGAGGTCCACTTCACCGCGGGGGGGCGACGGGGTGACAACATCGCCCGCCAGGGGGAGGACGCGCACCGGGGCGAGTTGCTGATCCCTCGCGGTTCGCTGCTGCGCACCCGCCACGTGCCGACACTCGCTGCCGAGGGTCTCTGGGACGTTCCGGTCTACGAACGCCCGACGGTGGCGGTGCTCGCCACGGGCGGCGAACTGCGCGAGCCCTGGGAGGACGCCCCGGCGCCGTGCATCCACAACACCAACGCCCCTTTCCTGATGGCCTCCCTTCGTGGTGCGGGCTTCACCGGTACGAGCTACCTCGGCATCGTCGCGGACGAGACGGGGCCGCTGCTCGAGAAGATCCGCGCGGGGCTCGAGTCAGACTTCCTGCTCATCACCGGCGGCGTCTCCATGGGGGACGGGGACCTCGTGCCGGAGTGCCTGGCCTCGTGCGGGGTGCGCAAGATCCTGCACAAGGTCTCGATGAAGCCAGGCAAACCGCTCTTCGTTGGCCGGAGCGAGCGCGGCTCGATGGTCGTCGGCTTCCCCGGGAACCCCGTGGCGGTGATGGTGCACTTCTCGATGTTCGTTCAGCCGCTGCTCCTGAAGGCCTCCGGGGCGCGCGAGCACCTGCCGAAGCCGGTCCTGCTGCCGCTCACCGAGGAGGCGGTCAATCGCAGCGGTCGCAAGAAGTTCAGCCTCGGGCGGATCGTCTCGCGCGGGGGCCGGTCCTTCGTCCAGGAGTTGATTTCACAAGGTTCCGGCGATTTTATCTCGGCGCGGCACGCCGAGGGCGTCTTCGAGATTCCGCTCGGCGTCTCGCTGATCCCGGCAGGGGAGTCGGTGCGCTTTTTCCCAGCCTGGGGCGACTTCTTCGGAGAGGCTGGTGCGCCCGAGACGTCCGGCGAGTCCGGGGAAGGCGTCGATGTCTGAGACGGTCTCCTTCGTCGGCAAGTCCGGCAGCGGCAAGACCACCCTGCTCGAGAAAGTGATCGCCGAACTGGTCCGGCGGGGGGTGCGGGTCGGCGCGATCAAGCACGATGCCCATCACTTCGAGATCGACCACCCGGGCAAGGACAGCCACCGCCTGGCAGCGGCGGGGGCGGCCGTGACGCTGATCTGCTCCCCGGACAAGCTCGCCCTGGTCCGGCGGCACGACGTCGCCCCGGAGATCGAGGAGATCCTGCGGGCCTACTTCGCCGACGTGGACCTTGTTCTCACCGAGGGTTTCAAGCGCAGCGCGCTGCCAAAGATCGAAGTGCACCGCCGGGAGCGCAGCGCCGAGTTGATCTGCCGCGGCGCGCTACGCGACGAGACCCTTCTCGCGGTGGCGAGCGACGAGCCGCTCGACCTCGACGTCCCGGTTCTCGACATCGAGGACGCGGCGGTGGTCGCGGATTTCATCGCCGCGCGTTTCCTCCGGCGATAGCTTCCGGCCGGCCCGAGGCTGGCGAAACCGCTCTGCGGTCGCTCGTTCAGCATCCCCGGGATCATCGCCTGTCGATCTCCGGCTCGTCCGGGGCGAAACGGTTGAGGAGGGCGCGCTCCTCGCTCGTCAGGCTCCCCGCCCCATGGGCTTCGAGCTTGGCCATGACCCGGTCGAACTCACCCCGGTTGATCGGGTGCAGTTCCTGCCGGTTCGTGCGCCGCCAGCGCTCGAGGTCGCCCGCGCGCACCGCCGGCGCAGCCGCGCGCCGCTGAAAGCGCGCCGCCGGGGAACTCCATCCCATCCAGCGCAGGTAGATCCAGCCCCCGAGGAAGCCGCCGAGGTGCGCGAAGTGTGCGATGCCGCCCCTGCCGAAGCCGAACCCGCCGAAGAGTGCGAGGGTGGTCATGACCACGACGAGCACCCGGGCCTCCACGGGGAAGACGCCCCAGAGGTAAATCCGCTCGCGCGGCCAGTGGCGCGCAAAGCCGAGGAAGACCCCGAAGACCGCCGCCGAGGCGCCGATGATCGGCGTGTCGAAGTTCAGGAACGACAGCAGGGCGCCGGCGACGCCGCTTGCGAAGTACAGCCCGAGGAAGTGCCGGGCACCAAGGTGCCCCTCGAGTCGCGAGCCGAAGAAATACAGACCGAGCATGTTGAAGAGCAGGTGGCCAGGCCCCGCGTGCGCGAACTGGTAGGTGACGATCGTCCAGGGCTGGAAAATGGCGAAACGGGGTACGAACGCGAGCAGGTCGAACAGGCGCGGGTTGGCAACGGTGAACAAGAAGACTCCCACGTTCATCACGATCAGCCGCAGCACCCAGGTAGTCATTGTCGCGTCTCTTAAAACAGCCGGGCGAGCAACGCGGGGACCGCCGTCTCGGTGCTCAGGGTCCGTTCGCCGAGGCGGATCGGCGTAAATCCGCAGCCAGCGAGTTTTTCCACTTCATACGGGATGAATCCGCCTTCCGGGCCGATGGCCAGGGTCACCGTCCGGCCAACGTTGCGGGGGCATTCCTCGCGGGCGGTCGGATGGGCAACCAGCGGCAGCGTGTCCCGGATCAGCCCCGGCAGTTCGTCTTCGACAAAAGGCTTGAACAGGGGACGGATCAGGATCTCGGGAAGCAGCGTGTCCCGCGCCTGTTCCAGGCCAAGCAGCAATTGCCCGTTCATGGCTTCCGTCTCGAGATACGGACTCTGCCAGTAGCTTTTCTCGACCCGCCGGGCGTTGAGCAGGACGATCCGCTTCACACCCATGGAGCTTGCGGCCCGCAGCACGCGCCGCAACACCTTGGGGCGAGGCAGGACGAGAACGAGCGTCAAGGGGAGCGGCGCCGGCGGCGCGCGGTCGAGACGGACTTGCATCTCGAGGACTTCCGGGGTCAGCAGCAGGACCCGGCCGCTGCCGAGCCCGCCGCCGAGCAGGCCGACGCGCAGTTCGTCGCCTATGGCCGCCCGATGAACCTCCAGCACGTGCCGGAGCCTGCGCCCGCGCAGCCGCACGCGCCCGCTGCTGTCGATGCCATCGTCTGGGAGCAGAAGAATCAGGTTCATACGGCGGTCAGCGGCCCCGATCCCGCATCGGACAATGCCGTTCGCGATGGACCCGGCGGGTAGCGGTCTTCATGCCGATGGATTGTACTGTGCGCCCACGATTGTGAACAGCATCTCACCATCTCCTCGCCAGGTGGTCGACGGCCACTCGAAGGCTGCATCGCCCCTTTGCACGCGTTTTCCGGCAATGACGTTTTGATCCTTGACAAACGCCATCCCGGCGCGAATACTGCCGCGCAGATTCGCGAGTGGCCGCGAGGCCATGATAGGGAAGACGGTGAGAAACCGTCGCGGACCCGCCGCTGTAACCGGGGACGAAAGCCGAAAGAGCCACTGTTCCTGTTCGGGATGGGAAGGCACGGCGAGTAGGGCGATCCGGGAGCCAGAAGACCTGCTCGCGAGGCAGTTGATGTGCTCCCCCCGTGGGGTGGGGGAGTCGCAGCTTGCACCGAGGATGGAATACGGCATCCCCGGGCCTGGTGATCCCAGGTCCGGGGTTTTTTTTCGCGCGGGAGGCGGGAGCGATGGCACGGCGGCTGATCCTGGTCCGGCACGGGCAGGTGGAGGTGCACTTCGAGGACCGGTTCGTCGGCTCGACGGACGCGGCCCTCTCGCCGGCCGGTCTGCATCAGGCACAGGATCTGGCCTCCTGGCTGGCTGGGAAGAAGCCCGGGACCTGCTTCTGCAGCCCGCTGCAGCGGTGCACCGCGACCGCCCGCGCCGCCCTCAAAGGGCTCTCGCTGCAACCGGAGCTGGACCAGGATCTGCGCGAGGTGGACTTCGGCACGTGGGAGGGGCTGAGCTTCGCCGACATCGCCGGCAAGGATGCCGCGGCCGTGGACCGCTGGGCCCGTTTCGAGCCCGGTTTCCGGTTTCCCGGCGGTGAGAGCATCGACGATTTCACGAGGCGCATCGGGGCCGCCGCCGAGCGGATGGCCGCCGCACCGCACGAGACCGTGGTCGCGTTCACGCACGGCGGGGTCATCCGGTTCATGCTCTGCGCGTTGTTGCGGCTGGATCCGAGGAGTTATGCAGCGTTCGAGATACGACCCGCGGGGGTGGTGGAGCTGGCGCTCTTCGAGGGCGGGGCGCTGCTGCAGGGGCTCGGTAACGTCGCGGAACTTGGGGCGGGCCGAGGATGATACGACGTACTTCAACCCGTTGTTTATGCGTAGGAGAGAGGGCTTATCCCCTCCCGCCCGTTCGTTGTGAATTGTCATCAACTCGGGCGGGGGTCAACCCCGCCCCTACGAAACTCGGGATCTGAAGGTGGGCGCGATCATTCTCGTGACCGGCGGCAGCCGCAGCGGCAAGAGCGCATACGCGCAGGCGCTCGCGGAGTCCCGGCCCGGGCCGTGGACGTTCGTCGCCACCTGCCCGGCGATCGACGAGGAGATGGCGCGGAAGATCGAAGTCCACCAGCGGGAGCGGGATGCGCGGACGTGGACGACGATCGAGGAGGAGATCGAACTCGCGGGTGCGATCGAGCGGGCCGGAACCGGCTTCGGCGACCCGGCCGGTGCGCAACACGCGGGAACCGCTGATGCCGCCGGGGTGATCCTGGTCGACTGCTTGACGCTCTGGATAAACAACCTGATGTACCGCGCCTCGCTGGCGGGGCGGGAGGTGACCGAGCGGGAGGTCGCCGGATTGACCGACGCGGTGGTCCGGGCGGCCCGGAGCGCACCCGGCACCGTGATCTTCGTGACGAACGAGGTCGGCCTGGGGATCGTCCCCCCGGATGCGTCGACGCGGCTATACCGCAACCTCGTGGGACGAGCTGGACAAGCGATCGCGGCGGCCGCTGACGCGGCGGTCCTGGTGGTCTGCGGCATGCCAATCACCCTCAAAGGAGACCCGGAGAGATGAAGCTTCTGGAAGCGACCTGCGCGAAGATCGCCCCGCTCGACACGACGGCACAGGCTGCGGCAAAAGCCCGGCTCGATCAGCTGACGATGCCCCATTGGGCGCTCGGGCGGTTAATGGACCTGGCGCTGGAGTTGGCGGGGATCACCGGCTCGGCGCGGCCCCCCGTTGCGCGCAAGTGCGTCGTGGTCATGGCCGGGGACCACGGCGTCACCGCGGAGGGCGTGAGTCTCTACCCCGCCGAGGTGACGCAGCAGATGGTGTTCAATTTCGTCGCCGGCGGCGCCGGGATCAACGCGCTGGCGCGGCTGGTGGGCGCCGGGGTGCAGGTCGTCGACATGGGCGTGCGCGGCGATCTCTCCGCGCTGGCGGCCGCCGGGAAGATCGCGCGGATCCACATCGCGGACGGCACGAAGAACATGGCCGTTGGCGCAGCGATGTCGCGCGAGGAGGCGGTGCGCGCCGTCGAGGCCGGCATCGAAATCGCACTTGCGCTGGGGGCGACCACGGACGTCTTCGGCACCGGGGACATGGGGATCGGCAACACGACGCCGAGCAGCGCCATCGTCGCGGTGCTGACCGGCGAGACGGTGGCTGCGGTCACCGGCAAGGGCACCGGCATCGACGACGCCCAGCTCAAGGCCAAGGTCGGGGTCATCGAGCGGGCGATCGGCGTGAACAAGCCGGACGCCGCCGACGCACTGGATGTGCTGGCGAAGGTCGGCGGGTTCGAGATCGCCGGGATCGCCGGCGTGATCCTCGGCGCGGCATTCCTGCGCAAGCCGGTGGTCATCGACGGCTTCATCTCCACCGCCGGCGCGCTGATCGCGCAGGGGCTCTGCCCCGAATCCGCCAACTACATGATCGCAGCGCACCGCAGCGTGGAGCGCGGGCATCAGGTCGCGCTGGCAAAGCTCGGCAAGAAGCCGCTGATGGATCTGGACCTGCGCCTCGGCGAGGGCACGGGGGCGGCGCTGGCGATGCACCTCGTGGAGGCCGCGGTCCGGGTGCTGACCGAGGTCGCGACGTTCGGCGAGGCGGGAGTCGCGACCGCGGAGTGAGGAGACAGGACATGGCATCGCAGATCGAACGGGCACGGGCAGGCGAAATCACCCTGGAGATGGCGCAGGTGGCGCGGGACGAGGAGTTGTCCCCCGCGATCATTCGCGAGCGGGTTGCCAAAGGCACGATCGTCATCCCCAACAACACGAACCGCCGGCACCGCGCCGTGGGCATCGGCGAGGGTCTGCGGACCAAGGTCAACGCGAGCATTGGCACCTCGAGCGACATCGTCGACGTTCAGGCCGAGATCGCCAAGGCCCTCGGCGCCGAGGAAGAGGGCGCCGACACCTTGATGGAACTTTCGGTCGGCGGGAACCTCGACGAGATTCGGCGCGAGGTTCTGGCCGCGACCAGTCTCCCGGTGGGCAACGTCCCGCTCTACCAGGCCTTCTGCGAGGCCACGCGCCGCTACGGCCACCCCGACAAGCTCGACGAGGAGTTGCTCTTCGAGCTGATCGAGCGCCAGTGCGCCGACGGCATCAGCTTCATGGCGATCCACTGCGGCATCAATCTCTACACGATCGAACGGTTACAAAAACAGGGGTACCGCTACGGCGGGCTGGTCTCCAAGGGCGGCACCTTCATGATCTCCTGGATGCTCGCCAACCGGAGTGACAACCCGCTCTATGCGCAGTTCGACCGCGTTGCCGCGATCCTCAAGAAGTACGATGTGGTCCTGAGTCTGGGCAACGGCATCCGGGCCGGCGCGATCCACGACTCCTCAGACCGCGCCCAGGTGGCCGAGCTGGTGATCAACTGCGAGCTCGCGGATATCGGCCGCGAGATGGGCTGCCAGATGATGGTCGAGGGACCCGGTCACGTGCCGCTGGACGAGATCGAGGGGAACATCCAGCTTGAGAAGCGGATGAGCGGCAACGCGCCGTATTACGTCCTCGGTCCGCTGCCCTGTGACGTGGGTGCCGGGTACGACCACGTGACGGCAGCCGTCGGCGCCGCGTCCTCCAGCCGTTTCGGCGCGGACCTGATCTGCTACATCACGCCCGCCGAGCACCTCGCGCTGCCGAACGTGGAGGACGTGCGCGAGGGGGTCCGGGTGGCCCGCCTTGCCGTGCACATGGGCGACGTGGTCAAGCTCGGCGGCCGAGCACGGGACCGCAACCGGGAGATGAGCAAAGCCCGGCGCGACATGAAGTGGGGCCGACAGTTCGATCTGGGGCTCTTCGGTCCCCTGGCGAAGCAGATCCGCGCCAGCCGGACACCCGAGGACGAAGCCACCTGCACGATGTGCGGCGACTTCTGCGCCGCCAAGAACGCGGGCGCGCTCTTTTGCGACCATGTCTCGGCGGAAAAGCAGTAGGATCGCCGCACCACCGGGTGGAGCGGTGCATATCCTCCTCATCAGCGGCCAGGCTCTTTCAGCTTTCTCGGGAAGGTGAACATGCACCTTGTCCCCAGGGACTTCTCCCAAAGTACTCACAGGCATTCCAGACAGCCTTGCGGGACTTGTCCACCACAAGGTCCGCAAGCCGGATCGAGCTCTGGATATGATCGCCTTTATCCACGAAGCCTTCGGGAATGAGTGTCGCCAGAGAAAAAGGATTCCCTTCGCCGGGGCTCTTCCCGGGGGAGTGACTTCGGCTTCGAGACCTTTCGCGCGGGGCCACATCGACAGCTCCCATCCTTTCGGGACGATCTTGAGGAGGCGTCCGTATACGCTGTTCGAGATGATTGCCCAAACCGCTCGGCAGCACGTCGAGAATGACGATGTTTGACGGGGGTATCGGACAGTCTCCGAAAAAGGTACCCAGGCCGCGGAATCTCACCTCGTGCCTCCCCGGCTCGTGAATGAAGTATTGCGACCAGATATCCATCGC
>CAZEOK010000032.1:0-27872 GCA_964513745.1 uncultured bacterium
AAGGTCACGACGCCGCCGCCGACGCCAATGATCGCGGCGAGGGCGCCGACGATCATGCCGCCGATCGCGACCCAGAGCCAGGAGATCTGCCGGCCGCCGAAGTCCTCGTCGAACGTGATCATCGGCGGGATGTTGATCTTCTGCAGCTTCACGGCCAGCGGGGTCATGCCCGAGGGGCCGCCATGCGCGCCGTGCCCGCCACCTGTCTCCTTGACGTTGCGCGACTTCCAGTAGTCCGCCAGCGCGTAAAAGCCGAGGAAGCCGAGGAGTACCGCGTAGACCGAGCTGATGAACGCCTCGGAGAGCAGCGGGTCCTTGTTGTAGAGCGTCTTGTTGATCCAGCCGCCGATAAAGGTGCCGCCGCAGGAACCGACGAGAAACGCGATCGCGAGCTTGACCGAGACGTTGCCGAGCTTCTTGTGGACGGTCGTTCCCATGATCGCCTTGGCGAAGATGTGGAAGACGTCGGTGCCGACAGCGAGGATCCCCTTGACACCGGCCGCCATCAGCGCCGGGGTGATGATGAACCCGCCGCCGGCGCCGATGCATCCGGTGATCAGGCCGGCCGCGAGACCGACTGCGATCGACACCAGAAAGATCGTATTCGTGTAGTGTGCCGGGGCGTAGGCTGTCTTGCTGCCGATCAGGTCCGCTGCCGACAGCGCCGAAATCGCGAGGATCGGCGTCGCCAGCGCGAGAAGCCACAGCAGCTTCTTCCTGCTCTTGAGAATGTTCATGGAGACCTCGTAGTCCCACTTCGCGTGGGCCATCGACGCCGCCATGAGGAACTCGTAGAGTCTCCTCGGTCCGCTCATGTCCGTGCCTCCTCCGTGTGCATGGTTTTCTCCTTGTGATGTTTCATTATCTGATCCGCTCGAACTCGGTTTCGAGCTTGAAGCGCTCCCCGATCGCGACAATCCGGCTGTAGGCGAGCGGTTGATCCTCCGGACCGATCAGCAGCCGGTGCACCGCCAGAACCGGGTGGCCAGCATGCTCCCCGAGAGTTTCCGCCTCGCGCTGACTCAGGTTCGTGATCTCGACAGTTTGCAGCATTTTGAAGACCTTCCGTGTTCCGCGCTCCTGGATGGCCGCGAAAAGCGCGAACCCTCCGAGATCCTGCTCTTCTATTCCGGGCAGCAAACCGGCTTGCAGGAACGACTCGTCGGTAGAGACCGGCACCCCCTCGGCCCGGCGAAGAATTGCAATACGATAGGTCGGGCCGTCGTTTCCCAGCAAGCGCCTCACCTCGGCCGGCGGATCGGTCAATCCCCGCTCCAGTACCTCCCGTGTTTCCTGCACCCCCCTTCCAAAAAGCCCGTCCGTGAATCGTGTCTTCATGGTCAACCCGACAACCGGATGGTTGCCGGCGACGAAGGTTCCCTTTCCCTGCACTTTCATCAGGTATCCGTCTGCGGAAAGATTGGTCAGAGCCTGACGTATGGTGATCTTGCTGACGCCGAACCTTTCACCGAGTTCATCCTCGCTCGGAATCCGATCGCCGATGCTCCAGGTCCCCCTGCCGATCTCATCCACGAGCAGGCGCATGATCTGGATGTAGAGCTTTTCCTGATTCTTTCTGTCGACCATCCCAGCAACCCCTGCGAGAACATTCTGAGTTGTCATGACAATATATCATCATAATGATATGACGATGTCAATGTTTTTTTTAAGATGAGTTCTCATGAGAAAAAATTACCGCTGTCTTCCGCAGGGAAGAAAGGAATCAGGAAACAGGTGAAATTCGCAGATGGCGACGGCCCAAAAGGCCGAAATAGATGATCCCGCTGCCGATAGCACCAGCCCGGAGCGCCAGGAACAAGGGTGCGAGCACCGCAACAGCCGGATCCCGCCTCGCCACTCTCATGGCGAATGGTGCCGCCGATACCGCATACGCTCCCAGCATTAGCGCTGCCAGGACGATGGCGGGGGTGAACAACAATCCGGCCAGGAGGGAAAATACCGCCCCGAACAGGGTGAGCACCTGGATTTTTAGTGACTGCGGCGTATAGGAATCCTTCACCATCTTGTCGGGGAAGCGATGGTAGACAACCATCCGCCAGTAACCCCTCCAGAACTTCTGCCGGAGGTACCTCCTGGCTGTATCCGGATGCCTGAGGTGGAAGACCACCGCGCTCGGACTGAAGACCATGCGCTCGCCGGCGGCCGAGAGCTTGTAGGACAGCTCCGTGTCCTCGTTGTTGGCAACCGGAAAGGACTCGTCAAAGCCTCCCATCCGCCAGAACACGTCTTTTCTGAAAGCGGCCGCGTAGGTGTCGACCATGTCGATGGAATCGGCCTTTTTCAGCATCTCGAACCGCTCCTCGAACTCGACCTGCGCGAAACGCGCAACGATCGACCGCTGCGAGGTCCTGTAGGCACCCTTGACCGCCGAAACCACCGGATCGGCGAACGGCTCCACCATCCGCGCGATCCAGTCGGTCACCGGAACGCAGTCGGCGTCGGTGAAGAGGACGATCCCTCCCTGCGCCAGCCTCGCACCGTGGTTCCGTGCGGCTGCCGGCCCACGATTCTGCTGCCGGACGATGGTCACCGGGAAGCGCCCGGCGATCTCACCGGTGCGGTCCGCCGAGCCGTCGTCGACGACGATCACCTCGTAGGCCGCACTGCCGACGGACTGCCGGGAAAGCGCGTCGAGACAGGCCTCGATGGTCGCGGCGGCATTGTAGGCCGGCACTACGACCGAAAAGTTCACCCCCGGCTCGCCCCGAGCATCGCTAGCAGCTCTTGTCCCGGACGTCCGAGCCCTTGATCAGGTGCTTGAAGAAGGTCCTTGCCGACTTGAAGTTCCTCTTCATCTCCGAGGGATTCGTCAGCGTCTGTCTGAGCTTGTAGGCCAGGTACCCCGGGCGCAGGTAGAACTCCCGCCGCGCGTGGTCGCAGAACCTGACGAGCTCCTCGGCCGTGACGTCCTCGGATCTGACGACCGTGTTGTGCAGGCCGCTCGGCGTAAGCCACTTCGAGAAGTCGTCCGTCGCGATCAACCCCCGCTGCCGGTACCAATCGTAGGCCTCGGTGCCGGGGTAGACCATGATCGGGTAGAACTGGACGGTGTCGGGGCTCAACCGCTTGGCGAGCGCGAGGGTCTGCGCCATCGTCTCCTTCGTCTCGCCCGGGTGGCCGACGATGAAGCAGCCGTGGATCAGGATCCCCGCCCGGCGCGCGTCGGCCATGAACTGCGCCATCTTGTCGGTGGTGATCTTCTTCTTGATGTTGTCCAGGAGCCGCTGACTCCCGCTCTCGAAACCGACGCAGAGACAGCGGCAGCCGGAGAGCTTCATCACCCGCATCGTCTCGTAGTCGAGGTCGGCCCTGGCGTTGGCCGTCCAGGAGACCTTGATGCCCCGGGAGACGATCCCCTCCGAGATCTCGATGCAGCGCTTCTTCACCGCGGCGAAGGTGTCGTCCTCGAAGAAGATCGCCGCGGCCTCGGGGAAGTCCCGGACGATGTACTCGATCTCGTCGAGCACGTTGGCGACGCTTCGCATCCTGAGCTTGTGGCCCATCATGGTCTGGGGGTAGACGCAGAACGTGCAGTGGAACGGGCACCCGCGCGTCGTCGTGATCGTCACCATCGGGTACAGGGCGTTCGGATTGAAGTAGTGCTCGATCTTGAGAAACCGCCGGTAGGTCCGGCTCACGAAAGGTATCGCGTCGAGGTCCGCAATGGGCGGCCGCCGCTCCGTGCACACCGGGCCGGCGGCGCCCCGGTAGCAGAGCCCGCGCACCGTGGCGAGGTCCCGTTTCTCGCCCAGGGCCGCGGCAAGATCGAGCAGCGTCTCGTCGTACTCCCCCACCGCGACCGCATCGACGGCCGTCCCCAGGCCCAGGGATTCCACCGGCAACGCGGAGACGTGGGTCCCGACGAGCGCGATGAAGGCGCCGGGAAGCTGCTGCTTCACCTTGCCGCAGACGTCGACGTCGTTGTAGATGCTCGGCGTGCTCGTCTCGACGACGATCAGGCCAGGGGCGAACGACCCGATCCGGCACAGGACATCGTCGAGGCCGAGCCCGGCAGCGGGCGCGTCGATCAGGTCGATCGCGTGCCCGTGCTTCTCCGCGAGCCCGGCCGCGCTGGAGAGCCACATCGGGAAATAGAGCGTGCCGCTCTTGGTCACCGCTGGACTGCGCTGGGACCGCGAGAACATCTTCAGGTACGGCGGGTTCAGAAATGTGATATTCACGGGTTACGCCATCCTCCGGGGAACGTTATCCAAACGCGGTTTCCTCCAGGTGGTGAGCTACGCCGGGCCGGCGACGCCGCCGGCCCTGTTGCGGTAAAGGGTCTGATCCACGGACCGGGCCATGGCCTGCTGGTCGAGGTCGCCGTCCAGGAACTCGGCAAGGCGGCGGACATGATCGCCCCGACCCTCCAGCAGTTCCCGGTAGTCGCAGTAGTAGACCCGGAAATTCGGCTGCCCGGCCAGCCAGTCTCGCAACTTCTTGAGATGCGACTCGAAGTGGCGCTTCATCGCCGCGACATCGCCGCCGGGCTTCAGGGTGCCGCGCCGCCGCATCATCTCCTGTTGCGAGGCCAGGACCTCGTCCAGGTTGCGCACCATGAACACCACGCGGTAGGAGTGGGTCGGCGGCAGGTCGTACAGCAGCACCGAGACCGCCTTGATGACGTGACCGCGGGCGCTGCCCAGCCACGATGTGTCGTCCTTGAGCTTCTTGACGGCCTCGAGCTCGTAGTACCCCCGCGGGTTGTCGGTGTCCGCCGAGCGCTGCCCGTCGGAGAGCACCGGCAGGCCCCCGGCCTTGAGCATCTGCATCATCAGGGAAGTCCCCGAGCGGGGGAGTCCGGAAACTACCGTGATGAACCCGGTGGTCATGGTCGATCGCTCCTTGAGAACGGGGGTGTCCGCAGCGGCAGTCACGCCATCTGGCGTATGATCTCGTCGTACTGCCTGAGCTGCTCCGCGTAGAAGCCCGGGCTCCCGCGAAACACGATCGCCCGCTCCGGGCACACGGCGCAGCAGTACAGGCACTGGATGCAGCGGTCGTCCCCCCCCCCGGCCGCGAGCGCCGCGGGCAGATCGAGTCCTGTCGGACAATAGCGGGCGCAGCGGCCGCATTCCGTGCACCGCGCCGCGTCGACCGACAGGGACTCGCACGCCATCTCCTCGTCCAAGAAGACGTCCTGGCGCAGCCCGGTCTTGAAGAGCAGGGCGCCGACGAGCCGGGTGGAGCAGAGGTAGTTGAAGAGCGGCGTGTTCCGGACGGCCAGAAAGTACTTCTGCCGTTTCGGGCTGTGGATGAAGTTCGCGATCGGCCCGGCGGTCGGTGGCGCGAACGCGAAGACGCGGGGGAGCGGGACGTCCCGTACGAACGCGTGGTGACGGCCGTCGATGAGACCCCGCCGCTCGGCCTCGGCGAGGGTCCGGACCTTCCGGTAGTCGAACGAGGCGAACCTCGCGCAGAGCAGATCGAGGATCAGCGGGTCGGTGCCCGCGAAGAGCATCCCCGTCTTCAGGGGCGTCCCCCGCGTCGGTCCGAGCCCCTCCATCGAGATGACGGCGTCGACAAGGTGCAGGTGCGGCTTGACGTGCCGGTTGATGTTCAGGATGTTGGCCGCGAGCGACTGGTGGGTTTTTTTCTTGTTCTCCTGCCCGACGAGGCAACCCATCAGGTTCTTCAGGCAGACGCTCATGCCGTTCTCGAAATGCGTCTTGAGCTTCGGCAGGTTGATGAACAGGTCGGCCTCGACGCAGTCGTGCGCGACCGCCGCCGTGACTCCGTCCTCGAACTCGATCGGGTGGGGGGGGGCGTAATTCAGGTCCTTGACCGCAACCCCGAAGTGCCGGGCGAGCCGGTCGACCTTGAGCCGCTCGATGACGCTGATGCGATTGCGGTAGAAGCCGCTGTTGGTGCCCTCGCCGATGGTGATCTGCCGGAAACCCGCCTCCTTCAGGAACGCGATCACCGCGGCGAGGATCCGCAGGTCGGTCGTGTTGCCCGTCAGGGCGTTCATGTAGCTGTTGAGGTTCGGTTTCAGGAGAATCCGGCTCCCCCGGTCGGCGGGCAGAAGGTCGCTGTAGCGCTCTCCGAGCAGGGCGCGCACGGCGCTCCGGATCTCGGCGGCCGATTCGGCCTGGACGGCGTCACATCTGAACATGGGTTTCCCGTGATTGTGCCAGAATATCCTCCGCGGCGTACAGCACATCCTCGACCGAAATGTCCCGCAGACACCCGTGCGGGCGGGCGGTGTTGCGGCACGAGCTCTCGTCGCAGCTGAACCGGCACGGGTAGTCCTTCTCCACGACGCGGTTGCGGGTCCCGTAGGGCGCGGTCTCGACGCTCTTCGAAGGCCCGAAGATTGCGACCGTCGGGGTCGCCATGGCCGCCGCGATGTGCATCGGGGAGCTGTCGTTGCAGACCAGGACGGCGGCGCGCGCGAGGAGACCCGCGAGTTCCCGCAGGTTGAGCCGGCCGGCCAGGTTCACGGGCTTGTGGGCCGCGGCCCCGGCGATCCTCTCGGCCAGGGGCCGCTCCTCCGGCGCGCCGAGCAGCACGACGGGCAGCCGGTGCCGCATCGCGAGGGCGTCGCAGAGCGCCGCGTACCGCTCGGGAAACCACGTCTTGAGCGGCAGGCGCGAACCGGGGTGGACGGCGACGAACCGCCCCCTGACACCGGCACCCTCGAGCAGCGCGTCGACCCTGCCCTGCTCCTCCTTGCGCAGCTCGATCCCCCAGCAGAGCGGACCGTCCTCTGCGCCGAGGTACCGGCCGATGTCGAGGTGGTACTCCACCTTGTGCTTGAGCCCGCCGTAGGGGACGACGTGCGTCAGCAGGAAGCCGCCGCCACCGACGTCGTAGCTGACCTTGCAGGTCGCCCGCAGCGGCCAGACGATCAGGAGCAGGTCGCGGATGTCCGCCCGGGCCTCGATGACCAGGTCCCAGCGTCGCTGTCGCGCGCCGCGGATGAACGCCAGATACTCCCGGATCCCGGTCGGATAGAACCAGAACGGCTGATACGGCAGGACTTCGTTGATATACGGGTGCCCGGCGACCAGGGCGCCGGCGGCCGGCGAGGTCAGCAGCGTGATCCTGGCCGCGGGGAACCGCTGCTTCAGCGGCTTGAACAGCGGGAGCGTCATGACGACGTCGCCGATGTAGGCCGTGCGCACGACCAGGATCTCCCGGACCTGCTCCGTCTCGATCCGGCCCCGCCGCCGCCACGCCGTGGCCGGGAAAAAGAGCACCCTGCCGACGGCGTCCGCTACCGCCGTGGCCCAGCGCTTCCTGCGGTTGACGATTTTATAGCTCATCCCAGAAGTGCCAGCAGGAAGGAAAGCGCCTCACGAAATCCTCCATGACCGCGACGAACGCGCCGGTCACCGCGACGGCGCCCGACTGCTGATCCGCGTCGCGGCACTCGATCGGGTCGCCGAAGATGACGCGGTAGCGGTCGTGCCGCTCGGCGACGATGAACGTGGGCAGATACGCGCACCCGGTCTTGAGGGCCCAGACGGCCGGGCCGAGCGGGAAGGACCGCTCCTGCCCCAGGAACGGATAATCGCGGTGCTCGCCGATCGCGACCCCGCCGCCGGCGCCGTCGCCGGTGGTCAGCACGACCCCCCCTCGAACGAGGTGACGGTAGACCTTCCCGAGGTATTTGTCCGCCGCGATGATCGGCGGCAGCAGGGCCTCGTACTTCAGGCGGTACCGGAACGCAACCGAGCGACCGATCATGCTCAAGCCCTCGTCGCGCTGATAGCCGATCTGGAGCGGCTCGTACCGGTGCAGCGCCAGCGCCAGCAGCGTGAGCTGGACCGGCCCGAAGTGGGGTTGGACAATGAGCACCCCTCTGCCCTTGGCGCGTTCCCGATCGAGGACCTCACGGTTCTCAAAGGAGACGAACCGGTCGATCCGGCGTGATTCTGTGAACTTCGGGTAGAGAAAGATGTTCATCCGGTCGACGTAGTGGTTCTCGAAGTAGCGGCGCGCCGCAATGGCTGCCGCGGCCGGGTCCAGACCCAGCCTCTCCCGCATGACGGTGGTCACCCGCTCCCGCTTCCTGACCCGGCGGGCGAGGTAGTGCAGGTCGCCCATCAGCTTGTAGAGGGCGAAGCCCCAGCCGGCCGGTGCAGCACTGACACCCCAGCGCAACGGGAACCAGACGGCGAGGCGCGCCATGTCGCGCGCAAGGCTCTCCCGGGTCTTCACGGTGTCGTGCTGCCCCCGCCCGACGGCCTAGCCGTAGCGCAGGTAGCGCAGGGCCTCGCTCAGCAGGTTCCTGCGGTAGACGAAGTTGCCCGGACTGCAGTGGATGTCGCAGTTGCGTATCATCCGCCGGATCTCCCGCGCCTTCGGGGAGTCCCAGGCCTCCTGCGGCGTGATCTCGCGGACATTGCCGAGCGGCGGCATCTTGAAGCAGGTGTGGATGTACCCGTCGCAGGTGATGCTCAGATTGGTGATCCCGACCATGCACTGGTCGCGCATCAGCAGCGAGGGCTCCCGGAAGTAGCGCTTCATCTCCTCGAACTGCTCCGGCGGGTTCAGGATCTTCGCCCCCTGGCGCTTGAGCTCGATCAGCTGGTCGAGCACGCGGTTGGCCGCCGGGAGGTCGTCGAACCACAAGTCGGTCTTCTTGAACCATTCGGGGTCGCTGTCGATGGTCGGGCCCAGCGGGTTGAAGATGATGCCGTCGAGCCCCTTGCTCTCGACGAGGCGCACGAGATCGACGAGCTCGTGGAGGTTCTTGCGGCTGATCACCGTCGCCATGCAGACCGACATGCCGCTGCCGCGTGCCTCCTCGGCGAGGTAGTCCAGCGCCGCCATCGTCTTGACGTGGAGGCCGGGGATGCCGCGCACGTGGTCGTGCGTCTTTGCCGTGATCCCGTCGACGGAGATGTGGATGTAGCCGAGCCCGGAGGCGACGATCTTCTTCGCCAGCTCGCGGTTGATCAGGGTGCCGTTGCTGACGACACCCGTGAGCACGCCCTGCCGGGTCGCAAAACCGACGATGTCGGTGATGTCCTTGCGCACGAAGGTCTCCCCGCCCGCGAGCTGAACCCGGTACGGCCCGATCCACCGCCGCAGGTCGGCGATGACCTTCTGCCACTCCTCGGTCGTGAGCTCGTCTTTCTTCGGCATCCGCCAGATCGCGCACTGCTGGCACTTGATGTTGCAGCGCAGGGTGACGCAGAAGATGATCCGGGTCGGCTTGGCCAGACCGCTGTCGTGCCGGTAGGACCACCCCTGGAGGCTGCGGTTGACCAGTTGGTTGACGGCCCAGCCTAGCGACTTGTTTCTCTTGTGCATATGCTCTGGCTCCCTGTTGTCATCGCGCCCGGGTTCGGGCCTCCCGCCGTGGCGTAGTCCTCGAAGTAGGGGTACGCGTCGATGCGCGCCCGCGACCGGCGCAGGCACAGCGTGTAGCCGTAATGGTCCGGGTTGCGGCGGACGTACCCCTCGAGCAGATCGGCGAACCGCCGCAGGATCTCGAGTCGATTCTCCTCGGCGCCGGCCACGGCGGCGAGGGCCAGCGGCGGGTGGAGGATGAGCCGGTGATGGAGCCCCGGCTCGGTGAGGATGAACGCCGGCACGACCGCGGCGCCGGTCCGCACGGCAAGATCGGCGGCGCCGGACTGGAAGTTCGCGCTCCTGCCGAGGAAGGGAATCCGCACCGTCTTGGTGCCGCCGCCGCCGTCGACGGTGATGCCGACGATCTCGTTGCGCTCGAGAGCCCGGAACACTGGTCGCATCGACGAGGCGACGGAAATGTGCTGGACCGGCAGACGGTACTCGTAGTCAGCCTTGATGTCGTGCATCCGCTTCGGGGCGTCCGAAGCGCCGTCTTCCTTCCACACGGCGGCGGAGGCGCTGATCTGGTTCATGCGGTAGCCGCCGTAGCCGATGGCCGGCATCACCATCTGGAAGGCCCCGAAGTGGGCCTGAAAAAGCAGGACGCCCCGGCCACCCGCGAGGGCCCGGTCGAGGTGCTCGCGGCCCTCGATGGTGACCAGCCGCTCCATGAACTCCCGGTCCAGCGCCGGGTAGAGCAGCACCTCCATCTCCGAGAGGCAGTAGTTCGCGAAGCTGCCGCGGACGATCCGCCGGAGTTCCCCCGGCGCACGCCCGGGCATGACCGCCCGCAGCTCCTGCTCCATCAGCGATTGCTTCTCCCGGGAGATCGCGCCGAGGACGCGTCCGCCGAGGCCGCCGAGGCGCCAGATGGCGCCGAGGGGCAGGTGGCGGATCAGGACCCGCAGCGGCGAGAACAGCGCGAGGATCAGCGCCTTCTTGACGAGCGATTTCACCGGGGCTACTTCCCCTTGAGCCGGAGCATCGCGTCGAACAGCCACTCGATGGCGCGGGTGCTGCGCTGCGTGTAGTATTTCGGGTAGAGGAGGCTCTCCCCCTCGCGCACGAGCCCCTCCTCGACGGCCACCTGGTGGAGCTTCGTGTGGGGCTCGACGCGAATGGCGTTGAACTCGAAGTGCACCCGGCGCCCGAGTTCCCGCCGCGCGCGCACGACGAACGCCGCCAGCGACAGGAACGCGGCCAGAGACTGGCCAGGCGGGTTCTTGAAGAAATTGTAGCTGACCTCGATGCCCTCGACGGTCTTGAGCACCGCGAAGGAACGGCGGATGTCCTCCATGCGGATGTTCTTCCCGCAGCGGCGCAGGCTCTCGTCCGAAAAGGCGTCGGGGGAGAGGATGACGTTGCGGCAGCCGGCGTCCCGGGCCAGCTCGACGAATTCGCGCGTGAGGTGCTTCTCGTTGAACCAGGCGGACCACTCCGCCCGCACACCGCGTCGCACCAGCTCGCGGCAGACCGCCTCGGCGTGACGCAGGGGGATGTTGAACACCGAGTCGACGAACGTGAACCGCTTCACCCCGTGCTCGGCGATCAGCGACTGGACCTCGTCGACGACCCGCGCCGGCGAGCGCAGCCGCAGCTTCTTGCCGTTGAGAAAACCGTAGATGCAGTAGATGCAGTCGAGCACGCACCCGCGCTTGGTCTCGACGCCGACGCCCTCGGAGAAGCCGGTGTACGCGCCGAGGCTGACCATGGAGCGGTCGGGAAGCGGCACCGCGTCGAGGTCGACCTGCTCCCCGGGGCCCGAGAACCGGACGGCGCCGCCCTCCCGGTAGAACACCGACGGCACCGTGGCGGGACGCTCGAGGTTGGCGAGCAACGCCGGGAACGTGCGCTCCCCCTCGAGGAGGACGCCGAGGTCGATCGCCGGCACGTCGGCCATGATCTCCGCGGCGAACATCGAGAAACCCGAGCCGCCGACGACGACCGTGGCCGCCGAGCCCTCCTTCACGGCCGCCACCACCTCTTTCAGGCGCGGGTAGTAGTAGACCACCGTCCGCTTGTTCGTCGAATCGATGTTGCGCAACGAGATGCCGACGACCTCCGGGCAGAACGCCGCGAGCAGCTCCCGCAGCTCCTCGTAGGGCCGCGCGGCGGTGTTCAGGTCGAAGACGCGGACCTCGTGCCCGGGGAGGGCCGCCGCGAGGCAGGCGAGGCCGAGCGGGAAGACGGGGCTCTCCGCCCCGCCGAGCCAGGACTGCACGAGGAGGATCTTCACGGCCGGCCGGCGATCCGCCGCGCGAGCCGTTTGGCCCGCTTCAGGGTTCTGTAGAGGAGCCGGAACAGCGGGCGCAGCGGGCGGCTGTTGAGCAGCGCGACGGCCGGGCCGCTCACGAGGAGCTTCAGCAGCGGCCCCGGGAACCTGCCGCCGCGGGCGAGCGTGATCAGCAGGTTGAGATAGGTCTCCTCCCGCATCGTGTAGCTCTTCGCGTAGATCTCCCGACGCTCGTCCCCGACCAGGCCGTCCCGCTTCGCCATCTCGTGGAGCTTCGTCCCGGGATAGAGGACGAGGGCGAAGGGCTGGAGGTGGTAGGGCTTGGGGATGTCGGCGATGAGCTTGAGGCTCTCGACCACGTCCTGGTCGGTCTCGTAGGGCACGTCGAGGATGAAGTCGTAGCTCGGGGGGAACATGCGGTCCTTGTGGGCGTTGATGATCCGGACCGCCCGCATCACCCGCTCATTCGACATGTTCTTGCGATTGAAAAGCTCCTGGATCTTGGGGCTCCCCGTCTGGATCCCCATCTGGACGTAGATCAGCCCGGCGTCCACGAGCGCGGCCATCTTCTCCTCCGTGACCGTGAGCGGGCTCGCCAGGCAGCTGAAGGGCAGGCCGATCTTCTCCTTGTATTCCCGGCAGAACTCCTCGATCGCGGCGCGCGGGCGCGCGAAGAACGCGTCGTCGGAGATCCACACGAAGCCGACGTAGGGCATGTGCTCCTTGACCCAGAGCAGCTCGTCGATCACGTGCGCCGTCGACCGCCAGCGCAGGTAGCCGCTGCCGCCGTACAGGCTCTTGAGGGCGTCGTTGATGCAGTAGGTGCACTGATGCGGGCACCCCCGGCCGGTCATCGTCTGGTAGCCGGTGCGCTTGAGATAATGCGAGACCGTGCCGCGCTCGAGGCTCCGCTTCTGGATCTCGTCGGTCAGCGGCCGCAGCTCGCCCTCGACGAGGATGTGGTGGTCCTCGAGGCTGTAGTCGGGACGGGGGTAGACGTCCAGATCGCGCGTGAGCGGCCGCGGCGGGTTGCGGACGACCTCGCCGTCGCGCTTCGACCAGAGGTTCGCGGTACCCCTCCAGTCCCGGCCGGCCGACATCGCTTCCGCGAGTTCGAGGACGGCCTCCTCGCCGTCGCCGACGCAGACGATGTCGGCATGCTCCAGCGATTCCTCCGGGCGAATCGTCGGGTGCACGCCGCCCCAGATCACCGGGGCGGGGAGCGCCGCCTTCAGCCGGGCGGTCACCTGTGCCGCGCCGTCGAAGAAGTTGGTCATCAGGGTGATGCCGACCATGTCCGTGCCGCGGCAGAGCTCGACCAGCTGGTCGAGCACGCGGTCCTCGTAGCGCTTGACCCCGTACCTCAAGTCGTCGCCGAAGGGGTCCGGGAGAAAGACCAGGCGCGTGTGGTGCCCGTGCTGCCTGAGGTAGGCGGAAATGGTGCGGAGCCCGAACGAGGTGAGGTCGGGGTAGGGCGAGATCAGCGTGATGTGCATGTCAGCGCGCCAGCCGGAAATAGTTGACGATCCGCCCGAAGTCGCCGGTGAGAAGCGACGCGACCCCCTTGGCGGCGAGCCGCACCTTGTTCGTGAGGGTGAAGAGCAGGTCGTAGAGCCGCGCCGGCTGCTGCCGGTGGAAGAGGCGCACCATCCGGTCCGAGGAGAGCGCCCGCAGCAGGCCGCGCGGGACTGCGGGGAACCCCGAGAGGTAGATCAGGTAGTTCAGGTACGTGCCCTTCGGGAAAGTGAAGGGCTTGCGGCAGACTTCGGCCACCTCGTCCTTGATCAGGCCCTCCGCCCTGGCCCGGTCGTTCAACTCGGTTCCCGGGAAAAAGACGAGGGACGAGAGCTCGAGCCGGTACTTGCCCGGGAGGGCCAGCAGCAGCCGCAGCGTGTCCCGGACATCCTCCGCGGTCTCCCAGGGATTGTCGAGGATCACGTGGTAGTCGGGCACGAGCATCCGCGGGGCGTGCCGGTCGAGGAGGGCCGCCGCCGCCAGCATCTTCTCGTCCGGGACCACCCGCCGGTACATCCGCTTGATCCGCTCGCTGCCGGTCTGGATGCCCATCTCGGTGTAGTAGAGGCCGGCGTCGACCAGCAGCTCGAGCTTGCGCTCGCTGAGCGTGGTCGGGCTGCACTGGGCGTGGAAGGGCAGGCCGATATCCCGGCGGTACGCGTCCCGGAATTCCTCGAAGTACTCGACCGGCGCCGCGAAGAACGTGTCGTCGAAGAAGCTGACGATCTTGACATAGTCGAATCTCGCCAGGATCTCCTTGAGCTCCCGGATCACGTTGCCGACGCTGCGGCGCCGCAGCCGCATCATCGCGCTGCTCGCGCAGTAGGAGCAGCGGTGCGGACACCCCCGCGAGGTCATCGTCCGATAGGCATGGAGGTGGCGGTCGCCGAAGTACGGCAGCCGGAGGAACTGCTGCCGCATGACCTCGGGGGTCAGCGGCAGGACGTCGCCGGTTCTCCAGTCGTAGACGTGGTGGTCGCCGAGGTCGTAGTCGACGTAGGGGAGCTCGTCGAGGTTCTCGACGATCGGGCCGGGCTCGTTCCTGCGGATTCCCCCCGCCGTGCGGAACCAGCAGCTCCGCACGTCCCTGAAATCGGCGCCGGCGGCCATCTTGCCGGCCAGATCGACGATCGCGTGCTCCCCCTCGCCGACGCAGACGATGTCGCAGTGCTCCAGGCACTGCTCCGGCCGGTAGGTCGGGTGGGTGCCGCCCCAGACGACCGGCTTTCCGGGCAGGCTCTTCCGGAGGCGGTCCGTGACCTGCACCGCCCTGTCGAAGTAAAGACTCATGAAGGAGACGCCGATGAGGTCGACGTCGCGGCAGAGCTCCACGATCCGGTCGAGCGTCTTCTCCGGGTAGCGGTACACGTAGCTGGTGTCGAAGCGCAGCCGCTCGATGCCGCCCGGCAGGAAGATAAGCCGCGTGGGGTGGCCAGCTTTCTTCAGCACGGACGAGATCGTCCGGACGCCAAAGGCGTTGATGTCGGGAGGGGTCGGGGTGATGAGCGCGATCTTCATCTATGCGTCCACGAAAAGCGCCGTCTCCGGATTGGCCGCCGCCGCGCGGCGCAGTTTGTACAACACCGTCCCGAAGTGGCACGGGGACAGGGACACATACTCCTGGAAAATCCTGGCAAAATTCCCCACGTCCGCCTCAAGAGCCTTCGCGGCGTCGGGGTTCCCCGAAAGGGTGAACTCCTCCCTGAAGGTTATTCGATGCCGCCCCCCCTTTTTCCGGACCACGAAGGTCGGCACGATCGCGGCGCCCGTCCGCCGCGCCAGCTCGAACGGGCCGGTCGAGAAGCGGGCCCTTCTCCCGAAGAAGTCCACAGTCGCCCACTTCGTGCTGTCCCTGCCGTCAAACGCGATCGCCACGATCTCGTTGCCACGCAGCGCCTCGTAAACCGGCCGGAGGAACCGGTCGACCTGCGTGAACTTCACGGGCAGCCGGTCGGCCTCCTTTTTCCTGTAGCGCCAGATCCGCTCGGCGAGGAAGGAGGTGTGCACCTGCTTCCCGGTGATCTGGTTCACCACATACCCCCTGAAGCCCAGGAAGGGGAGCGGGAGCAGGAAAGAGCCGAAGTGCGAGAGGAGCATGATGACCCCCCGGCCGCGGGCAAGGGCGGCGTCGACGTGCCCGAGCCCTTCCACCGAAGCGATTGCCGCCGTGGTCCGCCGGTCCATGGAGCCGAAGAACGCCGTCTCGAATAGTCGCATCGTATCGTTCTCGAAGCTCTTCCTCGTGATGGTCCTCAGCGCCGCCGCGTCGCGTGTTCCGCCGAACAGGCGTGCGAACTCCGCCTCGATGACCTCCCGCTGGACACGGTCCGCCACGAAGCGCACGCGCCCCGCGCACTTCCCCCACCGCTGGATCATACGCCACCCCGAGAGCCGGAAGACGGCTTTCAGGAGCAACCCGCTGGCGGCGAGAAGCGCGTCGACAAGGACAGCCCCCGCACGATGCACTCCCGCTCCTCTGTCCCCATGAAACATCGAACCGGTTCGTCCCCTGCGATCACGCGGGCCGCCCCATCACCATCGCGCCTTCGCAGGCTTCGTCCCGGGAATACCAGGGTCGGATGATCATTTCGCCGGAATGGTGGTCGGCGTCTCCGTGTTTTCTCCCTGGAAAGCGTTCTTCACCTGAGGCCACAGCACGATCCCGGTTTCGAGATTGACGATCGGGCTCAGCACCTGGTTCAAATACGCGAAGTATCTCGCCACGTTGGCGATTTTCTTGACGGGCAGGTAGACGATATCCCCGCCCCGGAGGCTCACGTTCGAGGTCAGGTCCCCCCCCTTGATGATTTTCTTGAGATCGATGACCGTGATTTCAGAGGCACCCGCCTTTTTCCTCACGAGCACGCTGTTTTCAAGCTTCGCGTCATTGGTCACCCCTCCGGCCTTCATGACGGCGTCGAGAAGGCTGAGTTCCTGATCGAGCGCGAAGACACCCGGGTTCTTGACCTCTCCGAGGACCAGGACCTTCTGGCTCTGGATTCCGGAGATGGCGATCGACACCTGCGGGGAGACGATGAATCGGGAAAGCTTTTGCGCCATTTCGTCCCTGAGACTGAAGACGCTTTTCCCTGACGCCTGAATGTCGCCGATCAACGGGAAAATGATCTTGCCGGTCGGATCTATCTTCACCGTTTTCTTCAGGTCTTCGTTCCGATAAACGCTGATCTCGATCGTGTCGCCCACGCCGAGCACGAATTCCGACACTTTTACCTCGCCCAGGCCTCCCTCGTCCTCGGCTTGAGGTGCCGCAGGCGGAGGCGCTTTTTTGGTCGAAGCGCACCCCCCGGCGAGGATCAACGCCAGGACCGCGACGAATCCCGCCGAGGCCATATTTTTCAGTCTTGCCATGGGTTCTCCTTGTTGAGAGGAAAAGAGCAATCCTCTGTGGCGGTCGAAAAAGGATCGAGCGCAAAAAGCGCGGCCTGAAACAAACTCTCGTCGCTAGACAGGATGCCGCCCCGCACTGGCTTTCACGCAGCCCTCTCCCCGCAGAGCGCCAACGGGTATCGCGAGCCTGGCCACCGCGAAGTACAGCAGGGTGGCCGCAAGATCGACGCCGACGTCCCCCAGAGAGCACTCCCGCGTCGGCACGAACGACTGGGCGATCTCCATGGCTCCGCCGTAGGCCATGATCGCCCCGATCTTCGCCAAGGCGCCGAGGCTGGGGTACGCCAGGTCGAAGAGGATGGAGATCACGAAAAACGCCAGCCCGTGATTCAGCACGTCGCTGATCGTAAAGGCGGCGGGCAGCGGCACGCCGGCCGGGAGAAGGGCGAGCACGAAAACCCCCACCAAAGTCCCGTACAGGGAAACCTTCAGAGCGAAAAGCCTCCTCGAGGCATTCAGTTGCATTTTTTCATTGTACCTCATCGATTTATGAGCATCAATCCTGTGCCTGACGCCCCGATATCTCCGCATCTCGCAGGGCCCGCTTGTCGACCTTCCCGCTGCCGATCCTCGGGAGCTCGTCCACGACCTGGACCTCCTTGGGGATCATGTACTCGGCCAGGCTGCCGCGGCAAAAGCGCCGGAGCTCATCCGTGTCGATCCGGCACCCTTCCCTCGCGATCAGGAACGCCTTGGGCACCACTCCCCGCAGCCGGTCCTCGATGCCGATCACCGCCGCCTCCTTTACCGCCTGGTGCGTCTGGAGGGCGATTTCGACCTGCAGCGGGTAGACCTTCAGGCCGGCGACCTTCAACAGCCCCGACTTACGCTCGACGAAATAGTGGTACCCCCCGGCATCCCGATAGATCAGATCGCCGCTGCTGTACCAGCCGTCATGGGACGGGAACCCCGCTTCCTCCCAGTACGCCGAGACAACCCCGGGGCCGGAAATGATCATTTCCCCCACGTCCCCGTCGGCCACGTCGTGTCCCTGTTCGTCGACGACCCTGACCGAGTAATGGGGGCACGCCCTCCCCGCGGAGCCGTCGGTTCGGAACGCCTCGGGTGTGTTTGCGAGGGCGATTCCCGTCGTCTCCGTGCTTCCCCAGACAGACAGCACCGGAATGCCGAACTGTCGGACGAACTGCTCGATGATGCCGGGCCGCGTGTACATGCCGCCACTTTCGGCGATTCTCAGCGGGCCCAGGTCATAATCGGCGCAGTGCGTGATCAGCATCTCGTACATCGGCGCGAGCCCCATCATGCAGGTCACGCCCCGCTCCCGTATCGTCTTCGCCATTGTCTTCGGATTGATCTCCTCGAGCAGCACGATCGTCCCGCCCGTGTAGAGCGGCCGTGCGAACAGCTCATGGGGATGGGCGAACGGGGCGAACATGCACAAGTGGACATCGTCCCGGGTGATGCCGAAGGCTTCCACCGCGGACCTGGTGTTCCAGGAGATGTTCGCGTGGGTGGCGACCGCGCCTTTCGGCTTCCCGGTCGACCCCGTCGTGTAGTTGAGGTACGCCACTTCACCGAACGCGGATTCGCCGGACAGATCCCCGCCCGGCGGAGCGCACGCCAGTCGCCAGGGAATGCACCCCCCGATCTCCTTGCCGGCGACCACCACGACCTTCCCGGTCCGCCCGCACAGATCCAGCCGGTGCTGACGCAGGATCTTTTCGTGCGCGACCGTCGCCGCGGGGGAATTCGCCGCGACAAACCGCCGAACTTCCTCCGTGCCGACCGTATAATTGACCGGGACGGGGATTGCTCCGATCCGCATCGCCCCGAGAAGGCTGATGATCAACTCAGGGACCCGCGGCAGCAGCAGGCAGACCCGATCGCCCGGGGCGACCCCTGAAGCGCGGAGAAACCCGGCAAAACCGGCGGAAAGCCGCGACACCTCCTCGTAGGTCAGCTCGGCTTCATGGGAGAGGATGAGCGGCTTCGCAGGATGCTCGCTGCAGCCTCTCGCCAGAGCCTGCGCGGCGGTCAGCCCCCAGACATCAGCTGGCACCTCGCCTCCGGAGCACCGCGGGGATCGTCAGCAGCAGTATCTTCACGTCGCCCAGCAGCGAGCGGGTCGCGACGTACTCCATGTCATAGGTGACCCAGTCGCTGAACTTGTGGGTCTCCCGGCCCTTGATCTGCCAGAGCCCCGTCATGCCCGGCTTGACGCTGAGCCGCGCTTCCATCCAGGCGCTGTTCATGCTCATCTCCGCCCGCGCCAGAGGACGCGGACCGACCAGGCTCATCGCCCCCTGCAGAACATTGACCAGCTGGGGGAGCTCGTCGATGCTCAGGCTTCTCAGGTACCTGCCGATCCTCGTGACGCGCGGGTCCCGCGACACCTTGAACATCGGCCCGTCGATTTCGTTCTTGAGCTCCCGCTTGAGCGATTCCGCGTTCTGCACCATCGTTCTGAACTTCAGCATCTGAAATTCCTTGCCGCCCTTGCCGCACCTGCGCTGGAAAAAGAACACCGGCCCCCGCGAGTCGAGCTTGATCAGCGCCGCGACGATGAGAAAAACAGGGGCAAAGAGCCCGAGCAGCGCCAGGCCTCCGCAAAAATCCGCGAACTGCCTGAGCAATTCGGCCGTCGCGGGCGTGACCCGCGCTCCGGATTCACGCGTCGGCATGGTGCCGTTGACCGGCCCGCTCATCGGCGGACGGCCAGCCTCAGAGGCCAGGGTCGAACTGGTGTCATGTTTTCCCGATATCCTTGCGCTTACGATGGGTGACCCATCATTGAACGCACAAAGCCAAATGTCGATTCATCTGTATAGCACAACGCGAACGAGGTGTCCCGGATATTTTACCCAGACCGGGGTGGTTCGCCGCCGCCGGCCTTTTCCACCCGGCACAGCAGTGCCCGCAGCTGATAGCTGCCGAAAGCCGGATCGTACGGAGGCGTGTTGGCGGTAAGCAGGTTGACGTTGGATTCCCAGACACCGAACTCGGGGCCGCCTTGCTCCGGGAACCACCAGCCGTGCTCGACGTTGACCACGTCTTCGCGGATGTCCTCGGTAACGAGCGCCTTGACCCGGATGCGGCCGCGCGGGGACACGATCCAGACCCAATCGCCGCTCAGGACGCCGTGCCGCCCCGCAAGCGCCGGGTGGAATTCCGCAAGGGGGTCGGGGCGACGTTTGCGCAGGGCCGGCACCTGCCGGTGCTCGCTGTGGAAGAACTCCCGCCTGCGGCTCCCGGTGGTGAGAACATAGGGGAACTCCCGCGCCACATCCGGGGTCGATACCGGGCTCTCCGGCGGCTCACGGTGCGTCGGCAGAGGATCGTACCCCAACCGCTCCAATCCCTTGCTGAAGAGTTCCACCTTGCGGGACGGCGTCCGGAATCCGGTCTTCTCGAACTTCCGGTACTCCTGCGGCGGCTGGACGAGATGCTGCCGCTTGAGCTGCTCGAAGGTAAGCCCCAGCGGCTCGAGCCTGAAATCGAGGATGTCCTCCAGGGACTCCACCGCGCCGGGCAGACCCATGCGCCGCGCCAGCTCGATCATGACCTCCTCGTCCTGGCGGCACTCCCCGACGCTGACCACGCGCTGCTGCGCCACGACGCCCGTCTCCTTCACGTAGGGCAGCTCTATGACCTGATTCACTTCGGGCCAATAGGCTGCCGGGAGCACGTAATCCGCCAGCGCGGCCGAGGGTGTCATGAACAGCTCGGAGGCCACGATCAAATCGGCGCACAGCATCGATTCGCGCACCTCCCGAGCGTTGGCCACCGTCAGCAGGGGGTTGTTCCCGATCATCAGAAACGCGCGAATGCGGTAGGGCTCCCCGGTGCGCATGGCACGGAAGACACCGGGGATGTGCGCTGACGGCATGAAGGCCCGGAAGCCGCCCAGGAGCTTGTAGTCCTTGGCGCCGATGCGCTTGCCCTGGGCGTCGCTCGATAGCGCATCGCGCTGCACCGGATACGGCCGGAGCCGGTTCACGGCCAACAGGTCGCCGCCGGGGATGTCCAGGTTGCCCGTCAGGCCGCGCAGCAGGGCCACTGCCCGGACGTTCTGCAGGCAGTTGGGGTTTTGCTCCAGCGCCACGCCCCATTCGATCACGCCGGGCTTGTCGCAGGCGTACCGCCGCGCCGCCTCGGCGATGTCCCGCGCTTCAACGCCGGTGATCGCCGCCGCCCAGGCGGGGGTGCAACCGGTCACGTGAGCCGCAAGCCGCTCGAACCCCGAGGTCCACTGCCGCACGAACTCCCGGTCGTAGAGCTCCTCGCTGATGATCACCTGCGCCATCGCGAGCGCCAGCGCCGCATCCGTGCCCGGCCGGATGGGGAGCCACATCCGGCAGAGCCTGGCCGTTTCCGACCGCCGCGGGTCGATTGCGATGCCGAAGCTGCCGTTCTGGAGCGCACGGCGCACCGGAAACGAAAGCTCGCCGTCGGCGCCGGAGACGATCGGGTTGTGCCCCCAGAACAGGATCGTCTTCGGATTGACCTCCCCCTGGTAATCAGCGCCGATGAATGTGCCGTACGTGAGGTTGCTCACCGTGATCCGGGGGATGAAGCAGTTGGCCAGGCCGGGCTCGTACCAGTTCGGGGTGCCAAGCTGGTTGGCAAAACGCACCACGTGCAGATAGTGATGACGCCCCGTGCCCTGCCCGATGGCGACGGATTCCGGCCCGGACTCGCCGCGAATCTGCGTCAGCCGCCCGGCGATCTCGGAGAGCGCGGTGTCCCAGCTGACACGCTGCCACCGCCCGCTGCCCCGCTCCCCGTCGCGCTTCAGGGGCGTCAGGAGCCGCGCCGGGTGGTACATGATTTCGGTCGCGGCCAGGCCCTTGGGACACATCTGCCCGAGGTTGAACGGCGAGCCCGGCGCCGGTCTCACCTTCGCGAGCCGGCCGTCCTGCACGTGCAGCAGGGCCGAGCAGCCGCCGTGGCAGCCGCGGCAGACCGACGTGAACACCGATGTCGCCCCGGTTGTCTCCATGGCGGTCAGAATTTCACCAGAACCTTGCAGTTTTCGTCGAAGATCTTCTGCGGCGTCCTGAGCAGGTGGCACAGCTCGTCGGGGCCGTTGACCACGCTGGTCACAACCTCGTCCAGCGGAATGCGGCCATTCTGGTACAGGTTGATGATCTTGGCGAACGCTCCGCACAGGTGACCGCGGGAGCCGATGAGGGAGATGGCGTTGGTGATCATGTAGTCGATCGCGTCGAGCGAGAGCGGCTGACCGCTGCGCGCCAGGAGCGCCACGCGGCCGTTGGCATTGAGCCGGCGGAACGCCCGGGTGACGTTCTCCATCACCCCCGAGGCCTCGATCAGCACGTCGATCGCCTTCGGCGGGTCGTCGAAGAATTCCTGGACGTCATACGCGCGATCGCACCAGCGGCTGACGAACTCCCGCCGGAAACCGATCGGTTCCACGACGTACACGCGCGCCGCGCCGAACACGACCTTGCAGAGCAGAGCCGCCAGCGCGCCGATGGGGCCGGCGCCGAACACGACGACCACGTCCCCCCCCGTGATGTGGGTGTTCTCGCAGGCAACGTACGCGACGCCGGCCGGCTCCACGCAGGCAGCCGCCTTGAGCCCCTTGTCGCTCCCGGCCATCGTGCCGACGTCGTGCGTCAACATCGACGGCAGGTCCACGACCGCGCCGAACAGGCCGTCCTTCTCCAGGCCGAGCAGGCGCGCCCGCCGGCACTGGTTGAACTGCCCCCGCCGGCAGACATCGCAATAGTGGCAGACGATGATGGACTCGAACGTCACGAACTCGCCCTCGTGGACATGCCGGACATGCGAGCCGACCGCAAGGACCTTGCCCACGCCCTCGTGCCCGAGGATACGGCCATTCTCGGCGATCCTGACCGGCGCTGAGCAGCGGATGTACCCCGTGTGCGGATTCGTCTCCACGACGTGGACGTCGGTGCCGCACACACCCGCATAGATCATCTGCACGCGTATTTCGTCCGGATGCAACTCCCCGAGCTCCCTGGACTCCACCACCACGCGGGGATTCCTGTATGTCTGGTGCGGTCCCGGATTGACCACGCCTGCCATGGGCGCCCGATCCGCGTACGCCACCACCACCCGTGTCTTCATGCTTTCGCTCCTCACGTATTGCGTCGTCGCTGCCGGAACCATCGTCGGGCTGCCGAGAGAAGCCCATCCGCCGTGTTACGCCCACCCCTCGTCACGGTGGCGTACGCCTCCCATCCTCGGGTTGTGACAAGCCTTGCATCGGACCTGTTCGAGCAGCCTGTCAGGTCAACGGGCATTTCAGCACCGTGGAGTGTGCAACTGGGCTGCGATTCCTTCGAGCCGGCGATCGACTACAGGAGGCCGCCCTCGTGGTAGAGTTCCTTATTCCCGGTCGTGATCGCCCAGACCGACCAGGTGCCATCGCCGTCAAGGTCGGTCGTGGCCTGTGCCGTAAAGGCGTCCGCGGGGTAGTCCACGCCCTGCAGGCCGTAACTGAAGTAGAGACTGCCTTCCGGGGCGAATCCCAGGATCGAGAAACGGCTGCCCGGCGTCCACGGGAAGCGCGCCTGGGGGTCCGAGGTCCGGTCCGGTATGTACGGCTGGTTACCGACGAAAGTGTTGTACTCCGCGAAGTAGGCGTGTTCGGTGACGCGGATTGCGCCGAGGTTGGACTTCGCCTCCGCGACCTTTGTTTTCTGGCGCATGTTCAGGAAGTTCGGGATGGCGATCATCGCCAATATGCCGATGATCGCCACGACGATCATCAACTCGACGAGGGTGAATCCACCGCTGTCCCCAGCGGTGCCCCTCTGCTCACGACGCGGTCGCATGCCCTCCCTCCAGAGTGCTGAGCTGTTCAATAATAATCAATCTCGTACTGTCGGAGGCGAAAGTCAAGGTTCGGGTGCTGGTTCGGCCGGGTCGCGGTCGCTACCGTTGCCCCCGTCTCCGTTCGGTGCTAGATTTGTTTTACCAAGAGTGCTATTTTTATCCTGTCCGTGGTGCGACAGGTTGTCGCTGGCGAGGAGGCGTCGTGAAGAGAGCCGCTGGGACTGTCATCGTGGGCTTGAGCATCCTGGCTATGGTGGCAAATGCTTCCGCGCAGACGAACCTGACCATCGTGCGACGGGCGGACAACTCCCTGTGGTCGATGCGATGCGACGGGGCTTCCGACCCGCCTGTCTGCGACGACTGGACGCCGATGTCGGGAAAATTCTCCTCGCAGCCGACGCTGACCTGGGACCCCGCGATCGGCAAATACATCCTGATCGGGATGGGCAACACCGGCTCCAAGGTCTACAAGGGAACGTTCAACGCCGACGGCACGTGGAACAACGACTGGCAGGAATTGGTCGGCGCGGCGTCGGTATCGCCCGTGGCTCTCGCAGCGGGGGATTTTTACGGGCTGGTCTGGCTTGGCGAGTGGAGCGCCCTGTCGATCTATCGAGTCAATGACATCGTCGGCTACCAGGGCTCCAGCTACGTGAGCCTTGCGGCGGACAACACGAATCACCTGCCCATCGACACGGCGTACTGGGGAATCCTGACCGAGAAAGGGGCTGTCGGCACCACCGGCCTGCAAGGTCCCAAGGGCAACACCGGGGCCCCGGGAGCCACCGGCCCGGAAGGGCCACAGGGACCGAAGGGCGACACCGGGGCCGCCGGAGAGCAAGGCGCTCCCGGCAACCTGGCGCTCGAGGGGCAGCAGTGCCCTACCAACACCGTATTGAATGGTTTCGATGATGCCGGGAATATCGTCTGCCTTTCCCCGACAAGCTCCCCACCCTAGGCCGCTACCCCCTGATTTCCCGAGCTGTCCTCGCCACATTCGCGCAGACCCTCGCAGCCTCGCAAGACAGTCGACGGTTGCGCCTGACGGAAAGCGGTCCCGGGCGGGAGCGTGACGTGAAGGAGACGCACCGCCTTATCATCTCAGGTCTTGTGCAGGGTGTCTGGTACCGCGGCAGCATGGTAGCCAAAGCGAACGAGCTCGGCGTCACTGGCTGGGTGCGCAATCGCCGAGACCGGAGCGTCGAGGCCGTCGTGTCCGGCAGCTCCACGCAGGTCGCAGCCATCACGAACTGGGCGCGGCTCGGTCCGCCAGGCGCTCGCGTCGATCATGTCGGCATCGAACCGGTCGAAGGCCACTATTCCGGGTTCGAGCAGCGACCGACGGTCTGACCGCCGCCGCTGGTACGCTGTTGACAACCGGCCCCCATCGCGGGAGAATCTGGCCGCGAGGATCCCAGGCTGGGGAGTCAATCTCGGGAGGAAGCACTATGCGGGCTTTCCAAATTGCACGGGCATCTCTTGTCCTGGCTCTGTTCAATGCGGCACCCGCCCTCGCCCAGACGATGAACTCGGCGCAGATGATGCCCCCGGAGCTCCTCATCCGGGAACGTCGGCAGGGAGAAGTCCAGAAAGAGCAGGAGAAGAGTTCGGCCGATCACGAGGCCTATTTCGACTCCATCATCCAGTCAAGCCAGGCATCGCTGCAGGCACCGCAGGGGGTCTACTACCGGAAACCCGGATTCGCGAGCACCGAACCCCCGGGAAGCGCCACGCGGGTAGCCGTTGACGGGATCTTCTTTCTCTACGAGCAGGGAATCTTCTGGCTCCAGCAGGGAGGCAAGTATATTGTGGTCCCGGCCCCATTCGGCGCCGTGGTGGACCAAATCCCGGAGGCGACCAACCAACTGCCTGCCGGGACGGAAGTTCTGCACTACTACTTCGGGGCGTTCTATTCACAGAAAGACGGCAAGTACGTGGTCGTCAAGCCGCCTGCGGGATCCGTGGTAAGTTATCTCCCCGACGGGTATCAGCAGGAGACGGTGAAGGGCGCGACGCTCTACAAGTTCGGTGCTCTTCACTTCAAGGCGATCTCCAACCACGGTCTGCTGGCGTTCCAGATCGTCGAGCCGTAGTGCCAGGCCGGGACGTCGCCGTCCACAGAAATCGGATTGCACCAGAACATCTGCCGCTTCCTCCACAAACCCGGCATTTCTTGGCACGACTCCACCAGAATTACCAGGCACGCCATGACCATGAGTACGGCCATCCCCTATCGCCTCGTGGCATATCATGCGCAGCAGTGCGCCGAGAAGAGCCTAAAGGCCTACCTTGTTGCTGGGCTGAGCGGGTCTTGAAGACAGTGACCAAGGACCTGAGAGAGAAGAAGTTACTCTCGCCTCGACGTTCTTAAGGCGCCTCTTTTCAACCTGCACCGCATTGATCGCGAGCAGGCAGGGAGTCGGCGCAATGGCGCTAACTCCCTGTTTTATGGTGCCGGAGGCGGGGGTCGAACCCGCAAGGGCGCAAGGCCCGGGGGATTTTGAGTCCCCTGCGTCTGCCAGTTCCGCCACTCCGGCCGGTGTGAGTATCGCCTACGGTACCAGAGGCGGCACGGACACGGCAACCCGGAGATTCATGCGGGGCGGGGAAAGCGCTTGACAACCAACGGCCTTCCGTCTAGTTTCAGCCGATGTCGGTGTTGGTGCCGGCCTGTCGAAGATGACATTGTGGGGCTGTAGCTCAGTTGGGAGAGCGCATGAATGGCATTCATGAGGTCAGGGGTTCGATCCCCCTCAGCTCCACCATCAACTAGGGAGGTCTGCAAGGCGATGCGGTTGTCCGGGTTCAAATCGTTGCTGTTCGGGGCGATCGCCCTTCTTTTCGTGGGTGCCTTCACGGGGTGCGAGAACCCACTCGACCCGCTCGACAAGAGCGACAAGATCCAGGGACTATCCTACTTCGATTTCTCGGCGACGTGGGATCGCTGGGACTCCGATGCGGAGTATGACGGCGTCGTGATCAGCCTGGACTACTACAACGAGTACGGCGACTCGCTTTCCTTCCACGACAAACCGCACTCCGTCGTCATCGAATTCTGGTCGCAGGTGGACACCGGGGAGCAGGACGAGAACGGCGCGATTGCCAATAGCTTCTGGGAGCAGGACGTGTTGCTCTTCTCGACCACCGTCGAGTATTCAAACTCGGACGACAGCATCCGCATCCCGATCGAATCCTACTACCAGGAGGTCGAATCCCAGCTCGAGGAAACGCTCGAGGCCACGGGCTTCATCGTCGTGCGGGTCTTTCCGCCGCAGGAGTACCCGCGGCAGGAGCTGGTGGTCGCCTATCCCGACATGACCTTCTTCAAGCCCGAGACTGCGGAGACTTCGCCGAACCCGTAGCGTCCTTCGTGGTCGCCCCCCCGGGGATCAACCCGTGGGGGCTTTTGTGTTTCAGGCCCCGGTATGGCCGTAACCTCCCGAGAGAAACACCGCGATCTCGCGCAGGACCTCCGCCGGGTCCTCCAGCCGCACCACCCGCCGCCTGAAATCGTGGGCGCCGGCGCGCCCCCGCACGTACCAGATGAGGTGGCGGCGCATCGTGTGCACCCCGTGGCGCTGGCCAAACTCCTCGATCGAGAGCGCGAGATGGCGGGACATCACGCGACCCAGCTCGTCGCTGTCGGGCGCCGGGATCAGGCGCCCCGCCAGCAACGCCGCGGCCTCCCGGAAGATCCAGGGATTGCCGTAGGCCCCGCGCCCGATCATGACCGCCGCGCACCCGGTGTCGGTCAGCGCCCGGAACGCACCCTGCGGGGTGGTCAGGTCGCCGTTGCCCACCACCGGCAGCGCGCCGTCGGCCGCGACCTCGCGGATCACCGCCCAATCCGCGAGCCCGGTGAACCCCTGTCGCCCGGTGCGTCCGTGCACGGTGACCGCCGCGACGCCGCAGTCGCGGGCGATGCGCGCGATCTCGACGGCGTTGCGCTCGCTGTCGTCCCAGCCGGCACGGATCTTCGCGAGGACGGGCTTGGTCGCGACGGAGCAGACCGCGTCGAGGATCGCGCGGACTCGAGCCGGCTCGCGCATGATCGCCACACCACAGCCAGAGCGCACGATCTTGCGGGCCGGACAGCCGAAGTTTACGTCGATGAAAGGCACCGCGAGAGTGTTGACGACGAGCGTGGCCGCGCGCATGTCCTCCGGGCGGCCACCGAAGAGTTGGACGCCGACCCGCGGGGCTTCGGCGGGCGAAGGCAGAAGGCTCACCGTCTTGCGGTCACCGCGCGCGAGGCCGGCCGCGGAGACCATCTCGGTGAAGACGAGGCCGGCGCCCAGCTCCAGCGCGATCGTCCGGAAGGAGCGGTTGGTCACTCCCGCCATCGGCGCGAGAAAGAACGGATTGGGCAGCTCGACGCCGCAGAACGTGAATGTCATGGGAGGCAGACAATAACCCAATACGCTGGAGTGAGCAACGCCGGCACGACAGTGGGTGTTGGAGTCGGCCTGTAAGCCGAGTTCTGTCCCCCCGGCCTCTCAGCCGAGGGTGGCGGTCATTTCTCTAGGGCGCCGGTTGCCCGGCGCCTCAAGCGACCGTACCCGCTCCACCCTGCCTTGCGGCAATCCGGGCGGGCAACCCTCTT
>CAZEOK010000033.1:0-27818 GCA_964513745.1 uncultured bacterium
TCCCGGCGATCAACGTCAACGACTCGGTCACCAAGAGCAAGTTCGACAACCTCTACGGCTGCCGGGAATCCCTGATCGACGGCATCAAGCGCGCCACCGACGTGATGATCGCCGGCAAGATCTGCGTTGTGCTCGGCTACGGCGACGTGGGCAAGGGCTGCGCGCAGGCCTTCCGCGGCATGGGCGCCACGGTCTGGGTCTCCGAGATCGACCCGATCTGCGCGCTGCAGGCGGCGATGGAGGGCTACCGCGTCGTGACCATGGACGACGCGGCGGCCCTGGGCGACATCTTCGTCACTGCCACCGGCAATCTCCGCGTGATCAACCACGACCACATGAAGCGGATGAAGAACGAGGCGATCGTCTGCAACATCGGCCACTTCGACTCGGAGATCGACATCGCATCGCTCGAGAAGTATCGCTGGGAGGAGATCAAGCCGCAGGTCGACCACGTGATCTTCCCCAACGGCAAGAAGCTGATCGTGCTCGCCAAGGGCCGCCTCGTGAACCTCGGCTGCGCCACCGGGCACCCCTCCTTCGTGATGTCCGCCTCGTTCAGCAACCAGACGATCGCGCAGATCGAGCTGTTCAACAACACGGCGAAGTACAAGAAGCAGGTGTACGTGCTGCCCAAGCACCTCGACGAGAAGGTGGCGCGCCTGCACCTGAAGAAGATCGGCGCGAACCTTACCCGGCTGACCGACGAGCAGGCCGCCTACATCGGCGTGCCCAAGAACGGACCCTACAAGACCGATCACTATCGCTATTGAGGGTGAACCGCGAAGCTGCGGAGAGGCCGCGTTTCCCGGCTTCTCCGCAGCGGGGGCAACGATCGTGGGAGGGGTCCTGATGCGCCGATCATACCGGTCCCGGCTGGTGAGCGTTCTGGTTGCTTCGGCTCTCGGGGCGTTCGCCGCGGAGCCCGCGTTGGCAATGCACGCTTCGGGCGCGACCGGTCCCTGGTCGCTCCGGACGGCCGGCGACGGGGGCTTCGTCTCTTTCGGGGTTTCCGTCGGACAGTTCTCCGGGACCGCCTCGGAGCTGGTTTTCGACTATCCGCTCGGCCGGAAGTTCAAGATCAGCGAGCTGACCTGGGACCTCGAGGATATCGCCGTGGCCGGGGTACAGGCCTCCGCCGGCTTCGGCGGCCGGTGGCGCGTCGATCTCGGCGTCTGGTCGGCGATCAACGAGGGCAGCGGCATGATGGTCGATCGTGACTGGATCTATGACGACGCCGAAACCCTGTCCCTGGACCCGGGTGATGACAACTGGACGCACGAGTCGCTCCACCCGGACACCAGCGTCGATGCGGGGACGATGTTCGACCTGAACTTGAGCGTTCTGGCCCTGCATTCTGGACCTTTTTCCCTGCGCGGCATTTTCGGCTTCAAGAGCGATCTCTGGCGCTGGTCGGCGCGCGGGGGGACATATGTCTACTCCGTTGCCGAGTTCCGGGACTCCTCGGGGAGCTTCGAGAGCGGCGTGCAGGTCATCGAATACGAGCAGCAGTACGCCATTCCTTACCTGGGGATCGGCGCGGACTGGACGACGCCGACCCTTTCCGTGGACGGCCATCTGTTGCTGAGCGCGCTGGTCTCGGCGTCGGACAGCGATTATCATAATCTCCGCGACACGCGTTTCGAGGGGGAATTCACCGGAGGGACCTACGTCGGGCTCGGTGTGGCGGCGACCTGGGCCTTCGCGCCGCGCTGGTTCGCCACCCTCGGCGTGGAGTACGAGTCGGTCGCCGGACTCACCGGCGACGTGACGATGAGCGGACCGGATGGCCGGTGGCGATTCCCCGACGGCGGTGGTGTCGACATGAACGCGGTGCTGGCCACCCTGGGCGCAGGCTACCGCTTCTAGCCGGCTGCTGGTCAAGGCCCATCTGCGGCGCCCCGGCGGAGGGTTTCCACGATGGCTCGGACGATGCTGCGCGGTTCGCTCTTCGACGTGCGTGCCAACCACAACGTGGGTGAAACGATGGACATTCTGCTCGATCGTCCGGGTGCGCGCGTCGAGCGGATCGTCTCCACGGGTCAGGCGACGCCGGCGGGGGAGTGGTACGACCAGCCGGGGGACGAGTGGGTTGCGCTGCTCACCGGCCGCGCGACGCTGCGCTTCGACGACGGCTCCATCGCCGAACTGGTCCCGGGGGACTGGCTGCTGATTCCCGCGCACGTGCGGCACCGCGTGGAAGCGACGAGCGAGGACCCGCCCTGCGTCTGGCTGGCGGTGCACGCGTCCCCGGCCGCTTGACAGCCCCACGTCCCGGGAGTACCTAAAGAGCATCAGCCTGTTGTTGAGGGAATCGCTTCCGCGGTGTAAGCGCCCCGCACGGGAACGAACGGTCCCACGGTCTGGGCGCAGGGGTGGCGCGGAGGGGAGGTCCGCAGCGTCAGGATCCGCAGCCCGCACGGGGGGGGTGTTCCGTGGCACAGGCTCAAGGATCGCCAGGCCCGCGCGAGGCGGTCTTCCACGTCCACAAGATCTCCAAGGTCTACCGCATGGGGGAGGTCGAGGTGCACGCCCTGCGGGGCGTCGACCTCGACCTTTTCACGGGCGAGTTCGTCGTCCTCCTCGGCCCCTCCGGCAGCGGCAAGTCGACCCTGCTGAACATCCTCGGCGGCCTTGACGTGCCGACCGCCGGCGAGGTCCTCTACCGCGACCATGTCCTCACGACGGCCGGGGACGCGGAGCTCACCCGCTTCCGGCGCGAGCACGTCGGCTACGTCTTCCAGTTCTACAACCTCATCCCGAGCCTGACGGCGCTCGAGAACGTGGCGCTCGTCACCGAGATCGCCACCTCGTCGACCGATCCGGCCGAGGCGCTGCGGCTCGTCGACCTTGGCGATCGCCTCCACCACTTTCCGGCGCAGCTCTCCGGCGGGGAGCAGCAGCGCGTGGCGATCGCGCGCGCAGTGGCCAAGCGCCCGGACGTGCTGCTCTGCGACGAGCCGACCGGTGCGCTCGACTACCCGACCGGCAAACTCGTGCTCGAGGTGCTCGAACGCGTCAACCGCGAGCTGGGCACGCTGACCGTCGTCATCACGCACAACGCCGCGATCGCGGGGATGGCCGATCGGGTGATCCGGATCTCCAGCGGCGAGATCGTCGAGGTCACCGCCAACGCGTCGCGCATCTCGCCGGTTGACCTCTCCTGGTGACATCATGCGAACCAAGCTGCCCGAGGCAGTCGGGACAAATGGGGACAGATTTGTTTTCAGCAACATAAATCCGTCCCCATCTCTTGAAATCTGCCCCCGCTCAGGAAGCAATGGGACGGCGGAGGGGTGGCGCGAAGCGGGGGACCATGGCGGCGCGGAGCGCCTCGCGAGCACCGAGGGGGGTGCGCAGCGACAGGACCCAGCAGCCCGCATGGGAACATGAGAGCAATCAACCGCAAGCTCGTGCGCGACCTCTGGCACCTGCGCGGGCAGGTCATCGCCGTCGCGGCCGTCGTGATGTGCGGCATCGCCGCCTTCGTCACGATGCGCTCGGCGTACACCGCGCTCGTCGACGGCCAGGCCGACTACTATCGCCGCTACCGCTTCGCGGATGTCTTCGCGCATGCGACGCGCGTCCCCGAGTCGGTTGCGGCAAGGCTCGGCGACCTGCCCGGTGTCGCGATCGTGCAGACCCGCATCGTCGCCGAGGTCGTCCTCGACGTCCCCGGCCTCGCCGAGCCGGCCACGGGGCGCCTCGTCTCGGTGCCGGACCGGCGCGCGCCGATCCTCAACGACTTGCACCTGCGGCGCGGGCGCTGGGTCGAGCCGGGAGTCGCGGGCGAGGTGGTGGCCAGCGAGGGCTTCGCCGCGGCCAACGGGCTCGAGATCGGCTCGACCCTCGGCGCGGTCATCAACGGGCGCTGGCAGCGCCTCACGCTGGTCGGTATCGCCCTTTCCCCGGAGTACGTCTACGAGATCCGCGGCATCGAGGTCTTCCCCGACAATCGCCGCTTCGGCGTGCTCTGGATGGGACGGGACGCGCTGGGGCCGCTCTTTGACCTGGAGGGATCGTTCAACGACGTCTCGGTTGCCCTCGCCCCGGGGGCCACTGCCGCCCCCCTGATCGACGGCATCGACCGGCTGCTCGGGCGTTACGGCGGTCTCGGCGCCTACGGCCGCGACCTGCAACTTTCGAACCGCTTTCTTTCGGACGAGATCGCTCAGGACCGGCTCTCCGGCCTCTACCTCCCGTTCATCTTTCTCGGCGTCGCCGTCTTCCTCGTGCACGTCGTGCTCTCGCGCCTCGTCGGGTCGCAGCGCGACCAGATCGCGATCCTCAAGGCCTTCGGGTACACGAACGCGGCGGTCGGCGCGCACTATCTCGGCATCGCGCTGGCCGCGGTGCTGGCGGGCGCCGTCCCCGGGACGCTGCTCGGGCTCTGGTTCGCGGCGTATCTGGCCGAGCTCTACGCGCGCTTCTTCCATTTCCCAGAGATGCTGTTCGCCGTCTCGCCGGGCCTGATCTCGTTCGCCGCGGCAATCAGCGCCGCCGCGGCCCTCCTCGGCGCGGCAGCCGCGGTGCGGCGCGCCGTGCGCATCCCGCCGGCCGAGGCGATGCGTCCCGGGTCGCCGCCGCGCTACTCGCGCGGGCTCCTCGAGCGCACGGGTCTGGCCCGCCTGCTCTCGCCGCCGGTGCTGATGATCGCGCGCAACCTCGGACGCCGCCCCGCGAAGGCGCTGCTCTCGACGCTCGGCATCTCGCTCGCGGTCGGGATCCTGGTGCTCACGCGCTATTTCGGCGACGTCGTCGACTGGATGGTGCGCATCCAGTTCCGGGAGTCCCAGCGCGAGGACGTGACGGTGATCCTGGGCCAGCCGCGCTCCGCCTCGGTCCTGCACGACCTCGCGCACCTGCCGGGCGTGCGCCTGGTCGAGCCGTTCCGCGCCGTGCCGGTGCGTCTTGTCGCCGGTCACCGCGCGCGCCGGGTCGAGATCATGGGCATCGAGTCCGCCGGGGAGCTGCGCCGGCTCGTCACGCGCACGCTCGGGCGTGTCGAGGTCCCTTCCGAGGGTCTCGTGCTCACCGAGGCGCTCGCCCGGCTTCTCGGGGTCGGCCCCGGGGACCCAGTCACCGTGGAGGTGCTCGAGGGCCGGCGCATCGTCCGCCTCGCGCGGGTAGCCGCGACCGTGGACGACCTGATCGGCCTGAACGCAACGATGGACATCCGTGCCCTCAACCGACTGCTTGCGGAGGGCGGGACGGTCTCCGGCGCCTTTCTCGCCGCCGACGAGGCGTCCCTGCCGCAACTGACCGAGCAGCTCAAGCGCACTCCGGCGGTCGCGGGAGTCGCCGTTCGCGAGAGCATGCTCGCGAGCTTCTACCAGACCATCGCCCAGTCAATGACAGCGAGCAATGCCGTGCTGATCACCTTCGCCTGCATCATAGCCCTGGGGATCGTCTACAACGGCGCGCGCATCTCGCTCTCCGAGCGCGGCCACGAACTGGCCTCGCTGCGGGTGCTCGGCTTCACCCGGCGCGAGATCGCGGTGATCCTGCTGGGAGAGCACGCCCTGCTCACGCTGGCCGCGATCCCCCTCGGCTTCGGGATCGGCGCGGGATCGGCGGCGCTGCTGGTCCTCTCGGTCGCCTCGGACCTTTACCGCATGCCGCTGGTCTTCTCCCGCGAGACCTTCGCGTTCGCCTTCCTGGTGACGCTGGCGGCGGCGCTGTTCTCGGGTATCATGGTGGCCGGACGCATACGCAAACTCGATCTGGTGGCGGTGCTCAAAACAAGGGAGTGACCAATGGCGCGGCGGGAAGGCCGGGGCAGGGCGGCGTGAAGATCACTCGCCGCCGTCTTGTCCTCGTTCTGCTGTCGGTGGCGGCCCTGGCAGCCGCCGTTCTCGCATTGTTGCCCGGGCCCCTCCCCGTGGAGACCGCCCCCGCCGTCACCGGGCCGCTTGCGGTGAGCGTCGACGAGGAGGGGCGGATGCGCGCCCGCGATCGCTACACGCTGGCCGCGCCGACCGCCGGGCGCCTCGATCGCGTCGTCCTCAAGGCCGGGGATCCCGTGGTCCGCGGGCAGGTGCTTGCCGTGCTGCACCTGGCGCCGCTCGATCCGCGCGAGAAAGCGGCGGCCGAGGGCAGGCTGCGGGCGGCGGATGCGCTGCGTCGCGAAGCCGTCGAGAACCTAGCGCGCGCCAGGGCGGACGCGGCCCAGGCCGGGCGCGATCGCGAGCGGGCCGACCAGCTCTACCAGAAGGGCTACAGCGCGCTGCAGGAACTCGAGCAGGCCAGGAGCGTCGAAACCGCGGCGGTCAAGGGGGCGGAAGCCGCCCGGTTCCGGGTCGAGGCGGCAGCGTCCGAGGTTGCCGTCGCCCGGGCGGCGCTCCTCGCGGGGGAGGGGGGTGTCTCCGACGAGCGCCGGCGTTTTCCGTTGAGCGCTCCGGTCGACGGCCGGGTGTTGCGGGTGTTCGAACAGAGCGAGCGGGTCGTCCCCGCCGGCACGCCCATCCTCGAGGTGGGCGACGCTTCGCGGCTTGAGGTCGTCGTTGAACTGCTCTCAACCGACGCGGTGCGCGTGCGCCCCGGGATGCCGGTGAGCCTCGCCGGGTGGGGAGGGGAGGGGACGCTCCCCGCGACGGTGCGCGTGGTGGAGCCGGCCGCGTTCACGAAGGTGTCGGCTCTCGGCGTCGAGGAGCAGCGGGTGAACGTGATCGCCGATCCCGTCGGAGCGCCCGGCCCCCTGGGCGACGGCTACCGGGTGGAGGCCGGCATCGTCACCTGGTCGGCGGATGCGGTACTCAAGGTCCCCGCGAGTTCGCTTTTCCGTCTGCCGGCTGCAACGTCCGGGCCGGGGTCGGCTCAGGTGGCGAGCCGGGAGTGGGGGGTCTTCACGGTCTCGGGCGGCCGCGCGCGCCTGCGGCCCGTGGAGCCCGGCCATCGCACCGCCTCCGAAGTCGAAATCGTCAACGGGGTCGCCACGGGCGAGCGCGTCGTGCTGCATCCGCCGAACGAGTTGCGCGACGGTGCGCGCGTGGCGGTCCGATGAACCGTGCCATCATCATTCGCTTCAGCTCGCTCGGCGACGTGGTGCTCACGCTCCCGGTCGCACGTTGCCTCAAGGAGGCGTTCCCCGCCGCCGAGGTCGTCTATCTAACGAAGGGCGTCTATCGGCCGCTGCTCGAGGGGCAGGCCGGGATCAATCGAGTCGTGACGCTCGAGGAGGCGGGGCCGGGCCTCCCGGCGCTGCGCCGCGCCTGCCGCGGGCTCGGCCGCTTCGACCTCGCGCTGGACCTGCACCGCACGCTGCGCAGCCGTTCGTGCCTGCGGGCGCTGCGCGCCGACCACCGGTTCAGCTACCGCAAGGACGCGCTGCTGCGCCGCCTCTGGGCCGCGGGGTGGATGCGCGAGCGGATGGAGGGGCCGCAGCCGCACGTGATCGACCGCTACCTCGCGCCGCTGCGCCGTTTCGGCATCTCGCCGGAGCACGCCGTTCCGGAGCTGATCGTCGCGCCCGGCGAGCTGTCGGCGGTGAGGGCGCTGCTGGCGTCCGCCGGAGTCCGCGACCCCGATAACTGCGCGGTCGTCCTCCCCGGCGCCCGCTGGCCAAACAAGCGCTGGTCCCCCGCTTCATTTGCCGCGGTCGCGGCCGGGTTGCGCAACGCGGCGGGGCTCGAGCCCGTCGTCGCCGGCGACGCCTCTGATCAGGAGGCCGCCGAGGCGGTGCGCGCCTTCATCCCCGGCGGCGCCGCGCTGCTCGCCGGCCGCACCAGTCTTCTGGGTCTGGCGGCGCTGTTGAAGACTGCGCGCGTGGTGGTCGCGAACGATTCCGGCCCCGCGCACCTGGCTGCCGCGGTCGGCTCGCCGGTGGTCGCGATCTTCGGCCCCACGCACGAGGCCTTCGGCTTTGTCCCCCGCGGCGCGCGGGTGCGGGTGGTCAGCAGGAACCTTCCCTGCCGTCCCTGCACGGTGCACGGTGGGACGCGCTGCCGGCGCAAGCAGCGCGACTGTCTCGACGGCATCGCGCCCGCTGCGGTGCTGGCGGCGGCGCGGGATCTGCTGCAGGCGTAAGGCCCACCCCGCGGGCCTTGCGGTCCGGGAGGCCCGGGCTACTTGATGCAGACCGCCCGCACCTGCGTGAAGTCCGTCAGGCCCTTCATCGCCTTCTCGATGCCGTCCTGCATCAGGGTGTGCATGCCCTCGGCGATGGCCTGCTTTCTGATCTCCTCGACCGGCGCCTTGCGCTGGATGAGCCGCTTGACGGGATCGGTGCTCACGAGCAGTTCGTGGATGGCCGCGCGCCCCTTGTAGCCGGTGTTCGCGCATGTCGGGCAACCCTTGCCCCGGTAGAGCACGAACTCCGGCGTGTAGGAGACGCCCAGGTTCGGAAAGTACTCGCGGCCGTAATCTGCGACGAGGGCGTCGAACTCCTCGGCCGTCGGGTGGTAGGCTTCCTTGCAGTCCTTGCAGATCCGCCGCAGGAGCCGCTGGGCGAGGATCCCGAGCAGCGCGTCGGCGAAGTTGAACGTGTCGATCCCCATGTCGAGCAGGCGGGAGATCGTTTCCGGCGCCGAGTTCGTGTGGAGCGTCGAGAGCACGAGGTGGCCCGTCAGCGAGGCCTCGACGCCGATCGCCGCCGTCTCCTGGTCGCGCATCTCGCCGACCATGATCACGTCGGGATCGGCGCGCAGGAACGCGCGCATCGCGTTCGCGAAGGTCAGGTTGATCTTCGGCGCCATCTGCACCTGCCGCAGCCCCGGCTGGGTGATCTCGACCGGGTCCTCGGCGGTCCAGATCTTGATGTCCGGCGTGTTGATGTAGCCGAGAACCGAGTGCAGGGTGGTCGTCTTGCCGGAGCCCGTGGGGCCAACGACGAGCACGATCCCGTACGGCTTCTCGGCCAGCTCCTTGAGCTGCTTGAGGTTGTTGTCGGAGAAGCCCATCTCCTCGAGCGGGAGCGGCTTGCTCGCGGCCAGAATGCGCATCACGACATCCTCGCCCCCGCCGGTGGTGGGGATGGTCGCCACGCGCAGCTCGATCATCTTGTCCCCCATCCGGAAGCGGATCTTGCCGTCCTGGGGGAGGCGCCGCTCCGAGATGTCGAGGTTGGCCATGATCTTCAGGCGCGAGACGAGCGCGGCGCGGTAGGCGGCCGGGACCTCCTGGTAGAGCTGGCAGTCGCCGTCGATGCGGAACCTGATCTTCGTCGGGAGCTTCCTGCCTCCCGGCTCCACGTGGATGTCGGAGGCGTTGCGGCCGTAGGCGTCGATGATCATCTGGTTCGCGAACTGGACGACGGCGCTGTCGCTCTCGTTCACCAGGTCGCCCTCCGGAGGCGCGGCCTCCGCGCCCACGTCGTCCACCGAGAGCTGGGTGAGGATCTCGGAGACGTCACGCGTCCTGACCTGTGCGTCCGCGGACACCTGGTACGAGGCATTGATGAAATCGACGATGTCCTTCTTGAAGGCGACCAGCAGCTCCAGCCGCGGCGCCAGATCCATCATGCGCAGCGTGTCCACCGTGGCGAGGTCGGAGGGGTCCTCGATCGCGATCTGCACGACGCCCCCCGGCTTCGAGACCGGCGCGGCGCCGAGCTTTTTCAGGAACTCCGGCTTCAGCCGCTGCCGGAACGCCTCGGGCATCCGCTGCGAGCCGTCGAAGCTGAACGAGGCGCAGTTGTAATAGGCCGCGAGGCTGGCGAGCAGCTCGTCCTTCGGACACTTGTATTTCTCGATCAGCGTCTCGGCGATCGGCTGGTTGTTCATCCGGCAGTACGTAACCGCGTCCTCGAAGTCCTTCGCCGAGATGACCCCCCGGTCGATGAGTTGCCCGAACTTGTTCGGGGCGCGCTTGGGTGCGAGGCGCCGCTGGTTGTAGAGTGCGATGCCGAGGGTTTTCGCGACCTCCTTCGCCGCCGCGATGTCCTGCTCGGCGAAGGCCTCGCCGCTGCGCTTGTTGAGGACCTGCAGCACGCCCATCAGGTATTTTTCGTAGAGGATGGGGCAGGCGAGCACTTGCTTTGTCAGGAACCCCGACTTCTTGTCCCAGCTCGCGTCGAAGCGCAGCTCCGGGTGATACCGCGAGAGCTCCGCGGCGTCGTAGGCGTTGCGGATGGTGATGGTCTGGCCGGTCATGGCGACGTGGCCGACAAGCGAGGTCGAGGCGCGCGGGACCCGGATCTCCTTGAGGTCCTCGCCCTCCTTGTAGAGGCTGTAGATCTGCTGGCTGCGGGCGTCGACGGCGTAGACGGTCGTGCGCTCGCCGCCGAGCAGCCCCGAGAGCTTCGGCCCGATCTCCACCAGGATCTCGGCGGCGTCCCGGGCACCGTGGATGCGGTTGATGATATCGGTCAACTGCTCCTTGAAATTGAGCTGGGCCTGAAGGGCATCCGCGCGGGCCTCACCGGGCACTGTCATATACACCTCCGCACAGGCTGCTGAGAAAGGCACATCTGCCGCAACCTGCTAAATGAGTTTCTGATCCGCCTGCCGCAGTCTCTTGGAGAGGATGCGGGTGATGTTGAGAAGCAGGGTGATGAGGAGGTCCTTGTCTTCTCTCAGGAGCTCCGCGAGGTGGTTGTTCCTGAGCGCGATGACCCTGGTCTCCCCAACTGCGACACCGGTGGCCGAACGGGGCTCGATGTTGACGAGACTCATCTCCCCGAGAAGCGCCCCGGCGGCCACGGTGGCGAGGGTCACCCTGGTGCCGTCCTCCCTGGTCCGAAACAGCTCGACGTTACCAGACTCGACGATGTACAGGGCGTCCCCCGGGTCGCCCTCGCGGAACAGTGGCTCCCCGGGACCGAAGGCCGCGCGCCGGCACAGCCCGGCGATCATCTCCAGCTGCTCGTCGCTCAACCCGAAAAAGACATTCTTGTCTCTCAGGATGTCGGTGCCGGCCGCCGCATTCGCCATCATGCTAGCGTCCCGCCTTGAGCTCCTCGATGGCGGCCACGGCGTCCTTCCTCATGCCGCTCTCCGGGTACGTGACGAGGAACTGCTCGAAGCGCGCCAGCGCCTCCGCGCGCGTGCCCGCCGCGACCAGATCCATCGCCTGGCGGAACGCGAGGGCTTCCGCCTCGCTGACCACGACCGGCGACTGTTGGTCGCCCTTCCAGTACAGGCCCTCGGCATCCCCATTCTTGGCGCCGCGCACCCCCCCCACTGCCGTGGTCTCCCCCGGTTGCTTGACGGGGACCAGGGCTTCAATCCTGGCGCGGAGCGCGCTCCAGAAATCCGGCGCCTTCTTCTCTTCCTGGGCCGTCGCCGCCCCGGCGAGCAGCCACAGGCACGCCAACACCACCAGCACACGAGATGCATGATTCATGTTCGTCCTCCCCCCTTTTCCCTCCCCCCCGGCTGCCTACCAGGCTCCGGAGAGCTCGATTGCCATGCCCCGGTTTCTTTCCTTCACCGAAGGGTCGAGCGCGACCGCCCGGGAGAAGGCCTCGACCGCCCTGTCCTTGGCGCCCATCTTGAGAAAGGCCCGCGCCAGGTTCACCATGATGCTCGCGTCCTGCGCATCGATCCCCGCCGCCGACTCGTAGGCCGCCGCCGCCTCCGCGTACTGCCCGCGCAGGTAGCGGACGTTTCCCTGGTTGTTGAGCGCCGCAGCGTTGCGGGGGTCGAGGTCCAGGACTTTCCCGAACAGCGTCAGGGCTTCGTCGAACTCGCCGTCCCGGGCGTAGAGGATGCCGAGTTGCGCGAGCGCGAGCGCGTCGGCCGGGTTGCGCCGCAGCGCCTCGACGAAACGGTACCCCTTGTACTTGATCCAGATCTTGCGCAGCGTCCTGACTTCAGCGGCGAACTGCTGGTCGATCACCGCGCGCGCGATCGTGCGCACGCCCTGGTCCGCCGGCGGCATGCTGGCGGGCTTGAAGCGCTCCCAGGAGCGGCGGATGTCCATTTGCCCGAGCCCGCGGCCCGCCCACGAGAGACAGAGCTTGCTCCCCGCCTCCCAGCCGGTCATGAACGGTCGGCCCACCAGGGTCAGTTCCAGCGGGACCCAGAGCTGCCCCTCGTGGCGGACGAACATCCCGTCCATGGTGTCGACCCCCGGCCCATCCTGGATCGTGCTGGAGAACATCATGAACATGTGCCCCGGCACATCGAGGACCACGGTGCGGATGCCGAGGCTCTCGAGGGACGCGGCGAACAATCCGACGAGATCGTCGCAGTCGCCGCTGTTGCGCGCGAGCGTCTCGCGCGGGTACTGGACGTAGTCCACCGTGTCGGTCTTGCCCGAGGTCAGCTGATAGGGGTTGCTCGGGTCGGCGATGTACTTCATCCCCATCGCCCCCAGGCCGTCGAAGAGCACGCCGGCGATCACGAGGGGATTGTCCGCCTCGCCGTACTGGGTGACGACGGAGCGCACGAACTCCAGGACCGCGGGATCCTTGGGCGTGATGAAGGCCGCGAAGCGCCCCCGCGCGTCCCACATCATCCGGTGCTTGTCGTAGACGGTGATGGTGTGGCTGCGCGTAACCGAGATCGGTTTCTGGCCGCGGTAGTAGGTCGCCTGGAACTCGACCTGCACGGGGGTGTCCTCGGTGACCTGGAGGATGCGGTTGTTGAAGACGGCCTTCATGCCGATGTCCAGGCTGCGGCCGGGCGGTACGCTCTCGAGCGCGACGTCCGAGGGGAAGTCCATGAAGTTCTGCATCGTGAACGAGATCTTGAGCTGGGAGATCACCTCCGGCGTGTTGTTCACGACGCGGACGATGCCGATCCCCTCGTTCTCGTAGATCTTGTAGGAGTTGGAAAAGACGTCGCTGATCTGCACGATCTCGATCTCGACCGGCGGCCGGGTCGCGGCCTTCGTGACGGCCTTGATCACTGTCCGGTCGCTTTCGATCCCGTCGGTGCTCACGGCGGAGACGTAGTAGAGGTACGCCGTGTCGCGCTCGAGGGTGTTGTCGGTGAACCGCGGCTCGGTCACGCTGCCGACGCGGGTGGCGACGCCGTTGACGTCGCGGGAGACCACGTACTCCCGGACGAAGGGCTCGGGGTTGGCGTCCCACGCGAGATCGACGTTCCAGTCCCCGCTCCTCGTCACCAGCCCCCGGGGCGCGCTCGGTGCATATTTCGTCGTGACGGCGGAGACCGTCTCGCTCCATTCGCCCTCGTTGCCCCCTCGTGCCACCGCCGACACCGCGTACTCGTACTTTGTGTCGGCTGCCAGGCCCGTGTCCTCGTAGCTCGTCCCGGCGACGGTGGCGATCTGCGTGAAAGTCGCCCCTTCGCTGCGGTACACCTTGTACTCGCCCGCGTAGACGTCGGGGCTCGTCTCCCAGGAGACGGTGACCGCGCGCATGCCCCCCTTGGCCGTCGTTTTACGCGGCGCCCGGGGCGTGTAGATCATGCCGAAGGTCTGGATCCTCTTGTTCCCGGTGTCGGCAACGATGACCTCGACCTCGTCACGCAGGGCGATGGAGCTAGGCTGTTCGAACTCACCGCGCCCCGCGCCGCGCCCTGCGAAGCGCCGCTGGTAGGCGCCCTCCCGGTTGAAGACCTTCACCTCGCGGTAGCCGCGATCGAGGATGAAGATCTCGGTCTGGGAGGCGGCGATGCCGACCGGCTCCTCGAAGGTCTCCTTGCCCCCGAACTTGCCGATCCGCATGCCGTCCGCGCCGAACATGGTCACGGTCCTGTCGCGGTCGCTGAGCACGTAAAGGCAGTCCAGCGGGGCGACGGCGATGGCGATCGGGCCGCGGAAAACCACCCCGCCTTTTTCCTTGCCCATGGCGTTGAGGAATAGCCCGTCGGGGCTGAAAGCCTGGACGCGGTCGTTGTCGTGGTCCGCCACGTAGATGATCCCCTTGCTGGTGACGGCGATGTCGCGCGGATCGTCGAAGTAGCCGTCCTTCCCGCCCCCCCCGCCGAACTGGCGCTGGATGTTCCCCTCGTCGTCGATCAGGACGACCCGCTCCTTCCTGCCGTCCAGCACCCAGAGCCGGCCCTCCCCGTCCTGGGCGACCGAGACCGGCTCGCACCCCGGCACCTTGATCGAACGCACGAGTGCGCCGTCGCTGATGACCTGGATCGCGTCGTGTGCCGCGCTCACCGCGTAGGTCTTGCCGTTGCGGCCGGCGAGCACCTTGTGCGCGACGACTTCGGGCACCTCGGAGAGCCAGCGCACGGCGTTGGCGTGCCTGATCTGGGAGGCACGCCGCATGCGCTGCTCCGGGAGGAATACGCTCACGGTGCCCTTCTCGAGGTCCGAGACGTAGACCTTGCCGTAGGCGTCCACCGCCACGCCGGTGATCTCGAGGAACTGCGCCTCCCCCTTGCCCTTGGAGCCAAAGGCCGAGACCTCGACGCCGTTGAGGTCGTAGCGGACGATCTTGCGGCGTTCACTGTCCGCGACGTAGAAACCGTCCGCGTCCATGCCGATTCCCACCGGCTCCCCGAACCCCGTTAGCTTGTGGACCTGCTGGCCGCGCTGGGTGAGCACCCGCACGCACTCGGATTTGGCGTCGAGCACGAAGATGTTGCCGTTGGGCGCAACCGCGACGTCGGTCGGCTTGCGCACGCGGTCACCGGAGGGGACGTCCTTCAACCGGTCCATGAAAACACCGTTGGGACCGATGATCTGCACCGCGTCGTTGCCGGTGTCGGCCACGTACATCACGCCGCCGCGCACGATGACTCCCTGCGGGCCGTCGAAGCCTCCCTCCTCGCCGCGCTTGCCGACGCTCTCGATGAAGCTGCCGTCCGCGGCGAACACCTGGACCATGTTCAGGGCGGCGTCGGCAACGTAAATTCTGCCCCCCGAGACGCTCACGTGCCGGGGCTCGTCGAGCAGGCGCTTGCCGCGCTCGTCCTTTTCCCCGCCCAGGACCCGCACCAGCGCTCCCTGCGGCGAGATGACCATGACGGTGTTGTCCTTCTGCGAGGCGTAGATCGTGCCCTCGTCGTCCACCGCGACGGCGACCGGCTTGCCTGCCGGGAAGGACGCGACGTAGTTGACCTGGAAGAACGGTCGGGCGGGTTCTGCCTGCAGCAAGGCCGCCAGGACGGCGACGGTGGCCAGCGCCCCGCGTCTCATGGGCCGGGCTTCTCCGCGGTCGTGCCCGCCGCGGCCCCACCGCGCGTCTTCAGGCCCAGCAGCGCGTAAAGCATCACGGGATTCTGCTTGCCCTTCACGGTCACGGGGCCGATCGGCTCGACGTCCACGATGTCCCTGACCAGCGCGTAGGTGGCGTCGCTCATGGCGGGACGATTCGTGGCCCGCCCCTCGTTCTGAATCCGATAGGTAAGGTTCACGTTGTCGCCGATGACGGTGTATTCCATCTTGATCCCCTCGGCGCCCAGATTGCCGACCACGACCTCCCCGGAGTTGATGCCGATGCCGCTCTCGAGAGGCTCCAGCCCCCGCGCCCGCCACTGCTGCTGGAGCTCCTCGAGCCGCTCCACCATGCGGGCCACGCAGCGCACGGCGCGCTCCGCGTGGTCCTCCTGCGGGACCGGCGCCCCCCAGTAGGCGAGGATGCCGTCACCGAGGAACTTGTCGAGCGTGCCGTCGTGCTCGATGATCACCGTGCTCATCGCCGCCAGGTACTCGTTGAGTATCGCGACGACCTCGCGCGGCGTGCGCTTCTCGCAGAAACCAGTATAGTTTTTGAGGTCGGAAAAGACAATCGTGACGACCTTGCTCTCGCCCCCCACGTGCGCGAGCTCGGGGTGCAGCACCAGCTGGTCGACGATCTTCTTGGAGACATAGCACGAGAACATCGCCCTGATCGTGCGGGCCCGCCGGTCGACGAAGATGAACCGCAGATACGAGGAGGAGCCGTAGGCGAGGATGCCGCTGAGCAGCGGGTAGACCACCGTGACCCACATCCCCCAGCGGAACATCGCGCCCGCGAAGACGGCGTAGCCCATCATCAGCGCGACCGCCACCGGGAAGGCGGCGCTGGCGTGCAGGCGCACGGCCGCGAGGGACACCGCGCCGCCGACGAGCGCGATCGCCAGGATGTCGGCGAGGGCCTCGACCCCGCCGCGGCGCGTGAAATCGCCGCGCAGAATCCCCTCCGCGACGTGGGCGTGCAGCTCGACACCGGGGGTGTTGTTGGAGAAGGGGGTCACGCGCATGTCGTAGATTCCCAATGCCGTGGCGCCGACCAGCAGCACCCGGCCGCGCAGCTGCTCCGGAGGTACGCGGCCCGCGACGACGTCGCTGAAAGAGTGTCGGGGGATGACCCCCGCGGTGCCGAGGTACGGGATCAGCGCGCGGTGCCTCCCGTCGGTGGGCACCACGCGCCCGCCGACCGAAATTGCGAAGGGCTCGACCGCCACGCTCTGCGCCCCGAGCGCTTCCATGGCCGCGGCTAGCCCGAAGGAAGGGGTGCGGGTGCCGTCCTGGTCCACGACGAGCCGGCTCCAGCGCACCACGCCGTCCTCGTCCGGGGAGAGGTTGATGTGCGCTTCCCTGCGCGCGACCGCGCGGAGGACGGGAATGTTGTGGAGTACCGCCGCGACGTCTCCCCGCGGCGCAAGGGTGAAGGCGACGGAGAGGGTGGTTCGGCCGAAGCGCCTCAGGGCTGCAGCGAATTGCTCGTCGGCCGGCGGGGACTCCGGTTCGGGGAAGGCCACGTCGATCAGGACGGCCGCGGCCCCGGCGTCGGCGGCGCGATCGACGAGCGCGGCGAACGCAGTGCGGGACCAGGGGAAACGTCCGAGCTCCGCGATGCTCTTCTCGTCGATGGCGACGACGACGATCTTCCCGGAAGGGGAGGCCGCCGGGCGCACGAACCTGGCGCGCAGGTCGTAGATCTTCTCTTCGAAGCGCTCCAGCAGGGTGGGCTGGGCGTAGAAGACCGCCGTCACCCCGACGACGATCGCCGCGGTGGCGGCCGTGACGAACTTTCCGAGACGTGACATGCAGACTCGGCGCCACCGGGGGGCGGCGCCCTCCTCCTCCGCAGTAACGGGTTCGCACCCACCTCGTGCTCAACGGATGAGAATCCCGGATCTCGACGCAGCGCAGGCGGGATTCTTCCGACCGTCGCGGGCAAAGCCGTCCGCGGGTCCTGCCGTCGATCAGAGTTTCGGGGGACGGTGCCGGCTTGTCAAGGCAGGGCCACCCCGGAACTGGTAGCTACTCGACGATCTGCGCGAGGCCGGCCTTCTCCTGAGAAGACAGCAGGAGGGCGAGACAATTGGCTGCAGGACGTTCGGCCCCTGCCGGCGATCGGTCAATCGCCTCATGCAGTTTCGTCTATCGCAACAGGGAGCAGGGATGTGGTTCCGCGACCGTGCATCACAGCGGGCGCTTGTATCTCCGCATCAGCAGCGAGTTGCTCACCACGCTGACCGACGAGAACGCCATCGCGGCCCCGCCGATCATCGGGTTGAGCAGGAAGCCGAGCTTGTAGAGGGCGCCGGCCGCGACCGGGATGCCGATGCTGTTGTAGAAGAAGGCCCAGAAGAGGTTCTGCCTGATCGTGCGCATGGTGTAGCGCGAAAGGTCGATCGCGGTCACCGCGTCGCGCAGGTCGTCGCGGATCAGCACGATGTCCCCGGACTCGATCGCCACGTCGGTGCCGGTCCCGATCGCGATGCCGATGTCGGCCTGGGTCAGCGCCGGTGCGTCGTTGATGCCGTCGCCGACCATCGCGACGCGCTCGCCGGCCGCCTGCAGCGCCTTGACCTCGTCGGCCTTGCCCTCGGGGCGCACCTCGGCGAGCACGCGGTCGATGCCGAGCAGCCGGCCGATCGCCTCGCCGGTGCGCCGGTTGTCGCCGGTGATCATCACGACCGTTTTACCCAGCCGTCGCAGCGCGTCGACCGCCTCGCGGGCGTGGGGCTTCACGGTGTCGGCGACCGCGACGAGCCCCGCGACCTTCCCCTCGACGCCGATGAGCACCGCGGTGCGCCCGGCCTCCTCGAGCGCCGCGAGGCGCGCCTCCGCCGCCGTGACGTCGAAGCGCAGCTCGGCCATCAGCGCGCGGTTGCCGAGGACCACCTCGCGTCCCTCGATCATCGCGCGCACGCCCTTGCCGGCGACCGACTTGAAGTGCGCCGCGGCCGGGATCGCCAGGCCGCGCGCCGTCGCGCCGCGCACGACCGCATCCGCGAGCGGATGCTCGGAGAGCTTCTCGACACCCGCAGCAAAGCGCAGCAGGTCGCCCTGCGCCACCGCGCCGAGAGCCACGACGTCGGTCAGTTCGGGGGCGCCGCGGGTCAGGGTCCCGGTCTTGTCGAAGACGACCGTCGTCACGGCCTGCGCGCGCTGCAGCGCCTCGGCGCTCTTGATCAGGATGCCGTTTTTCGCTCCCAGGCCGGTGCCGACCATGACCGCCGTCGGCGTGGCGAGGCCAAGCGCACAGGGGCAGGCAATGACGAGCACGGCGATGAGGATCTTGAGGGCGAACGTGAACTCGTGGCCCGCGAACAGCCAGAAACCGAACGCGAGGAAGGCGATCGAGACGACCACCGGGACGAAGACGGCGGCTACGCGGTCCGCGAGCGCCTGGATCGGGGCTTTCGATCCCTGCGCCTGTTCGACGAGCCGGACGATCTGTGCAAGCACGGTGTCCCGGCCGATGCGCTCGGCGCGGAAGCGGAAGGCGCCGCTCTTGTTCAGGGTCGCGCCGGTCACCCGGTCGCCGACGCTCTTCTCCACCGGGATGCTCTCGCCGGTGAGCATCGACTCGTCGACGCTCGAGTGCCCCTCGACAACCGTGCCGTCAACCGGCACCTTTTGTCCGGGGCGCACGAGCACGATGTCCCCGACGGCCACCTGCTCGACAGGGATCTCGACCTCGACGCCGTCGCGAACCACGACCGCGGTGCGCGCTGCCAGGCCCATCAGGGCGCGGATCGCCTCGGAGGTCTTGCCGCGGGCGATCGCTTCGAGCCACTTGCCCAGCACGATGAAGGCCAGCAGCACGCCGGCGGTTTCGAAGTAAAGCTGGTGGGCGTGGTAGCCGGCGCGCCCCGACCAGATGAAGATCGAGACGACGACGCTGTCGAGCCAGGCGACGCCGGTGCCGAGCGCGACGAGCGTGTCCATGGTCGAGGTGCGCGTCCTGACCACGGCGAGGATGCCGCGGGTGTAGAACTGGTAATTGACGGCGAGAATCGGGGTCGCCAGCAGAAACTGCACGAGCGCCATTGCGCCATTGGAGAGAGGCGGCAGCGGCAGATGCAGGTGGGCTCCCATGCCGAGCCAAAGCAGCGGCAGCCCGAGGGTTGCCGAGAGCAGGAACTGGAAACGCAGCGTCGTGATCTCGTGCCGGCGCGCCTCCTGCTCGCGGTCGGCGGTTTCGCCGGCGGGAGCGCCCGCATTCTCGGAGATCGGCTCGTAGCCGGCGTCGCGGATCGCCGATTCCAGGTTCCCGAGCGTGACCAGCTGTGGATCGAAGTCGATGCTCGCCTTCGCCGAGGCGAAGTTCACGCGGGCGTCGCTGACCCCGTCGACTTTTTCAAGGGCGCGCTCGACGGCGGCCACGCAGGCTGCGCAGTGCATCCCCGTGACACCGATGGTGACGCTCACGGGCGGTTTTTGCCCCTCCTCGCCAGTCACCCTGATCCCTCCTTCTTCGACAGGTAACGCTGGTATCGTCCTGTGCTTCGTGTGACCCCGCACGGGGGCCGTGTTCAGCAGCCTCAGCTGCCGCCACCGCGCAGCAGTCGCCAGCCGACCCAGACGATCACCAGTGCGATCCAGAGATACTGTTCCATGCGTCTCTCCCTACGGTTCCCGGTATTTCCCCAGCAACAGGAAGACCTCCTCGATCTTCCTCTCGCGTTCCTCGCTCCCGGCGTCGAGACTTTCACGCACGCAGCGGCGCAGGTACTGGTGGAGGACATTGTCCTGAACCCGGCACAGCGCGTTGATGACCGACCGCAGTTGGGGGAGGACCTCGGCACAGGGCCGGTCATCGGTGATCATCCGGCTGATGCCGCGCACCTGTCCCTCAATCCGGCGGAGCCGGGCGATATGTCCACCGCGCTGATCCCCGTTCAACGTCTTCATACTCTCAGGTCAATATAGGGTACCCCCCAAGGGTATGTCAAGCGAAGAGGATTGCGCCGGCAACGGCTTGTCCGTTTACCCAGAACCATGCTACGGTAATTCATCATGGAAGAACATCGCCCCTGGGGGTATTACGAGATTCTCGCCGATGCCACCGACCACAAGGTGAAGAGGATCACCGTCCATCCCGGCAAACGCCTCTCGCTGCAGCGCCATCGCCGTCGCAGCGAGCACTGGCACATGGTTTCGGGTCGGGCAATCGTCAGCGTGGACGGCCAGGATGTCGAGCTGGGTCCCGGCGACTCGGTGAACATCACCTGCGGTGCCTCGCACCGGGTCCACAATCCCGGCGTCGGGTCCGTGGTCTTCATCGAGGTCCAGCGGGGAGACTACTTCGGCGAGGACGATATCGAGCGCCTCGCCGACGACTTCGGCCGCGCCTGATCCGTCGGGGGATCTTTTCCGCCCCGGCGGCGTTGCATCCTCGCTCGCTTGTGCGGCGTACTGCAGTACGCCTGCGCATTCGCGGCGGTGACGCCCTGTCGGAACGATATATCTCTCCCCGACAAATCCGGCTCGCATGAGCCGTTCGAGTGCCTTGTCCCGGCTCGATTGCGCCTGCCTCCGGCCCGTGCCTCTCTGTTCCCGCTGAAGACCGCACTGGATTTCGCTGACACGGAATACGCGCTGGGCGGAGGGGTGGCGCGAAGGGGAGGCCTCTGTCGCGCGGACCGCAGGGAGCACGGCGGAGGTCCGCAGCGTCAGGACCCCGCAGCCCGCACGTGAACGGGGCGTTCAGCGAGTCACGTGGTCCGTCAGATGTGCCAGAGGGTTATCACCAGAAGGACTGCGACGACGATTCCCAGGTTCAGGTACGCCATAAAGAAGAAACCGCGCTCGCACGGGGAGCGCCCGTCGCCGACGGAGGGGACGAGCGTCCCCACCACCGGGAACGCCGACAGCTTCCCGGCGCTGTGCGGCGCCTGGGCGAGCGCCCCCGTCAGTTCCTTCCCCGCGCCGTGGCGCTGGAAGTGCGAACCGCCGGGCCACTTGCCGCTGGCCGTGAGATCGTAAACCTTCCCCTGCACCGCCACGAGCGTGCGTCGTCCCTCGCGGCCGTCGAACTGTTCGAGATCTGCCGCGGTGAACTCCCCCCGGCCCGGATGTGGTCCGCTGACTCGCCGTATCCCGAGGCGCGGTCCGATCACCACGGTCACCAGCAGGGCAGTGGCTGCCATGACGAGAAAGAGGACGATCTTCACGCAGAGCAGAACCCCGAAGCGGGTTTGCCAGAGTTCGTGCAAGGAGCCGATCCGCATCAGCGTGAGGATCGTCCCGGTAACGGCCATCAGCGCGATACCGACCCAGCCGAGTCGCAGTTCGCCGCGCGGCAGTCCTTTCGCGGCGTAGGCGGGTTTCAAGATCAGGTGTACATAGAGGATCGTCCCAAACCAGAAGAAGGCGGTGACGATGTGGACGAACAGAACCGCGGCGCCTGCGTAGCGGCGCAGCGCGGCAGGCGCGGGAGCCTCCCCGGCTTCCGCAACCGCTCCTGCGAAAACCGTGCCCTGCGCGGTCAGCGAGCCTCCGCCGGAGCGGCTCTCGTGGCAGTGGGAGCAGGGGCGCCCGGTGCACGCCGCGAAATCCTCCGTGCCCGACGCCGGCAGGGGCGGCAGGACGAACAAGGCGGTTGCGAGAAACGCGGCGGCAGCGAGTCGGCGCACTGACTCAATCCCCACGGAAGAGCAGACTGAAGAGCGTGCTGTACTCGTCGGTCCAGACCACGAGAGGGCCGGTGGCCGGCGGTCGCGACGCCGCGGCCATCGTGCGCTCCTCCGCCGAGAAAGCGCCCTGCGGTGCTATCGACGCCCACGTGGCGGCCAGGTCGGCGATGTCCGTCGGCCGGCTGTCCGTGACGATCGCTTCGCGGCCGGCGTCGCGCGCCAGGCCGAGCACCAGCGGGCGCAGGTCGAGGTAGCGGTTGCTGATGTGCAGCATCAGTCTCCCGCCCGGCGCCAGGTGCGCCAGGTAGAGTTGCAGGCACTCGCGGGTCAGCAGGTGCGCGGGGATGGCATCCCCGGTGAAGGCGTCGACGATGAAGACGTCGAAGCGCCGGGGACCGGTGGCTGCGAGTTCCCGCTCGAGCGAAAGCCGCGCGTCCCCCAGGACGACCTCGATCGCGCCTGGCGCGTCGGCGAGGAAGCTGAAGGTCCGCCGCGCGACCTGCTCCACGGCCGGGTTGAGCTCGTAGTAGCGCAGCTCGTCGCCGGGGATGGTGTGTGCCGCAATCACGCCGACGCCGAGACCAATGCAGCCGACGCGCAGCGCGCTTGTCCGGCCGGTGGCGCGCGCCGACTCCCGCGCGGCCCGCAGGCCGGCAGCCAACCCGCTGGAGGGGCCGAAGTAGACCGTCGGGCGGCGCCGCAGCCGCGGGTCAGTGAACTGCGCGCCGTGGAGGATGCCCCCGTTGGTCAGTTCGAAACGGTGACGGGCGGGGTCCTCCGCGTCGCGCTCGATGACCTGGAGGGAGCCGTAGAAATTGCGTTCGGCGTGCACGGTCTGTGCCATCGCGACGAGCGTGTCCCAGCGCAGCGCGGCGATGAGGGCCAGCAGGCTGACGCTGCCGGCGACGAGGGCGGCCTTTGCACGCCCGGGGTGCGGCACCGGTCTGTCGCCGCGCAGGACCGCGACGAGCGCCAGGCCCCAGCAGGCGACGAGGGCGACGTGATACTCCCAGTACCCCGTGAAGAGCGCCGGCGCGAGAAACGTCACGAACGCCGTGCCGATCGCCCCGCCGGCGGAGAGCAGCAGGTAGTACCCGGTGAGCCGGCGTGGCGCCGGCTTGAGGCGCGCCATCTCGCCGTGCAGGACGAGGCAGCCGACGAACAGGTGCCCGAGCAGCACCGCGATGCGCGCGGGCAGGCTGATCCGGAAGCCGAGGAAGAGCGTCGCGGTTGCGCCGACGGTGGCCGCGGCGAGCAGCGGCAGCATCAGGCCGCGCCGGTACCAGCGGTCGCTTGCGAAGACGACGATGAAGCTCACGAGATAGAGCGAGAGCGGGAGGATCCAGAGCAGCGGGATCACCGCGACGTGCTGGCACAGGTAGTGCGTCGTCGCGGCCATCAGCAGCGAGCCGGTGAGCGCGAGGGCCAGCACGAGAGCCGCCCACGCGCCGCCGTTGTCCCGGTCGTCTCGCGCCCTGCTCGGGCCCGCCGGCACGGGCGGCAGCGGCGGCGCGGCGCGCACGAGTCCCACGGCGCAGGCAGCGACCGAGACGACGAACAGCAGGTACGCCGCGGACCAGAGGGCGCGTTGATCGCCCAGCGACAGGCGCGGCTCGACGATGAAAGGGTAGGAGAGCAGCCCGAGAAGAGAGCCGACGTTGGACAGGGAGTACAGCCGCCACGGGGCGCCGGGCGAGCGCAGCGTGTACCAGCGCTGCAGCAGCGGCCCGTTCGCCGAGAGCAGAAAGTAGGGCAGGCCGAGCGTCGCGGCGAGAAACGCGAGGATCCGCGGCACGGGCAGCGACTGGTCGGGGGGTTTCCATGCGGCGCCGGCCGCGATCGGCAGGAAAACCAGGGAAAGCGCCAGGAGCGCCAGGTGGGCGAGGCCCTGGCTGCGCGGCGCAAGTCGCGTGCCGATCAGGTGAGCGTACAGATAGCCGAGGAAGAGGACCGCCTGGAAGAAAAGCAGGCAGGCCGACCAGACCTCGGCGCTCCCGCCGAACCAGGGGAGCAGCTCCTTGCCCGCAAGAGGTTGGACCTGGAAGAGCAGGAACGCCGAGAGGAAGATGGCGGCTGCGTGGGGAAGCATGGGTTATTCCTACCCGCCTGGCGGCGGAGAGTCAATCGGGGTTTGGGGACAGATTTCAAATCTGTCCCCGCGGAGGCACGTGCTAGAATCGCGCCCCATGGAGCGCCAGGGAAGAATCGCCACGGCCGCCGGCGTGATGTCGGCCGCCACGCTCATCAGCAGGATTCTCGGCTTCGTCAAGGATATGATCCTCGCCCGCCTCTTCGGGGCGACCGGCGTATCCGACACCTTTTTCGTGGCCTTCCGCATTCCCAACCTGCTGCGCGAGCTCTTTGCCGAGGGCTCGATGTCCTCGGCCTTCATCCCGGTGCTCACCCAGGTGCGGGAGCGCGACGGGGAGGTCGCGGCGGCGCGCCTGGTCCGGGTGACTTTCACCTTCCTGCTCGTCGTCGTCGGCGCGATCTGCCTCGTCGGCGTGCTCTTCACGCCGCAGATCGTGACGCTGATCGCCCCGGGTTTTCTCGCCGACCCGGAAAAGTTCTCGCTCACCGTGCTGCTGACCCGCGTGATGTTCCCGTTTCTGCTCTTCATCAGCCTGGCGGCCCTCGTCATGGGCGCGCTCAACACGCGGCGCGTCTTCTTCGTGCCGGCCCTGGCCCCGGCGGTGCTCAACATGGTCACCATCGCCGTGGTGCTCACGTTCGTCGGGGTGATCCGCCCGCCGATCGCTGCCGTGGCGGTGGGGGTCGCGCTCGGCGGGCTCGCGCAGTTCGCCTTCCAGGTCCCGGCGTTCTACCGGCAGGGCTACCGGCTCTCGCCATCGTTGGCCTTCCGTGACCCGGCGCTCAGGCGGATGGCGCTGCTGCTGCTGCCGGCCACGCTGGGGATGGCGGTTGCGCAGGTCAACATCTTCGTCAGCAACATCCTGGCCTCGTATCTGCCCCAGGGGAGCATCACCTACCTCTACTACTCGATGCGTCTGGTGCAGTTCCCGATCGGGATCTTCGGGGTTGCCATGGGGATGGCGGTGCTGCCCGCGCTCTCCGAGCACGCCGCGCGCGGCGAAACCGGCCGGCTGCGCGAGGACTTCTCGTACGCGCTGCGCCTGCTGTTGTTCATTACGGTGCCGGCGATGGCCGGCCTCATCGCGCTGCGCGGCCCGATCGTCAACGTGCTCTTCCTGCGCGGACGCTTCGACGAGGTTGCCGCCGCGGGGACCGCCCAGGCGCTGCTTTTCTACGCTTTCGGCATCTGGGCCGTGGTCGGCGTCCGGGTGGTCACGGCGACCTTCTACGCGCTGCAGGACACGCGCACTCCGGTGAAAGTCGGTGTCGGGACGGTGCTGGTGAACCTGGCGCTGAGCGCGGCGTTGATGGGTCCGCTGGCCCACGCTGGACTCGCCCTTGCCAACACCTGCGCCTCGACGGTGAACTTCGCGGTGCTCTTCCTGCTGCTGCGCCGCCGGCTCGGCCGGCTCGAGGCCGGGCGCATCGCACGTTCTTTTGCGCGAACCGCGTTCGCCGCCGCGCTGATGGGCCTTGTCGGCTGGGCGCTGGTGCGAGGGCCGCTCTGGGAGGCCGGTGGACACACGGCGCTCAAATCGGCGTACTTCGCCGGGGCCGCGTCGCTCTGCCTGGCCGTCTATCTTGGCGTCAGCCGGCTGCTGGGGAGCGAGGAGCTCGACGCCGTGCTCGGTCTGGTACGCCGGCGCGCCCGCCGCTGATCAGCGGCGGTAGAGGATGACGAAGACCGTCGCGGCCCAGAGCAGAATGTCCGCCAGCAGCGGCCGGTCGCTGAAGATGATCTGCGACGGGTCCCCTCCCTCCTGCCGCTGGTGCACCAGATAGAGGTAGCGGAAGATCCCGTAGAGCACGAAGGGGATCGTCAGCGGCAGGTACGGCGTGCCGAGCTTCTGGTGCACGATCGGGTCCATCGTGTAGAGCGCGTAGCTCACGAGCGTGGAGGTCGTGACCACCGCGATCAGCTGGTCGAGGAAATAGGGGCTGTACTCGGAGAGAATCTGCCGGTGCGAGGCGGCGTTGATCTCCAGCAGCACCAGTTCGTGTCGGCGTTTGCCGAACCCGAGGAACAAAGCCAGCAACGAGGTGCAGAGCAGCAGCCACGACGAGATCGCGACGCCGACGGCGATGCCGCCGGCGAGCACGCGCAGCACGAAGCCGGCGGCAATCGTCATGACGTCGAGGATGACCAGGTGCTTGAGCACCCGCGAGTAGGAGAGGTTCACCACCAGGTAGGTTCCGAGCACGAGCGCAAGCTGCCGGTCCAGCATCGCCGCGCCGAGCAGCGCCCCGGCGCCGATCAGGGCCCCGGCCGCCGCGGCCGGGACTGTCGGCAGGGCGCCCGAGGCGATCGGCCGCCGGGATTTCACGGGGTGCTCGCGGTCGCTGGCTCTGTCGAGCAGGTCGTTGACCAGGTAGACTGCCCCGGAGGCGAGGCAGAAGAGGGCGAACGCCGCCGCCGAGCGCAGCAGCGCGTGCTGGTCGAGCGCCTGCTGCGCAAAGATCAGCGGCGCGAAGACCAGGACGTTCTTCACCCACTGGCGGGGCCGCAGGCTTCTGAGGATCTGAAGAAGGATGGTCATGACAGGCGCAAATGGTACCACAGCTGCGCCGATGTCTTCTCGGCGGCTGTCACACCTTCGATACCTGTTCGGACTCGAGCTCGACGGCGGCCGCGAAGCCGATCAGCGAGAGCAGAATGCGCACGCGTCCTCCTTCGTCGATGTATCGGTCGAAGATGCCGTGGACGTCCTTGAGCGGCCCTGAGCGCACCACGACCGACTCCCGGGGGCGGAAGCGATAGTAGGCGATGAGCCGATCCTTGCGGCGCTCCTGCTCCCGGATCGCCGCGATGACCGCGTCGTCGATCGGCCGCGGATCCGCCCAGCCGCCGAGGATCCGGGCCACGCCGCGGGTGAACGTGATCGTCTTCCACTCCTGCGGCAGGTCGATCCGCGCGAACAGGTAGTTCGGGAACAGCGGCTTGATCTGCGTCAGCTTGCGGGTGCCGCGCACCGTGCGGACCTCGACCTTCGGATTGTAGACCTCGATGCCGAGAAGCTCGACGAGTTGGCCGGCGACCCGGTCGGCCTGTTGAGGCTTGCACTGAACGACATGCCAGCGACGCATCTCGTGAATTGTCGTGGCAGCGGGGCTGCGGATGCAAGGAAGAAATCGCGAAGGGTGTCAGCGTCGCCGCGCGAAGCGAGGCCTCGCCGGATTCTCGTTGCCAAATTCCGTCCCGTGGGTATGATGCTTCCGCGATCATGACGCTGCGCATCTTCAACACCCGCACCGGCCGCAAGGAGGACTTCGTCCCGATCGCGCCGCCCCGCGTCGGCATGTACGTCTGCGGGGTGACCGTCTACGACCTGAGCCATCTCGGGCACGGGCGCGGCGCCCTCGTCTTCGATGTCGTGCGCCGCTATCTGGCCTACGCCGGGTACCAGGTGACGTATGTGCGCAACTATACCGATATCGACGACAAGATCATCAAGCGCGCGGCCGAGCGCGGCGTCCCCTGGCAGGAGCTCGCGGAAACCTACATCCGCGAGTACGTCGTCGATATGACCGCCCTTGGCGTGCGTGCGGCCGACGTCGAGCCCAAGGCCACCGAGCATGTGCGCGAGATCATCGACCTTGTCGCCGCCCTCGTGGCGAAGGGCACGGCCTACGCGGTCGACGGCGACGTCTACTTCCGGATCAAGGCCTTTCCCGCGTACGGACAGCTCGGGCGGCGCGAGCTCGACGAGATGCTCGCGGGTGCCCGCGTCGAGGTCGACGAGCGCAAGGAGGACCCGATGGACTTTGCGCTCTGGAAGTCCTCCAAGCCCGGCGAACCGTGGTGGGAGAGCCCGTGGGGTCCGGGACGACCCGGATGGCACATCGAATGCTCCGCGATGGCGATGAAGCACCTCGGCCCGGAGGTCGACCTGCACGGCGGCGGCAAGGACCTGGTCTTCCCGCACCACGAGAACGAGATCGCCCAGACCGAGGCGGTCACCGGCCGGCCCTTCGTGCGGATCTGGATGCACAACGGTTTCGTGAACGTGAACCACGAGAAGATGTCCAAGTCCCTCGGCAACTTCTTCACGATCCGCGACGTGCTGAAGA
>CAZEOK010000034.1:0-23081 GCA_964513745.1 uncultured bacterium
ACGAGGTTGATAGGCTGGGTGTGTAAGCTCCGTAAGGAGTTCAGCTAACCAGTACTAATCGATCGTGAGGCTTGACCATTATTTCGTCTTTAGTAAATGTGACACTCAACATCACTGATCTCCTCGCCTGAGTTTGATTTGAGGTACTCGATAGTGCCCCGTATGCAAGGCGTCCGACGATCCGGCGACTGAGGCGACCTGGTGGTCGCCGCAGGGAGCCAGGAGGAGGGCAACGCCGCAGACGGGGTGCTAGCGAGCGCCGAACCGCTTTCCTGGCGGTTATGGCGGAGGGGCCACACCCGTTCCCATTCCGAACACGGCCGTTAAGCCCTCCAGCGCCGATGGTACTGCCGCGTTACCGTGGTGGGAGAGTAGGACGCCGCCGGGAATTTTCTTGATAAGGCCCGACGGGACAAGCCGTCGGGCCTTTTTTTATTCAGCATTGTCGTTGCTCCACCAGCGCTCGGCGTCCGGCTCCGACAGTGGGAATTTCAGCCGTTCCTCGACGAGCAGCGGCCCCGCGACGTTCGGCGCGATCCTCAGTCGCGTGATCCCGAAGTGCTCGCCCCGCGACTCTCGGGGATTCAGGCAGATCCCGGCCAGGTGTTTCGCGGTCGGCAGATCGCCGCGCGTAGCCTGCAGGACGTCGTCGGCGCTGCTCAGCGCGTCGACTGCCTCGACGAACCGGCCCATGACGTCGAAGAGTTTCGAGCACTGGCTCTGGTGGGCTTCGTTCGCCTTGTGTTTCGTCAGCGCGAGCGCGAGGTCGTCGATCACGACGATCAGATTCCGGTCCGCCGGCGGGAGGATCGGCACGTGCAGCGTGGGATATTCCACGATGAGCACGTCCCGTACTTCCCGGTGGCTCCGGCACTCCCCGATCAGGCAGCGGGAGACCGCATGGAGCGCCAGGCGCCGCGTGTTGTAGTTCGAGTGCTGGGCGACGTCGGAGATGTGGGGGACGAAGATCACCGTCGGACGTTCGAGGTCGACGAACTCGTCCATGCGCCTCGTGTCCTCAGGCGCACAGCGGCGCGCCTCGTAGGTTCTGACTGCGTTGAAATTGACCAATTGATCCGGCAAGAAGCCGAGGACCCCCCCCCAATGGAGAGCCTCCTCCCAGCGGAGCCGGGATTTCTCGGCCTTGGCGAGATCCCCCTCGACGCTGCGGTACCCGGGGCAGACCAGTACGATCTTCATGTCGTTGCGAGGGGCGGCGCCATCCTTTGCGTTCATCAAAGAGAGTGTGGCGCCGATGAATCTGCCGTCGTCCGAATGCGGCAGGAAGACCAGTACTTTCTGCCGACGCGGCAACCCGTCTCTGACGGTGACGAACGGCAGGGCCCCGACCGGACGGTTCCTAAGGACCCAGCGAATCTTCATCTTCATGCCCACACCATGAGAATCTCATATCTGCGACAAGTGTGCGAGTCTCCGAGGGCCGGCTGTCTGATTTGTCGTGCCGTGATCACGCGCATGCTGACGGAGCGCGATGCCCTCGCGCGGCAGGGCTTGATGATTCCCGAGTTTCGGATACTGCGGGCTTGGACCCGGCGTCGACCTGCGGTACAATCATCGCAATCAAGGTCAGTTCGTGCGAGGAGGGTCGGAGATGGGGAGCCGCATCGGAAGAAAGCGCGTCGTCGTGCTGGGCTGCGTCGCGTTGGGCGTTGTCGCGGCTGTCATGCTCGGCGTCGGCGCCTGCAAGAAACAGGAGTCCGCCAGCGAGAAGGCGGGACGGGAGGCCCGCGAGGCCTACGAGAAGAGCAAGGTGCTCCTCCAGGAAGGCCTCGAGAAGACGAAAGACCTCACCAGGGAGGGTCTCCAGAAAGGCGGCGAGGTCGCCAAAGAAGGACTGCAGAAGTCGCAGGAGGCCGCGAAGGACTTCTCGAAAGGCTGGAAGGAGGGCGGCAAGTGACCCGCCAGACCCGATGAGCGCGCCCACGGAAGGCGCGGCCACCGGCGGCTTCACCCCCGAGGAAGAGCGTCTGCACGAGGCCGGCTTCGTCGCGATCCGCGAGGGGCTTGCCGCCGGGCTCGGTTTCGCGCAGGCGTGCGAAAGGATCGTGGCCGAGGATCCCGACCTGCGGCGGATCATCATCGACGACTACATGAAAGTGACGATCGCGCAGCGCAATTTCCAGGGCGGCGAGAGCACCGCGGACATCGCCGCCTCTCTCGGCATCTCCACCGAGCGGGTCGAATTCACGCGCAGGGAGATGCTCGCGGAGGTCGCGGCGGCTTCCGTTGACGTCTTCCGCCGCCAGGGGGGACAGCTCCCCGACGCCTGAGTTACGCCGGTTCTCGCGCTGGACGCCGCAGCCGTGGGACCATTGGCATTCGGATCTTGCCCCGAACGTGTGTCGGGCTTTTCACCTGAGGTACTCTCTCACGCGTGAATGTTGACCGTGCAAGTTTCCTGCCGCCAGGTTTCCGGCGACATTTCCTGATCACCCTCCTCTTGGGTGCCGTCATCGCCGGTTGCTACCACTTTGTCGATCGGCCGGCAGCCGCCTGGGCCCGCGGCCTCGGTTCCCATCAGGAGATCATGGTCGCTTTCAAGAGGGTCACGGTCTTCGGGAGTTCCGCCCCCTATCTGATCGGTCTGACGCTGCTCTACCCGCTGCTGCGTTTCTATCTGCGACGCAAGGAGGCGGCGCAGCGTGCGCTCTTCGTCTTCTCGGCCATCGTCATCTCGGGTCTGACGGTCAATCTGATCAAAGGCGTGGTCGCCCGCTGGCGTCCAATCGCTTTGTTCACCGAGCCATCGAGGTACGGCTTCGATTTTTTCAAGATCGGTTACGAGCACAACTCTTTTCCCTCGGGGCACGCCACGACCGCCGGCGCGCTGGCCGGCGCGCTGACCCTGCTGTGTCCGCGCCTGCGCGTGCTGTGGTTCAGCGCCGCAGCGCTGGTGGCGGCGAGTCGCGTGGTCGTCGGCGCCCACTACCCGGGCGACGTGGTCGCGGGCTTCTGGCTCGGGATTGTAGCGGCGCTGGGGCTGGCCCGCACGTCCTGGTTTCGCGATGTCCGCGAGACGCCCGCGAGCGCGCCGCGAAACCAGGGAAATCCGACCTCGGGAGATCTTGCGCAGGCAGCGTGGCACTGAGCACGACAATTTCTCCCAGTCTTTGGCGGTGCGACACTGAGCGGGTTTTCCTGGCGCCCGGTTTCCATCGCCCGGCGTTTGACAACGACGCCCCGAAAATGGTAAAAATCCCGGGATTTTCGGCACTTTCCACGAAAGGGAGGCCATGGAAGAGCAGATTCGTTTGCTCGGGGAGCGCGCACACGCCGAGCTGGGCGCAGCCGTCGATGCCGCGACCCTCGAGTCCTGGCGCGTCGAGCACCTCGGTCGCAAGGGGGCGCTTGCCTCGCTGATGACCAGGCTCGGCGCCGTCCCCAAGGAGGACCGGCCGCGCCTCGGAGCGCTGGCCAACGAGATCAAGGCCGGTCTCCAGGCTGCCTTCGACCGGCGCCTAGCCGCCCTCGAGACGGAGCGCCGCCGGGCCGCCGAGGCCGCCGAGCGTGTCGACGTCACGCTGCCGGGCGCGCCGCCGAACCCGGGCCGCCTGCACCTGACGACACAGACCCTGCGGCGCATCTGCCGCATCTTCCACGGCATGGGCTTCGAGATCTTCGAGAGCCCCGAGGTCGAGAGCGACCAGTACAACTTCGAGCTGCTCAACATGCCGCAGCACCACCCGGCGCGCGACATGTGGGACACCTTCTACGTCAACGACACGACGTTGCTGCGTACGCACACCTCGCCGGGGCAGATCCACGCAATGAAGCAGCGCGCACCGGAACCTTTCCGCGTCGTGCTGCCGGGCCGCGTCTTCCGCTACGAGGCCGTCTCGGCGCGCTCCGAGTTCATGTTCTACCAGGTCGAGGGGATCGCGGTCGGGCGCGACGTGACAATGGCGCAGCTCAAGGGGCTGCTCGAGAGTTTTGCGAAGCAGATGTTCGGCGGCGAGCGGCGCCTGCGCCTGCGCGGCAGCTACTTCCCCTTCACGGAACCGAGCGTCGAGGTCGACATGGACTGCATCCTCTGCAACGGCAAGGGCTGCCGGATCTGCAAGGGCAGCGGCTGGCTCGAGATCGCGGGCGCCGGCATGGTGCACCCCGCGGTGCTCGAGAACGGCGGCTACGACCCGGCGGTCTACTCCGGGTTCGCCTTCGGGATGGGCCCCGAGCGCATCGCGCTGCTGGTGCACGGAATCGACGACATCCGCTATTTCTACTCGAACGACCTGCGCTTTTTGGCGCAGTTCTCGGCGGAGGTCTAGCGCGATGCGCGTGCCGCTGAAGTGGTTGGCCGAGTTCGTGACGATCGGCGTTCCCCTCGAGGATCTGCTCGAGCGCCTGCCGGCCGCCGGCATCGAGGTCGGCGAGGTCGAGCGCGTCGGCGCCGGCTGGGACCGCGAGAAACTTCTGGTTGGCGAGATCACCGCGGTGCGGCAGCACCCGAACGCCGACCGCCTGACCCTGGCGACCGTCGCCTACGGCGGCGGCCGTTCGATCGAGGTGGTGACGGGAGCCCCGAACATCGCGATCGGCATGGCCGGCGTCAAGGTGCCGCTCGCGCTCGCCGGCGCGAGGCTCGTCGATGCCTACGCGCCGGAGGGCGGCTTCACGGTACTCAAGCCCTCGAAGATCCGCGGTGTCCGCTCCGAGGGCATGGTCTGTTCCGAGAAGGAGCTGGGCATCAGCGCCGAGCACGGCGGCATCCTGCTGCTGTCGCAGGACGCGCAGCCCGGGACGCCGCTCGTCGATTATCTGGGCGACACCGTGCTGCACGTCGAGCTGACGCCGAACCTCGCGCACTGCCTCTCCCTCGCCGGGATCGCGCGCGAGGTCGCGGCGATGGGTTGTGGCAGTCTCGTTGAGCGACCCGATTCCCTCGTGGAAGGGAATGCCGTCGCAGCGCAATTGGTCGCCGTGCGCATCGAGAGCCCGGAGCTCTGCGGACGTTACTGCGCGGCGGTCGTCGAGGGCGTGGCGATTGGCCCGGCGCCGTTCGCGGTGCGCCACCGGCTGCGCCTGGCCGGCATCCGCCCGATCAACAACGTCGTGGACGCCACCAACTACGTCATGTGGGAGACCGGCCAGCCGCTCCACGCCTTCGATCTGGACAAGCTGCGCGGCGAGAAGGGGTCGGCGACGCCGGTCATCGTGGTGCGTCCGGCGCGCGAGGGGGAGACGATCACCACGCTGGATGCCGCCGAGCGCGTGCTCAAGGCTGGTACGCTGCTGATCTGCGATGGCGGGGGCCCGGTCGCGCTCGCCGGCGTTATGGGGGGGCTCGAGAGTGAGGTCACCAACCAGACCCGGCGCGTGTTGATCGAGGCGGCGCAGTTCGACCGCACGAGCATCCGCGTGACCGCGATCGGACAGAAGCTGCCAAGCGAGGCCTCGCTGCGCTTCGGGCGCGGGGTCCCGGCAGCCGGGAGTATGGACGCGGCCCGCAGCGCCGCCGGCTTGATGCGCGTGCACGCAGGCGGTTCGGTTGCGCGCGGGATCGTCGACGTGTACCCCCGTCCGCAGCAGGCGCGCACCGTGCTGCTGCCCGGGGGGGAGATCGAGCGCGTGCTCGGCACCAGCATCCCCGGGCAGGAGGTGCTGCGGATCCTCGTCTCCCTCGGCTGCATCGTGAGCGTGCAGGGCGAGGATCTCGCGGTCGGCGTGCCGCCGACGCGCCTGGACATCGCGATCCCCGCCGACTTGGTCGAGGAAGTCGCGCGCATCACCGGCTACCACCGCATCCCGAGCGCGCCGATGTCCGGCGAGTTCGCGCCGCCGCGCCCGAATCCTGCCATGGACGCCGAGGACCGCGCGCGCAACGCACTTGTCGCCTGCGGCCTTACGGAGGTGATCACCTACTCGCTGACCGATCCCGCCTGGTGCATGCGTCTGGGCCTCGAGGCGGACGTCAGCGGCTTTGTCTGCCTGGCCAACCCGATGACCGCGGATCGCACGCACCTGCGTCGCCACATCCTCCCGGGGCTGCTGGAGACGCTGCGGCACAACCTCAGGTACGTCGACCGCGTCGCGATCTTCGAGCTGGCGCGCGTCTACCTGCCCTCGGAGGAGCAGCTTCCCGAGGAGCCGCGGCGGCTGGCGCTGCTGCTCAGCGGGCCGTCGTCACCGCCGTGGTGGGGCAACCAGGCGCCCCCGCCCTTCGACTTCTTCCACGCCAAGGGTGTCCTTGAGACGCTCGCCGAACGGCTCGACGTCGGTCCGCTGGCGTTCGCTCCCTACGCGGGCTCGCCATTCCAGAGCGGCCGTGCTGCGGTCGTGTCGCGCGGCGGGGAGACGGTGGGTACCTTCGGCGAGCTTGACCCGGCGCTGCGCCACGTTTTCGACCTGCCCGCGCGGCGGGTGGTGCTCGGCGAGTTCGACGCCGCGGCGTTGCTGGCCGGCGCGGGCATCGGCCGCTACCGCAGCCTCTCGCGCTACCCGGCGTTGACGCAGGATCTCGCGATCGTCTGCCCGGAGGAGATGCCGGCGGCGCAGGTCGAGCAGGTCGTGCGCGAGGCAGCGGGCGACCTGCTTGCGGGCCTGCGGCTCTTCGACGTCTACCGCGGCGAGCCGCTGCCGGCGGGCACGCGGAGCCTGGCTTTTACGCTCGGATTCCAGGCCGCTGATCGCACGCTTTCCGAGGAGGACGTGCTGCCGGCGCGCGAGCTGATCGTCAAGGCGCTCAAGGAGCGGCTCGGCGTTGGGTTGCGGGGCTGATCCGGACCGCCGATCGGCGACGAGGGAAACGATGGATCGGGACTTGTTCACGTTGGAGATGGCGGTGCGCGACTACGAGTGCGACCTGCAGGCCGTGGTCAACAACGGCGTCTACCAGAACTATCTGGAACACGCGCGGCACGAGTTCCTCAAGTTTCTGGGCATCGATTTCGCCAAACTGGCGGCCGAGGGGATCAATCTCGTGGTGACCAGGGTCGAGATCGACTATAAACTCCCGCTGCGCAGCGGCGACGTTTTTCTGGTCGGCGTCGTGCCGGAGCGGATCTCGCCGCTGCGGATCGGCTTTCGGCAGCGCATCTGGCGGCTGCCGGACCGCAAGGAAATGGTCAGCGCTCTGGTGGTCGGGACAGCCCTCAATGCGAAGGGGCGGCCGAGGATTCCGGCGGAGCTGGAAGCGGCCCTTTTCCCTCCCCGGGGGGGACCGCGCCCGCCAGGGCTTCCTTGATCGCCGTGCCCACCGCCAGCAGCGAGAAGGGCTTCTGCACGAAGCCTCGCGCCCCGGCTGCGATCAGCGCCTCGATGCCCGTGAAGCCGCCCGGGCTGTACCCCGAACAGATGATCACCCGCGCATCGTCCCGGATCTTCCGCAGCTCCTCGAAGACTTCGCGCCCTTCCATTTTCGGCATCACCATGTCGAGAAGTACAACGTCGATCCGGCCCGGCTGCTCGCGGTAGAGGCGCACCCCCTCCTCGCCGTCGCCGGCGGTGAGCACGGTGTAGCCGAGCGGAGTCAGCAGATCCTTGCAGATCTCCCGGACGGGAAGCTCGTCGTCGATGACCAGGACGGTGCTGCTTCCCCGCAGGTCCTCCTGCCGGCGCACCTCCCGGACGGCCTCGCCGTGTGCAAAGGGCAAATAGACCGAGATTCGCGTGCCCCGTCCGGGCTCGCTGTAGAGACGAACCTGCCCGCCGTGGTTGCTGACCACGGTGTGGACGATGAAGAGCCCGAGCCCCGTCCCCCGGCCCGTCCCCTTGGTGGTGAAGAAGGGGTCGTAGACGCGCCGCTGGGTTTCCTCGTCCATCCCGACGCCGGTATCCGAAACAGAGAGGCGCAGGTAGCCGCTGCTCGGTGCAGTCTTGTCCTCGTCTTCGTCAACGACCTCCGCAGGCGCCGCGAGCGCAGTCTCGATGGTGAGCCTGCCGCCGTCCGGCATCGCGTCGCGGGCGTTTGTAGCGAGGTTCATGATGACCTGGTCGATCTGCGCGGCGTCCGCCGCGAGCAGCGGCAACTCCTTGTCGAGACTGAGCACGAGATCGACGTTCGCGGGCAGGCTCCTGCGCAGCAGGTCGGCGGCGATCCCGACCAGCGCGTTGAGGTCGACGAACTGGCGCTCCGGCCGCTCCTTGCGTGCCACCATCAGGATCTTGCGCGCCAGGCTCGCCCCGCGTTCGGCCGCCTGACCAATGACCGCGGCCGCCTTGTGGAAGGGCTCGCCCTCGCGGGTCTGGTAGCTGATGAGTTCCGCGTAGCCGAGGATTCCGGCGAGGATGTTGTTGAAATCGTGCGCGATCCCGCTTGCCAGCGTCCCGATGGCCTCCAGTTTCTGGGCGCGTTGGAGTTGCTCCGAGAGGTGCCGCTGCTGCGCCTCGGCGCGCCTGCGCTCAGAGATGTCGCGAACGACGCTTACCATGACCGGCTGGTCGCCGTAGCTGACAACCACGGAATGGACCTCGACCGGGTGGCGCCTCCCCTCGACGGAGACCACGACCGTCTCGAAGATACCCTGCCCGTGCCGCGCGATCGCCTCGATCTGACGATCGACGGTCTCCCGTTCCTCCTCCGGGACGAAGGGGCGCGTACGGCTGCCGACGAGCGCCTCGCGGTCGAGCCCGGTCAGGGCGGACATCGCGCCGTTGACGTAGAGCAGCTCGCCGTCCGCGACGCGGCGCACCAGGATGCCGTCGATGGCGTTGTCGGCGAGGAACGACTTGAACTGGAGTTCGGCCTCGGCCCGGCGCCGGTCTGTGATGTCGCGCATCACGACCTGGATCGCGGGCTTGCCCTCGAAGACCAGCGGGGTCGCGCTGGCCTCGGCGTAGAAGTCGGAACCGTCCAGTCGCAGGAAGCGCTCGACCATCGTCGGCGCGCGTAAACCCTGCTGCTGCATCATCCGTACGCGGGCCGACACCGTGGGCAGGCTCTCGGGGTGCACGAAGCTCATCACCGACTTGCCGACGACATCATCCGGGCCCGCGCCCCGGACCATTTCGACCCCGGCCCGGTTCACGAAAACGATGGCGCCCGCGCTGTGTACGAAGACGCAGTCCGGCAGTGCTTCGACGAGCAGGCGGTAGCGTTCCTCGGATGCGGCCAGCACGTGCTCCATGCGCACGCGCTGGGCGATCTCGCGTTGCAGCAGTTCGTTGGCCTCGCTGAGTCTGCGGCTCGCGGCGTCTTCCAGCAGTACTTCGCCGCGATTCCCGCGCAGGTGTCGCTCGTTGAGCGAGCTCAGCAGCTGGTCGACGTCGAGCGGCGTCTCGCGACAGGCGATCAGGGCGCTCGGGGCGACGCAGTGCAGGTTTTCCCCGAGCACCCCGTGCGCGAGAACGAGCTGGTGGCTGCTGACCGCGTCGTGGACGATCCCTGGCGCAACCAGCGAACGGTCGTAGAGCGAGAGCAGGACCGCGTCGAGGTCGGCCGCGAGCCGCCTGATAGAGACTTGCAGGGCGAGCGAGGCCTGCGGGTCGCGACCGAGGCAGTGGTGACTGGTGTCGACAACGGCGAAGCGGCGGTTACAGGGGACGGAGAGGGTTTCGATACCCGAGCGCAGCAACGCAACGGTCTGAAGCGGATCGGCCGTTCCGGGGGGAATGCTCGAGAGGGAGATCACGCCGGAATTGATTGCAGCGGGAAGCCCGATGCCCGCGTGGGCAAGCACCTCGGGCAGGGCATCAGCGAGGGGCGCCGACATCAGGATCGCGAAGCGGTCACGACCGAGGTCGGCAGCGCGGATCAGCCCCGCGACGGTCGCCAGCGACTCGTCGGGCGTTTCGGTGACGACGCAGACTTGCTGGGAGCCGCTAAGGTGCGCGATTGCATGCGCCAGACCGGCCGATGCGATGCTCGTGCGGCTCTCCAAGCCCTCCCCTCCCGAAACCGCCAACTACGGCTGAGGTTAACCGACGATGCTCCCGCTTGAGGCACTAGCCAAGAGGAGGGGAGAGTGTCCGGGACCGGTTCTAGAGCTCCCGGCCGGCGGCCCTCACGAAGGGCTTGATTTCACGCATCAGCTCGCGGAACTTCTCGGGCTTGAGCGACTGTAGCCCGTCGCTGACGGCCTCCTCTGGGCGGCAGTGCACCTCGACCATCAGGCCGTCGGCGCCGACGGCGGCCGCCGCCTTGGACAGCGGCAGCACGTACTGCCAGTGCCCCGCCGCGTGGCTCGGGTCGACGACCACCGGCAGGTGGGTCATGCCCTTGAGCACCGGAACCGCCGAGATGTCCAGCGTGTTGCGCGTCGCGCGCTCGAAGGTCCGGATGCCGCGCTCGCAGAGGATCACGCGGCGGTTGCCCTCCGCGAGGATGTACTCGGCGGACATCAGGAACTCCTCGATCGTCGTCATCATGCCGCGCTTGAGGAAGATCGGCTTGTCGATTTGGCCGAGGACCTTGAGCAGCGCGAAGTTCTGCACGTTGCGCGCGCCGACCTGGAACATGTCGACGTAGCGTGCGATCATCTCGGCGTCCGCGGGGTTCACGATCTCGGTCACCACGGGCAGGCCGGTCGCCTCGCGCGCCTCGGCGAGGAGCTTGAGCCCCTCCTCCTCCATCCCCTGGAAGCTGTAGGGGGAGGTGCGCGGCTTGTAGGCGCCGCCGCGCAGGATGTGTGCGCCGGCTTTCTTTACCGCCTTCGCTGCATCGAGCAGCTGCTCGCGGCTCTCAATCGAGCACGGCCCGGCGATGACCACGAAACCGTCCCCGCCGATCTTCACGCCGCCGACCTCGATCACCGTCGGTTCCGTCTTGATCTCGCGGCTGGCGAGCTTGTATGGCTTGAGGATGGGCACGACCTTCTCGACGCCGGGGAGCGACTCGAGCGACTGCAGGCGCGCCTTGCCGCGCTCATCCCCGATGGCACCGATGACGTCGCGCTCGACGCCGTGGATGATGTGAGTCTTGTAGCCGAGATCGCGGATCTTCTTCAGGACCTCGTTGAGTTCCCTCTTCGCGGCACCCTGGCGCATGACGATGATCATGGGCGCTTTTTTACCTTAACGGCGCAGTCGGGGTCAAGGCAAAATACCCCCTTGACAAGGGTGTTGCGGAATCGGTATTTGATATCCCCAATGAAATCGCACCAGTTCCCCGCCGAGCAGGTCCGGTGGCACGCATCCTGAGGAAAAGGAGGTACCGGTTTTCATGAGAATCGCTGGCAAAGTGAAGTGGTTCGACGAGAAGAAGGGCTGGGGTTTCATCCAGAAGGACGACGGCGTCGATGTCTTCGTCCACTACTCGGCAATCCAGGAGAGTGGCTTCAAGTCGCTTGCCGACGGCCAGGCCGTGGAGTTCGAGATAGCCGACGGGCCCAAGGGTCCCCAGGCCTCGAACGTCACGAAGCAGGCCCAGGCCTAGCCTCCCTCAGTTCTTCAGGGGACCATCGCCCCGACCGCCGTGCTTTGCGCCGCGGTTGGGGCTTTTCCCCCTGCTTTTCTTCGCGCGGCAGCCCGGTTGACAGCCGCCGGCGGATGCCTAACAATATCTCCCCACGAACGGAGGGGTGCGATGCTCTGGAAGCGGAAGGCGCGGGAGTCGGGCCGACCAGAGCCCCGGGTGCGGGAGCGCTCCTACACCCTGATGATCGTCCCGGGCTCCCACAGCCGCGTGCGCAAGCTCGTGGTGCGCGAGCGCTTTCTCAAGGGCGCCGTCGTCGCTGCCGGCATTGCCTCCCTCGTGCTGGCTCTCCTGGTCATCGACTATGCACGCAGCCGCAGCCGGGTCTCCGAGCTGGCGCAGCTGCGCGCCGAGACGGCGTCCCTGCGGATCAAGGCGGCGCAGGTCGCCCAGGACCTCGTCGAGCTGGAGAACGGGATGTCCCGCCTGCGCAAGTTCGAGGCGCGACTGCGCACGGCCTTCGACCTCGACCGCGACTACTACAGTCAGGAGTCCCTTCTCGGCATCGGCGGCGGCGAGACCAGTCTCGCGGACATGGTCAGCGGGCTGGACGTGCGCCAGAGCGACCTCGCGGCCCAGGTCGACAGCGACCTGGAGCGGATGAAGGGCCGCGTGGAAGCCCAGGAGCAGGGTTTCTCCGAGCTGGTGAGTTTTCTCGAAGACCGCAAGTCGCTGCTGGCCTCGACCCCCTCGATCATGCCGGTACGCGGCTGGATGACCTCGGGCTTCCGGCGCCGCAACGATCCCTTCACGCAGAACGCGGTCTGGCACCGCGGCCTCGACATCTCGACGGCGATGGGCACGCCGGTGCTCGCCCCGGCCGACGGGGTCGTGACGTACGTCGGCCGCAAGGTCGACTTCGGCAACATCCTCTCGCTCGACCACGGGTACGGCTACCTGACGCGCTACGGCCACAACTCGAAGATCATCGTGCGGGCCGGGCAGCAGGTGCGCCGCGGGCAGGTCATCGCGTTCGTCGGCAACACGGGCAAGAGCACCGGGCCGCACCTGCACTACGAGGTGCTGCGCAACGGCGTCCCCGTCAACCCCGCCGACTACATCATCAACTGATCGATCTCCGCCGCACGCCTGCGTTACGGGATTGGTCCGTCCTGCGTGCGCGAGGCGGCGGGGGCTCTCCTTCGGTCGTGCGTCTGCGCCGCCTGCCCGGGAGTGCGCCCGGGGCTCGCGGTCTTGTAACTCGCCTGCGGCTCAAACAACAAGCCCGCGTCCCTGCGGGACCGCCCCGGTCGCGCTCCCGGGCTTTACGGCGGCTCCGCGCCATCTCCCTCAGGAGAGCCCCTGCCGCCTCGCTTTCCGTGACGGGCACTGAAAAGGACTCATCTGCGGCGTTCTGCTCTCTTGCGTCATGACACTTGGGCCCATCCAGTCCGTTTCGGTGTTGACGGTCCTGAGGCGGGGGCGGGGCGGTGCCGGGCGGGCGCGTGGCGGAGCGCGAGGGCACCGGAGCATCCGCACCGGAGCGTCCGCGAAGCGGCGAAGCGTGTTGTCTGAGCCCCGCAGGGGCGAGTTGCACGCTTCGAGCGCAGGGGTGGATACGCTCCGGTCGAGCGCGGAGCTGGCGCCCGCCCGGCACCGCCCCGCTCCCGCACGCACGGGAAATGAGGCACGTAATGAGCGCGTCGAATTTTCACCCGAGATGGGGTTGATACCTGTTATACTTTTAGTTTGATCACGCACTGAGGAGATTATAGATGTTCGGATTGATCAGGAAGATCGTCGGCACCAGGAACGACCGCGAGATCAAGCGTCTCGCGGTGATCGTCGACCGCGTCAACGCCGAGGAGCCGGCGGTGCGCCGGCTCGGGGACGCGGCGCTGCGCGGCAAGACCGCGGAATTCCGGCAGCGACTGGCCGACGGCGGCGCGCTCGACGACCTGCTCCCCGAGGCCTTCGCCGTCGTGCGCGAGGCCGCCCGGCGCACGATCGGCATGCGCCACTTCGACGTCCAGATCCTCGGCGGCGTCGTGCTGCACGAGGGCAAGATCGCCGAGATGAAGACCGGCGAGGGCAAGACGCTCGTCGCGACGCTGCCGGTCTACCTCAACGCGCTGCCCGGCAAGGGCGTGCACGTCGTCACCGTCAACGACTACCTCGCCAAGCGCGACAGCGAGTGGATGGGGCAGGTCTACCGCTTCCTCGGGTTCACGGTCGGCCTCATCCAGCACGACATGCAGGATCGCGCCCGCCAGGGCGCCTACGCCTGCGACGTCACCTTCGGCACGAACAACGAGTACGGCTTCGACTTCCTGCGCGACAACATGAAGTTCTCGCTCGCCGAGTACGTCCAGCGCGACTTGCACTTCGCGATCGTCGACGAGGTCGACTCGATCCTGATCGACGAGGCGCGCACGCCGCTGATCATCAGCGGCCCGGTCGAGGAGTCGACCGACATCTACTACCGGGCGGTCGAGCTCGCCGAGCCGATGGTCGGCCGGCGGATCACCGACAAGGACGAGGTGCGCGCCAAGTTCGATGGCACCTCGCTCGAGGAGGGCGTCGACTATATCGCCAACGAGAAGAACAAGAGCGTCTCGCTGACCGAGCAGGGCGAGACCCGCGCCTGTCGCGCCTGGAACGTCGAGAGCCTGCACGACCTCGACCAGATGGAGAAGCGCCACGTCACGCTCCAGGCCCTGCGCGCCAAGGAGTTCTACAAGCGCGACGTCGAGTATGTCATCAACAACAACGAGGTCATCATCGTCGACGAGTTCACCGGCCGCCTGATGCCCGGGCGCCGCTGGAGCGAGGGGTTGCACCAGGTCGTCGAGGCGCGCGAGAACCGGATCTTCCGCCAGCCGGTGCGGGTCGCCGAGGAGAACCAGACCCTCGCGACGATCACCTTCCAGAACTATTTCCGCCTCTACGGCAAGCTCGCCGGCATGACCGGGACCGCCGACACCGAGGCCGCGGAGTTCAACAAGACCTACAAGATGGACGTGGTGACGATCCCGACCAACCGCCCGATGCGGCGCGTCAACCAGGAGGACCTCGTCTACCGCACCGAGGGCGAGAAGTTCGACGCCGTCGTCGCCGAGATCGAGGAGTGCACCAAGACCGGGCGCCCGGCGCTGGTCGGCACGATCACGATCGAGAAGTCCGAGCACCTCTCGAAGCTGCTCAAACGCAAGGGGATCCGCCACCAGGTCCTCAACGCCAAGTACCATGAGCGCGAGGCGGAGATCATCTCCCAGGCCGGCCGACTCGCCGCGGTTACGATAGCCACCAACATGGCCGGCCGCGGCACCGACATCCTGCTCGGCGGCAACCCCGAGGCCCTGGCGCGTCAGCGTTTTGCCGCACAGGGGCCCGAGGGGCGGTCGTTCGAGGAGATCCTCGCCGAGTTCCGTGCCGTCACCGACAAGGAGCACGACCAGGTGGTCGCCGCGGGCGGGCTGCACATCATCGGCACGGAGCGGCACGAGAGCCGGCGCATCGACAACCAGCTGCGCGGACGCTCCGGCCGCCAGGGCGACCCGGGGTCCTCACGCTTCTTCCTCTCGCTCGAGGACGACCTGATGCGGATCTTCGGCTCGGACCGCATCAGCGGCCTGATGGGCAAGATCGGCATGGAGGAGGGCGAGCCGATCGAGCACCGCTTCGTGACCCGCGCGATCGAGAACGCCCAGAAGCGCGTCGAGGCCCACAACTTCGAGATCCGCAAGCAGCTGCTCGAGTACGACGACGTGATGAGCGAGCAGCGCGGCGTGATCTACGCCTGGCGGCGCCAGGTGCTCGCCGGCGAGATCGGGCGCGAGGACCTCGAGGAGATCATGGACGGCCTGCTCGACGGCTTGCTCGCCCCGTACGCCGCGGGCGGCAATTTCCTCGACGCCGAGGAGGCCGCGGCCCTGACGGTGGGCCTGCGCAAGCAGTTCTCGCTGGACGCCGGCATCGTCGCCGAGCTGCCGACGAAGCACCGCGAGGAGCTGCGCGGGTTCCTGGCGGAGCGCGTCCGCGCCGAGTACGCGCGCCGCGAGGCGGAGTTCGGCGTGGAGGCCATGGCCCGGCTGCGCCAGTTCCTGATGTTGCAGATCATCGACTCGCTCTGGAAGGAGCACCTCTACGCGATGGATTCGCTCAAGGAGGGGATCGGGCTGCGCGGCTACGGGCAGAAGAATCCGCTGACCGAGTACAAGCAGGAGGCCTTTGAGATGTTCGACGCCCTGTTCCAGCGGGTGCGCGAGGAGGCGGTGGAGTATCTCTTTGCGGCCCGGCCGGTGCGCGAGGAGGAACTGCCCGTGCGCCGCCGACAGACCCCGCGCCAGGAGCGCCACGACGCCGTCGACCTGAAGGTCGCAGCCGCAGCCGCCGACGATTCCCCGGCAGCGGTCTCCCGGCAGGCCCCGCGCGAGTCGCGCGGCGGCGAGGGGGTCGTCCACACCGTGCGCCGCACGGCACCGAAGATCGGCCGCAACGATCCCTGTCACTGTGGCAGCGGGAAGAAATACAAGAAGTGCTGCGGCGCGTCGGATGCGGCATGAACAATCGGCGCGGCAGATCGTTCTTGACACGTTTTTCCCCCGCATGCTAGGCTTTTGCAGCTTTTTCGTGGCGTTAGGTGCTTGTTCCGCCCGCGGGCGGCGAACGGGGGAGAGCCGATGCGACGCATGATCCGCCGGACGGTCCTTGTAGCGGCGACCGTCACGGTGATGCTGGCGCTTGCTGGCGCCACGGCGTCCCGGGCCGCCACGATCCTCGTGAAACCTGGCAAGCTTGATCATTTCGTTCTCACCGCCCCCCCCTCCGCTCTCGCGGGTGAGAGTTTTCTCGTGCGCATCGAGCCTTTCGACGCCAGCGGCAACCTCATCACCGAGTTCCGCGGCAAGGCGGGCGTGTTCCTGGTGAGTGTTTCCGGCGGCGGCGAGGCGGTCCCGGCGAAGCTGCGGTCCGAGGAGTTCGCGGGCGGGGCCACGGTCAAGGTCGTGAGCCGGCGCGCGGGGATCCTCGACCTCTCGGTGACCGAGGGCGAGGGCAGCACCCCGCTGGCAAGCGTGCAGGCCCGCATACTTCCGAACCGGCTCGACCGCTTCGTAGTCAACGCGCCGCGCGAGGTGATCGCCGGCGAGCCCTTCCAGGCCCGGATCATCGCGCAGGACGCCTTCGGCAACACCAAGGACGACCTGGCCGACATCCGCGAGGGGCTCCGGGTGGAGATCCTGGGGACGGGCTCCGCCGCGGGCGCGGACAAGACACTTCCCGCTTTCCGCGGCGGCGAGGCGACCTATTCGTTCCAGCCGCGCAAGGCCGGCACGATCCGCGTCGGCGTTCAGGAGATGCGCACGCGCAGCGCGGGAGAGAGCGCCGGCATCCAGGTCAACCCGGCGGCACTCGACCACTTCACCGTCCTTGGCCCGAAGGCTGCGGTGGCGGGAGAGAAGTTCATCGTCCTGATCTCGGCTTATGATGCGTTCGAGAATCCCGTGACGGGATATCAGGCCCAGGGGGACGGCATCGCCCTGCGGGCTTCCGGCACGGGTGTGCTCGCGCCGGCCGTCGTGACGGCCAAGGAGTTCAGCAACGGGCAGGCCCGCGTGACGTTGACCTACACCAAAGCGGAGGCGCTGCGCATTTCGGCCCGCGAGCAGAATCGCGAGGCCGGCGGCGAAAGCGACGCCATTCTCGTCGCACCCGGCGACCCGGACCATTTCCGCGTGAGCACGCCCGCCGAGGCGGTCGCCGGCGAGGGTTTCCCGGCCCAGATCGAGGCGCTCGACCGCTTCAGCAACCTGATCGAGGATTACGACCTGCGCGGCCTCGAGGTTCTGCTCTCCACTGACGGCCGCGGCCAGATCTCGCCCGCCTCGGTTTCTCCGGCGGCGTTCGTCCGCGGCAAGGCCGCTGTCAACCTGCTGTACAACCGCGCAGAGTCCTTCTCGGTCGTCGCCGCCCTCTCCAAGGAGGCCCTGGAGAAGCTCGTGGCCGAGCGCAAGCGCCAGGCCGCGGCTCCGCCCGCCCCGGCCGTCTCGCCGGAGGATGCCGCCCGCGAAAAGGAGCGCGCGGCTGCGGCCAAGGCACGCGAGGAAGCGCAGCGGGCGAGGGACGACGCCGAGAAGAAGCGCGCCAAGGAGGACGCGGCCAAGGCGCGGCAGGAGGCCGAGAAGGCGAGGGACGACGCCGAGAAGAAGCGGGCCAAGGAGGATGCGCTCAGGGCACGGCAGGAGGCCGAGCGCGCCCGGGAAGAGGCCAAGGCCGGCACGAAGGCTCCAGCGAATGCTCCCGCCCCCGCTCCCCCCGCGAAGCCCGCTCTGGAGGCGAAGACCACCGCCCCCGCTCCGCCCGCACGGCCCGCGCTCAAGGTTCTCGAAAAGGTGACCTTCGAGGAGAGCAAGGACCAGATTCTTGTCCGGCTGTCCACCAGCGGGCCGGTGAGCTACAACGCTTCCACGGGTTCGCGGCTCTCCAAGGAATGGATCTGGCTCGAGCTGTTCCCCGTCCGCGCAGACGCCTCGATCGGCCAGAGCGTCAAGGTTTCATCGGCGCTTGTCGGCGGGATCACGGTCGAGCAGGCCGAGCCCGAGAAGGTCATCATCTCCCTGCAGGTACTCCCGCCGGGGATTTCCTACGTAGTCACCCAGCAGGACCGCGCAATCGTGGTCAAGGTCGTCAGAACGGAGTAGCCGGGGCCCGCCGGGCCGCCGCGCCCCGATCCGGTTCGTCAGTCCCTGGTGAGCGCCGGGACATCAGGGAGGCGGGCGATGCATCAACGGAAGATCCTCCTCCTCGAGAATGTGGCGTCCCAGGCCGCCGAGGTGCGCGAGCAACTCTCCCTGGCCGGTTTCCAGGTGGCCGTCAGCCGCTACGAGGCCGACGGATTCAAGCGTCTTGCGGAGTGGCGCCCCGATCTCGTGCTCATATCGACCGCCCACCCGGCCGGGGACTTCGTCGAATACTGCCGCCGCGTGCGGGCGCTCACCCCGGCGGCCCGGATCATCGTCACCTCGTCGCTCGATCGCGAGCGTCTTTTTCAGGAGCACCCCGGTCTGCAAGCGATCGTCGACGGCATTCTCGTGAGGCCCTACAGCCATGAGGAGGTTGCCGGGATGCTTGCGCTCGCTCCCGAAGCGACACCCGCTCCCCGCTGCGCCCCGGCGGCCGCGAACGAGGTCGAGGAGCTGCGCGCGGAGTTTCAGCACCAGCTCGAAGTCAAGTTCCTCGAGGTCGAGGAGCTCAAGCGCCGCCTCGAAGCGGCTGGTCGCCCGGTGCCGTCTGGGGATCTCGTGCCGTTGCAGGAGGAGCACGAGGAACTGCGTCGGGCCATGCAGGAGGCAAGCAAGAATTCCGCCCTGGCGCTTGCTGCCGAGCTGCTCAAGCGCAGCGAGATCGAGGTCAAACTCGACAATCTGCTGCGCATGAAGGAGGACTTCGAGTTCCGCGCGCAGAACGAGATAGAGGAACGAGACCAGGAGATCGAGCAGCTGCGCGGGGAGCTTCGCATGCTGCGCGAGGCCGTGGACAGGACGAACACGGAGCACGAGGTGCTCCGCGGCGAGATGGAGCGTGCCCTGGTCGAAAAGGAGCAGATCGAGGAGCGGCTCCATGGCCTGGAGTCCGGCCCGGCCCCGGAACTCGCTTCCTCGGCGGCTACGGTTCGCATCGCGGCGCTCGAGGGCGATCTGGCCCGGTGGCGCGAGCAGGCAGCCGCGGCGCAGGCTGCGCTGGCCGATGTGGCCGCCCAGGCGGCCGTGCTCGAAGAGACGTCGGCGCGCGCGCAGGCGGAACGCGAAGTGGCGGCAGGCGATCTGGCACGCCAGCGCGAGCAGTCCGCCTCGGAGCTTCAGTCGTTGCGCGAAAGCTCCGAGCGACGTCTCGAGGCGGTCCTGGCGTCGGCGGCCGGGATCCAGGCCGAGCTTCGCGCCGCTCAGGCCCGCCGGGCCGAGCTCGAGAGGGAAGTTGCCGATCTGGGGGAGGCGCGGGATGGGGACGAGCGGCGGGAACAGGAAGCCCGCGCCGAGACCGCTGCGCAGACGGAGGAATTGCTCGAGCGCGCCGAGCGGCTCCAGGGTGCCTGCAGCGAGCTTGAGGGGCGCTTGAGCGCAAGCGAAGCGGCACGAACCTCGATGGCCGAAGAAGCCGAGGTCACCGTCGCCGAGGTCATGGCTCGCGTCTCGTCGCTGGAGGCCGAGCTCGGGGACCGGGTGCGGGAGTTTGCGGCGGAGCGCGAACGTCTGCGCCTCGTGCTTGAGCAGCGCGAAAGCGAGCTGGCCGGGGAACTCCGGCACTGGCGCGGGGAGGCCGAGACCGCAGCGCATGAACTCGAACTGATCCGGGCGCAGGGGGCGGAGCGCGCGAGCCGTGAAGCGGACGAGCGCCGGGTGCTTGCCGAGCGGCTGGAGCGCGCCGCAGCCCTTGAAACCGAGCTGCACGGAGAACGCGAAGCGCGGGAGGTCGCCGAGCGGCGCGCAGCCGCTCTGGATACCCGCGTCACGGAGCTCGAGCGCGAGGCTGCCGGGGCTGTCGCCGCCGGCGACTTCGAGCGTCTCGGGCAGGAGCTGGCTGCTGCGGGCGATCGTGCCGGGGAACTGGAGGCGGAGCGCGACCGACTCAGCGGTCTGCTGCGTGAGCGCGACAGCGGGCTTGCCGGCGAAATCCAGGGCTGGCGCGAGAAGGCCGAGGCCTCGGCGCAAGAGCTCGAGCTCGCGCGGACGCAGGCAAGGGAGCGCGCCGACCAGGGAGAAGGCGAGCGCCAGCAGCTTGTCGAGCGGCTCGGGCTGGCGGTCCAGGTCAGCGAAGAGCGGGAGCGCGAGGTTGCGTCGCTTCGCGAAGATCTGGCGGCCGCCGAGAAGAAGCACGGCCGGGAGATCAGACTGCTCGAGGAGCAGGCTGCCGCGCGGGTTGCCTCCGAGACGGGGGCGGATACGGTGACGGCGGAATTGCATCGCATCCAGGAGCTGCTCGAGGAGGTGATCTCCCGGGCCAGGACCGATGCCGTTGATCACGCGCGCCGCGAGGCCGAGCTCTCCGCCCGACTGCAGAGCGCCTTCGAGGAGCGCCGTTTTCTCCAGGAGCGGTTCGACCGCGCGAGCGACGAGGCGGTCGAGCGCGAGCGACGGTCAGCCACACTGCTCCAGAGCGCGCTCGATCGCGGCCCCGCGCCGGCCCGGGAACGGGCCAACCTGCCGGCGATCGTGCCGCCGGAGCCGGCGCCACGCCGATCGCGTACCGCGGCCCTGGCTGCGGTGGCCGCCGCGGTGGCCCTTGCAACTGTTCTCGCGGTTCTGGCCCTGCGGGGCACGTCCCCTTCGGTGGTTGGTCAACGTCAGCCGATGCCCCTGCGTCCGAAGCAATCCGCTTCGCCTGAGGCGGCGGGGCCGCGCGAGGTCTGGGAGCGCTGGACGCGCAGCGACGGCTCCGGGGGCGTACTCGTGCAGGCCACGCTTCGCAGCGAGGAGGTGCTGCGCGCCGAAGTCGAGGCCGAGCAGCGCTCTCGAGGTTGGAGCGCCGAGGAGGGGCGGGCCGAGCTCGCACGGCGCCTCGGCACCTATCACTTCGACACGTCCCACTATGTCACCGTCTACCTCAAGAATTTCGCCCCCGGGTACCCGTCCTACCTCGATGATGTCGCCCGACGTTTCCGCCTTCGCGACAGCTCGGGTCGTGAAGTCCCGGCTTTTCTGCCGCCGGGACACGAGAAGGACCGCCGTGTCTTCAGTTTCGGCGCCGGCGCTCCCGGCGAGCTGATCTACGAGGCGACGGTCCCTCTCGGCTTCGATCGTGCAGGTCTTTCCCCGTCGCCCGGGTATCTGCAGCTCGTGGTGTCCGAGGTGGGGGCAGCTTCGCGACGCGTGTTGACCTGGGAGCTGGAGTAGGGTCGCGGGCCGGACGCTCAACGGGTGCAACTCATGGGACCTTCTCGTTCGCGCGTGCTGTGCGGGGCAATCGCGCTTGCAGTATGGCTGCTTTCGGGCCGGGATTCCGGCGTCCACGCAGCCGCGGGCGAGGCCCAGAGGTCCATCCTGCTGTTGCCCATTGCAAGCGGCACGCCTGGCCAGGAGTGGTCGGCGAAGGCGCTCGGGGGAATCTTCGAGGACGGCTTCGGCTCCCTGCGCGGCGTGCGCCTGGTGTCAGGGGCCGCGCGCGAGGGCGCACTGCGCGAGCTCGCCGCCAGCGCCACGGTGACTCAGGAGGCTTTCCTGGAGATCTGCCGCCGGGCGGGTGCGGACCTCGCCGTGCTCGGAGGGAGCACGCTTGCCGGCGGGCGGCTGGCGCTGGAAGTGAGAATTTTCGACGCCGGAGCCGCCCGGGAACTGCGGACATACGACGGCGACGAGCCTGTCGGCAGGGCGTTTGGCCTGGTCGCGGCCGCCATCCGGCACGTGGCGGCCGAGGCGGGACTCGATAGCGGCGAGCCCCGCTTCCCCCGTGGCGTCACGACGTCCCTGGAAGCCTATGCGGCCTACCGGGCGGCGCTGCTCGAGGAGGCGCCTGCAGCGCGCATCGAAAAGCTGCGTCTGGTGCTCAACCTCGACGCGGACTACATGGAAGCGACGCTGCGGCTCGGAGTCGAGCTCTTCCGGCAGGAATCGATCGATGAAGCCCTGAGAGTCCTGGAGCGGGCGGTCGTCCTCGGCCCGAAGGTGGCTGAAGCTCGCAACAACTACGGGGTCGCGCTTGCCGCCGCCGGCCGCCCGGAGCCGGCGCAGCGGGAATTCGAGGAGGCGGTCGCTCTCGCGGCCGACTACGCCGAGGCGCGGCTGAACCTGGCTCGGGTGCTCGAGGACCGCGGACGATTCTCGGAGGCGGAGAAGCAGTACGCCGCGGTTCTGGAGGCGAACGCCGGCAATGACAAGGCGCGCTTCGGCCTCGCCGTCCTGTACGATCGTACGGGACGGCCCGAACAGGCGATCAAGGAGTTCCGGCTGCTCTCGTCGCGTCGCCCCGATCTGGCAGAGGCTGAGTTCATCAAAGCCGGGCAGGAGGCGCGGAAGGCTCGTGACTACGCGCGCGCCGAGAAGTACTTCCTGCGCGCCACCGACGTCAATCCGCAGCTTGCCCAGGCCTGGGCGGAGCTGGGGACCAACAGCTATCTCGCCGAGGACTATCCCAAGGGCATGGAGTACTTCCGCAAGGCGCTGGCGATCGACCCGGGACAGGCCGCATACCATTACTATCTCGGGCTCGCCCTCGACAAGGGCCGACAGCGCGAGGAGGCCTTGAAGGAGTACCGGCGCGCGGTGGAGCTCGGTGGCCCCGCCGAAGCGCGACTGGGCCTGGCCCGCGCGGCGCTCGAGTCGGGAGACGCGAGTCATGCGGTCGAGGAACTCAACCGCCTGCTTGCCGTCAACCCCGAGAACGCCGAGGCCAAGACGCTGCTGGCCCAGGCAACCGCCGAAATGGAATCCCGGCGGCGGCTGCTCGAGGGGCAGAGTCAATTCGCGAATCAGCGGCTGGCCCGGCTCGAGCAGATTGTCGCTGACACCACCCGTGCCAACCGGGAGCTCGAGGCGCGGCTGCAGTCCGTGACTCAGGAGAAACGATCGCTGGAGGAGCAGGCGCGGGGTGAACGCGGATCAGTGCCTGGCGGCGCGGCCGGAACGCCGCCGGGTTCGCGTTCGGCGCCGGCCGCTCGGGGACCGAGCCGTCGCCGAGCAGCGCGGCGAACTCGTGGGCGGCGATGGACGCGATGCACGACTCGCCTTGGATGGAGCAGATGTGTGAGCAGATGGGGCCCGAGTGGGCTGCCCAATGC
>CAZEOK010000034.1:23091-27702 GCA_964513745.1 uncultured bacterium
GTGCCGCCCGTCGTTGCTCCGGGCCGGCGGGCCGACGGGGCGTCGTCGCAGGAGGGGGCCGCCGTCGTGCGGGCCAGGACCGGGGAGCTCGACAGCACCACCGAGCGACTGCAGGGTGAGCTGTCTGCGGAGCGCGACGCGCGCAGGCGGGAAGGGGCCGAGGCCTCAGCTGCCCTGACGCTGCTGCGCGCGGAGAAGGAGCGGCTCCAAGCCGACCTCGCGGCCGCCCAGGCCACCGCCCGCGAACTCGGGCGCGGTTCCGGGGAGGCCGAGGAGTTGCGCCGTCGCCTGGCGGGTCTGCAGGCGGACCAGGCCAGGGCGCAGACCGAATCGAGCCAGGAGCGGGAGGCGCGCCGCCTGGAGACCGAGCGCCTGAACGCCGCGCTCGCGGCGAGCGAGGCCGCCCGCGACGAGCTTGCGAGGAAGGTGAACGAGGCGGCCGAGTTCAAGGGAAGGCTGCTCGCCGCGGAGGACGGCATCTCCCGGGCGGAGCAGGAGCGCAGAGCCGAGCGCGATCGGGGCGAGCGAGCGCTGGCCGCCGAGCGCGATGCGCGTCGCGCCGAGGTCGAGCAGCTGCGCGCGGACGTGGAGGCGGGTCGGTTCACGAGGCAGGAGAAGGACCGGGTGTTGCAGGATCTGGCCGCGGAGAAGGCACGGGCGGCTGCCGCGCTGGCCGCGCGCGAGAAGGCCGAGAGGACAGCGGCCGTCGAACGCGAGGCCAGGGTTGCCGAAATCGACAAGCTCAAGGCCGATCTGGCCGCGACGCAGGTCAGGAAACAGGACCTGGAGCGGTTGACGCAGGATCTTGCCGCGGAGAAGGCGCACGCGCGCACCGAGCGGGCGGCACGCGAGAAGGCCGAACAGGCCCTGCTCGCCGAGAAGGAGCAGGCGGCGAAAGCCATGGCGGCGGAGCGCGCCGGTCGACAAAGCGAGGTCGAGAGCGTCAAGGCCGATCTGGCCGCGACGCAGGTCAGGAGGCAGGATCTGGAGCGGCTGGCGAAGGATCTTGCCGCGGAGCAGGGGCGTGCGCGCGCCGAGCAGACCTCGCGCGAGAAGGCCGAACAGGCGCTTGCCGATCTGCGGGCAGGCAGCGAGCGCGCCATCGCCGCCGAGCGCGAGCGCGGGGCACAGGCCCTCGCGGGCGAGCGGGAAGAGCGGCGTCGTGAGAGCGAGGTACAGCTCGCGAAGGGCCGGGCGGATGTTGCGCTGCTCGTCGAGCGCCTGACCGCGCTGGAAGCCCGCGCCGCAGCGGAGACAAGGGCGCTGGCGGAGCGCGAGCGGGTTCTCGAGAAAATGCGGCAGGGGGTGCGAGACCTGGCCCTCGAGCTCGGCCGCATCGCGCTGCGGACCCAGTCGTGGGAGAAGGCGCGCGGTTACCTCGAGCAGGCGGCGGATGCCGATCCGAAGAGCGGCGAGGCCTGGTACGGGCTCGGCGAAGCCTACTTCCAGCTCGGTCAGTACGAGAAGTCGAAGCAGATGTATCAAAAGGCCAGGGAAATATACTAGCGGGGGTGAGCGGCGATGGCGAAGGTGAAGGTGGCGGGTATCCAGATGGCCTGCGTCGAGGAACGGGAGCGCAACCTCGCGAAAGCGGTCACGCTCGGGCGCATGGCCGCGGAGCACGGCGCCCGCGTCGTCTGCTATCAGCAGCTGCTGTCGACCGGCTGGTTCCCGCGCGGGCGGGACGAGCGCCACTTCGCGCTTGCCGAAGGCGAGGACGGACCGACGCTCACCGCCCTGCGGCCGCTTGCCGCCGAGACCGGCGCGACGCTGATCTGCCCGCTGTTCGAGCGGGCCGCGGACGGTAACTGCTACAACACCGCGGTGGTCATCGGTCCCGACGGCGGGCTGCTCGGCCGCTACCGCAAGGTGCACGTGCCGGACATCCCGTTGTGGGAGGAGACGTACTACTTCCGTCCCGGCGACAACGGCTTCCCCGTGTTTGAGAGCCAGGGGCTGCGCTTCGGCGTGCAGCTCTGCTGGGACAATTTCTTCCCCGAGGGGACCCGACAGCTCGCGCTGGCCGGCGCCGAGTTGGTCTTCGCTCCGAACGCCGCGGCGTTTGCGACCACCCGCAAGTGGGAGACGGTGCTGGCCGCCAACGCCATCGTCAACAATCTTTACGTCTTCCGCGTCAACCGCGTAGGGCGCGAGGAGCGGCAGGACTTCTACGGACGCAGCGTCTGCATCGATCCGGACGGCGAGTTCCTGTTGCCGCCGAGCGGCATGCACGACGGGGTGATCCTCGCCGAGGTCGATCCGTCGACCGTGGCCGCCATCCGCGAGGAGTGGAATTTCCTGCGCGACCGGCGACCCGAGGCCTACGGAGAGTAGGCCGCCGCCGGACATGCGCCGCATTCGACCCTGGGTCGTCACCCTCGGCTGCCTTCTGGCGGTCCTGGTCGCGGTGACGACCGTTCTCTGGCGGCAGGGGGACTTCTGGCGCGCGAGCGCGGCGAATTACCTGCGCGAGCGGCTCGCTGCCGATTTCGGAGCCCAGTTTCAAACGAACGAACTGCGCGGTCGCTGGTTTCCCCCCGGACTGTCCCTCGGACACGTCAGCTTCGAACGCAGCGGGGAGCCATGGGTGCTCACTGCCGAGGATGTCCGCATTTCGTTCAATCCCTATGCCGTGCTGCTCGGCCGCGAGCGCATCGGTCGGGTGGTGATCGAGCGGCCGCGTCTCTTCGTGCGCGCGGTCCCCGGCTCGCGGCCTTCGGCCCCAGGGGCGGAGGGGACGTTGGCCCCGACGCCGAACGCGGCGTCGACGGGGGAGACGGGCGTTCCGGGGGCTGCGCCAGGCGTTGCCGAGCGCCTGCGCTCTTTCCTGCGGCCGCCGTTCCCGCTGCGGGTTCTCGAGATTGTCGACGGCCGGGTCGACCTGACAGAGCGCAGCGGCAGGCGAATGGTGGCCCAGGAGGTCAATTTCTCGGTTTTCGTCTCGAGCGGCGCCGCGCGCGCCGTCCTCGAGGCCGGCCGTCTTGCGGTCGTGCGGGACGGACAGCGGGTGGAGCTTGGCAGCGTGGATGCCGACCTCACGCTCGAGGAAGGCCTGCTCACGGTGAGCGATGTCGTCGCCGCAGGAGGTCCGGTCACCGGCACGCTTCGCGGGACGGTTGATGCTTCGGGCGCCCTCGCGCTCAAGGGAGCGCTGGCGGCGCGCCTGGAGAAGGTTGCGGAGCTGGTCGGCCGCCCCGGCGCCGTTGGAGGCGCTGCGCAATTCGACGGGGAAATCACGGGGAACTGGCGAGACCCGGCGGGAGCGGGCACGCTCGCGGTTCAGGAGCTGGATCTCGGGGGGCGCCGTTGGCCGCAGGCTCGCGGACAGGTCGGGTGGGGTGGCGGCCGCCTCGTGTGGTCACGGCTGCATCTGCCCGTCGGAGAGGGCGCCGTGACCTCCGCCGGCGAAGCTGAATTCTCCGGCGGCACGTTTCGCTACCGGATCGATGCCGAAGCGCGCGCAATCGACCTTGCCAGGTTGCCGCTCACCACGGGCGATTTCGCGAAGCGGGTGACCGGACTCACGGGCGCGCTGCATTGGGAGGGCTCCGGGACGGGAGTTGAGGCATCGGGCAACGGCCACCTGGCTGCAAGGTGCGCGCTGGCATCCTGGCCCGGCGAGGAGGTCGCATTCGAGGCAGCGGCGTCGCTCGATCACGGCAGCCTTTCAGTCCAATCCTTCCGGGGGACGACACGCTCGCTCGAGGTCTCCGGTGCCGGTTCCTGGAGTCCCGGAGTCGGCGCCGCCGGGCACATCGGCGGCACGGTCGGCGACCTGCGGCGGCTGCTGCCGGCGGAGAGGGTCGCCCTTGGCGGCAGCGGCTGGTTCGAGGGGGATTTCACGGCCGACACGCAGGGCCCGCGTTTCTCAGGTGCGGTGCATCTGGCGGAGGCCGCCGCCGGGTCGGTCCAGGGGATCGAGGGTAGCGCGCGGATGAACGTCGCCGCCGGCAGTGTGCGGCTCAGCGAGGGCACAGTTGCCTGGCCCGGCGGTCGCGGTGTTTTCAGCGGGACGATAGAGGTCCCTTCGGGAAACCTCGACCTCGAGGCGGTTTTCCATCAGCTCTCGCTCCCGGAGACCGCACGCCTGCTCGGGGCCGATCCGCGGCTTCTCGACGGGAACCTCGGAGCGCGGCTGCGGGTGCACGGCACGACCCGTGACCCCGAGGTCGACGGGAAGGTTTCCGGCGGCTCGCTGCGCTATCGGGCCGTCACGGTGGAGGAGGCCGACCTGAGCGTGACCTACGCCGCGCGGCGGCTCGGCGTCACCCAGATGCGGTTGCGCAGCGGGACGACCTCGCTGACGTTTCACGGGGAGCTGCTCGACGGGAATGTTGTCGAGGGGGAGTTCGAGAGCCCCGCTTTCGATCTTGCCGATTTCCCCGCGATCGCAGGCCTCGAACTGGCGGGTTCTCTTCGCGGTCGGGTGCACGGATCGCTTGAGGCGCCGCAGATCAGCAGCACCGTGCGCGCCGGGCGGTTGCGCTACGCCGGTTTCGACCTCAAGGGAGGCGAGCTCGGGGTCAATTACAGCAGGGGCACGCTCGCGGTCGACGGTTGGGTGGCCGCCCAGGAGAACCGTCTGCGCCTGGTCGTTGAGCCCGCCAGGGA
>CAZEOK010000035.1:0-26466 GCA_964513745.1 uncultured bacterium
GCCGGCAGGTCGGCCTGGGCGCAGCGCAGGTGGATGACGCACTTTGGGCAGGCGGTGGCGAGGATGCCGCTGCCGGTGTCGACGGCCTCGCCGAGGCGCGCGAGCTGGATCGCCTTGTTCGTCGCACCGCAGCGGACCCAGGCCGATGTGCCGCAACAGAGCGCCTTGGCGCCGCGGTGACGCATCTCGGCCAGCTCCAGGCCCGGGATGTGCGCGAGCAGGCGGCGCGGCGGGTCGACGACGCCGGACATCCGCGCGAGGCGGCAGGGGTCGTGGTACGTGGCGCGGCCTGGCAGCGGGTGAAAAACCATGCTGCGACCTGCCAGCTCCCGCTCGAGGTACGTCGAGAAATGCTGCACATCCAGCGAAAAACCGGGGGCGGCCCGCCGGTAATGGAATGCCATGACGTGATAGCTCTCGGCGCAGGTCGTAACCACCCGTTTGACGCCGGCGGCGCGGAACGCTTCCGTGTTGAGTTGTGCGAGGCGCGTGAAGCCTTCTCGGTCGCCGGCGAAGAGCAGGTCGTGACCGCTGGAGCGCTCTTGCTCGAGGAGGACCGGCGAGATGTCGAGACGGTTCATGATGCGCAGCGCGGCGGCCGGGGCTGCGGTCGCGACCGTCCCGAGATAATCGAAGTAGCGGTCATAGTAGGGCGCCGAGCCGGTGAAGAGCAAGGTCTCGCCCTGTTGTGTCCAGGATGCGGCCGCGGGGACCCAGCGCAGGCGGTCCTGGCGCCGAGCCGGGATCGCTGTCAGCCGCTGGATGTTCTGAATCGCCCCGCCGTGGCTGCATTCGCGCGCCACGGCATCGCCGGGCAGCAGCGCCCGCGCCTCGCGGACGAAACCGGGGAAGTCGACGCCGACCGGGCAGATCTCGCGGCAGGCCCCGCAGGTGAGGCAGTCCCAGAGTGCCGACTGCAGGGCCGGTCCGGGGTTCTCGAGGGCATCCTGCCCGAGGCGGCGCGGCGAATAGCCGGCCCCGCCCAGGTTCACCGGGCAGATCGACGTGCACTTGCCGCAGTCGTAGCAGCGGCGCAGACCGTTGACGCGTGCCAGTTCGGTGAGGTCGCGCCGCAAGGCTTGCGGGCGGTCGATCGGAACGGGAGTTGCCGCAAGCTGGCTCGTCATCGGCCGACTCCCGGCGTGGTGCCGAGCCCCGCGCTGAACTGCTCGAGGCTTTCGGCGAGCTTCTCCGCCTCGTGAGGGTGGAACGAGCCTACGAGCAGGCGACGAGCGGGAATGCCGAGCGTCTCGAGGATGGCGCGCAGCGAGGCGAGTCGGTCGCGGAACCGCTGCTGGTCGAGTCCATGGCGGCAGAGTTCCGGAGGGCAACCGAGAACCGCAACGCCGTCGGCGCCCTGGTGGAAGGCCTCGAGCACGAGGTCCTCGCCGACGCGCCCGACGCAGGCGGTGAGGACACGGACGCCGTCGCCCTCGCCACGGCGTCCGCGGCGGTAGAGGCTCTGGAAGGCGTAGTGCGGCGCCCACTGGCAGGAGAAGACGACTATTCTCGGCGACATCAGCAGTGCTCCTGCGCAAAGGCGATCGTCAGCGCTTCGCGTGTCTGCCGGTGTCCGCTGAAGGGGGCATCGGGCGCGCCGGTCGGGCAGACGGCGAGGCACCGCCCGCAGAGGGTGCATGCGGCCGGTGCGACGCGGGCGACAGGGATCCCCGACTCGCGCGGCTGCAGCGCGATGGCGTCCTGCGGGCAGTTTTCCACGCAGGTCCCGCAGCCCCGGCAGAGCCCGGGCGTGATGACCACCGCGGTCGCCGCGCGGCCCGGCAGCGGCAGCGGGGCAGGGCGCTCGCTTCGTTCTCGGCTCTCCAGAGCGTTTCCGGGTACACTGGCCGCGCCGTGGGCAGCGGTCGCCACGTCGCCGGCGAGGGCGCGCGCAACGCCAGCCGCCAGCGAGCGTCGCGCCAGCCGCACGGCGTCTTCGTGGCTCAAACCGCGCTGGTTGAGGACTTCGTCGCGCAGGTTGATGGTTTCAACGCATGGGAGCGGAATCTCCTCGCCACCGAGCAGGAAGCGCTTGGTCCGCGCGCGCTGGTGCGTGCAACTGCCGCAGACGATTTCGAGCTGGCAGCAGAGGCAGGCGGCGAGCAGGATGCGTCCTGCCGTTGCCTCGAGAACCCCGGCAGCCAAGATCCGGGTGCCCTCCTGCTGGCAGGCTGCGTTGACGACCGTCGCGCCGACAACGCCAGGCAGGGTGAGTGCTTCCGCGGCGAGCGGTTCAACCAGGTCGCGGTGGTGGACCGAACCGTTGCAGGTGCAGAGAAATACGTGCACGCCGGAGCCGCGGGGGTGGCTGCGGCGGCGCACCCGGATCACCTCCCGGGTGTCGTCGCGCAGGCGGTCGAGAATAGTAGCGGCATCCGGCGCGGGGCCGTCGGCCAGCAGGTGCTCTGCGCCCATTCCCACCGGCTCGGCGGCATCGGTCCGGACGGCGGCCAGCAGCGGCAGATCTATCTGGTGCGCGGTTCCTGCATGGTCGATGGCGCGCGCCTGGCCGCAGGCGGTGACGCAGGCGCCGCATTCGCAACAGATGCCGCATTGCAGGCAGCGCGAGGCTTCGGCGATCGCATCCTTCTCCCGGAAGCGCGCTTCGACTTCGGTGAACCCGGTCTTGCGCCGGGAGATCGTGGCGTGCGGCGCCTTGTTTCGGGCGGCCTTCTTTATCCCGGTGCGCAGGGCCGTCCCGCGGTCGTAGTCGGTGCGCGTCCAGTCGGGCATCTCCGCCGGCTCGCCGCTGAGCGAGGCGTGGAGCGCCAGCGCCGCCCGTTGACCATCGGCCATCGCCCAGATCACGCTGTCGGGGCCGCGAACTGCGTCGCCGGCCGCGAAAACACGCTGGTTTCCGGTGGTCTGCCGGGCGTCGACCGCGATGCGGCCGCCTTCGTGCGCGACGCCATCGACGCCGCCGAGGGTCGCGGGATCCCCCTGCTGGCCGATCGCGAAGATGATCGTGTCGGCCTCCAGGTCGTGCTCCGACCCTGGGGTCGTCTCCGGCCGCCGCCGCCCGGAGGTGTCCGGCTCGCCCAGCGCCATGGCCACACAGCGCAGTCCGCGCGCACGGCCGCCGCCCTCAATCAAGGCGACAGGATTCGTCAGCAACCGAAATGCAACGCCCTCCGCGCGCGCCGCCTCGATCTCCTCTCTCTGCGCGGGCATCTCCTCTTCGCCGCGGCGGTAGACGACCGTAACCTCCCGTGCGCCGAGCCGCACCGCGCCGCGCGCCGCGTCGATCGCCGAGTTGCCGCCGCCGACAACGGCCACGCGCTGCCCGATCTCCTTCCTCCCGCCGAGATTGACCTGCGCGAGAAACGCGAGCGCACCCTGGGCACCCGGGAGACCTTCGCCGGGGAGGCCGGGGGAGCGGTCCTTCGGGGCGCCCGTGGCGAGGATGACGGCCGAAAAGCCCATTTCGCCGAGGAGTTGAGCGATGCTGAAGTCGCGGCCGATGCGGACGCCCAGGCGGAACTCGATGCCCATGGCGGCGAGCAGGCCGATTTCATAGTCGAGAATCGCGCGCGGCAACCGATACTCGGGGATGCCGCTGCGCAACAGGCCGCCGGCGAGCGGCTGCGCCTCGAAGACGGTGACCCCGTACCCGCGCCGGCGCAGGTCGTGCGCCGCGGTCAGGCCGGCGGGCCCGGAGCCGACGACGGCGACGCGCGTGCCGCGCTCGACCGGTTCGACCGCCCAGTTGAACGGCGTCTTCTCGGAGAGTTCGAGGTCGGAGGCGTAGCGCTTGAGACGGCAGATCGAGATCGGAGCATCGACTTCGCCGCGGCGGCATGCGGCCTCGCAGGGGTGGGTGCAGACCCGTCCGCAGATCCCCGGCAGTGGGTTGCGCTCGCGAACGAGGGCGAGCGCTTCGCGGTTGCGGCCTTTCGCGATCAGGGCGACGTACCCCTGGGCGTTCACCCCGATCGGGCAGGCCGTGCGGCAGGGCGCGCGTCCGGCTTTTTCGATCCTTGCAGTGTGCTGACCGAGGTCGGCTGGTGGCAGGGTCACCGCCCGGTGCTCGGGGAGCCCGGGGCCGGTCGGCAGCTCAACAGGGCAGACCGGAACGCACTTCCCGCAGCCGGTGCAGCGCGCGGGGTCGACCGGTTGCGGTCGCCGACGCAGTCGCGCCTGGAGCCCCTCTCCGCACAGCTCGACTGCCGCCACGGTGGACTCCTCGAGCACTTCGATCCCGGGGTGGTTGCGCATCGCCGTGAGCAGCGGGACTTCGTCGTAGAGGGAGGAACCCAGGGTCCCACCGGGTTGCGGACTGAGGATCCCGCGGGTGCAGACGGTGACGGCCAGGCCTGCGTCGGCCAGTTCGAGTGCCAGCCGTACGCCCGCCGGGTCGACGCCCGCGATCAGCAGGCGATGCCCATGTCGCCCGGGGCCCGGCTGGCTTGCTGACGGGGCAATGCTCATCGGCAGGGCACTCCTGATCCCCGCGGGAAAGTGTTCATGCGCCGGGGAGCGTGGCGTCCTGATCGAGGCCGCGCTCGCGTAGCAGCAACTCGCCGTGGACGAAGCCGCGCGAGAACGCGCCGAGGTTCAGTTCGTCGGTCCCCTTGGGCACCGAGGAGCGGATGGCAGCCTCCAGCGCGGCGCGCCCGACCACACCGGTGACGGCGCACAGGAAACCGAGCATGACGATGTTCGCGACCATCTTGCGGCCGGCCTCGACGGCGAGCTGCGTGGCGGGGATGCGGAAGACCCGCTCCTCGGGGTAGTCCCCCGGCAGCCGGACCAGGTCCTCCTCGACCAGGAGCGCGCCGCCGGGGCCAAGGGCCGGCCCGTACTTGGTGAAGCCCTCCTGGCTCATGCAGACGATCGCGTCGGCCGACTCGATGTACGGGTAGAGGATCGGCTCGGAGGAGATGACGACCTGGACCAGCGTCGCGCCGCCGCGGGCTTCCGGTCCGTAGGCCTGGATCAGAGTTGCCTCGCGTCCGTCGTGGATCGCCGCGGCCTTGCCGAGGATGTGCCCGGCGAGCACGACGCCCTGGCCGCCGAATCCGGTCAGGAGGATGCGGGAGGTCCTGGAAGTCTCCCGTCCGCTCATTCCCGTTCCCCTTTCGGGGCGAGGCCGAGCCGCTCGGCGAGCGTTGGCCGCGGGCGGTCGATGAAGCGGCCGACGACAAGCTCGCGGTCGAGGTCGATGTCCACCTCCTGGGTGTTCGCGCCGTGGCGGATCACGCTCTTCTCGTGGAAGCGCTTCATCATCTCGACCGACTCGCCCAGCTTGTTGCGCCGCCCGTAGGCGGTGGGGCAGGGGGCGATGACCTCGATGAACCGGAAGCCGGGCTTACCGAGCGCCTCGAGGATGGTGGATTGCAGCGGGCGCGCGTGCAGCGTCGTCCAGCGCGCGACGTAGACCGCTCCGGCGGCGGCCGCGAGGTTCGGCAGGTTGAACGGCGACTCCAGGTTGCCGGCGGGCGTCGTCGTGCTCTTGTGGCCCGTGGGCGTCGTCGGCCCAGCCTGGCCGCCGGTCATGCCGTAGGTGAAGTTGTTGACGCAGATGACGAGGAGGTCGACGTTGCGGCGCGCGGCATGGATGAAGTGGTTGCCGCCGATTGCGAAGAGGTCGCCATCCCCGGAGACGACCGAGACCTTGAGTCGCGGATTCGCCAGGTGCAGCCCCGTCGCGTACGGCAGCGAGCGGCCGTGCGTGGTGTGGAACGAATCGAGGCGCAGGTAGCCCGGCACGCGCGCGGTGCAGCCGATGCCGGAGACAACGGCGAGATCGTTCTCTGGAAGGGCAGATTCGACGATGGCGTCGAGCATCGCCTTGAGCACGGTGCCGATCCCGCAGCCCGGGCACCAGATGTGCGGCATGCGGTCGGTCCGCAGCAGGTGGTCGATCGGGTTTTGCCCGGTGTTCGAAAATGGGGACAGATCCATTTTTCCGCCCGCGCTCATGATCTTCGGTCCTGTTTTTTAAAAAATTGATCTGTTCCCATGTTCGCTTTCGCGGCGAGCTGCTTCTTGACGACCCGGAGGATCATCTCGGGGGTATGAATCCTGCCGCCGGCGTACGGGATGAGCACGGTTTTCGCGGCGCCGGCCGCACAGCGCTCGACCTCGAGGGCCATCTGGCCGTAGTTGATCTCGGGGACGACCAGCAGCGGCACGCGCGCTGCGAGGGCGCGCACCGCCTTCTCGGGGAAAGGCCATGCCGTGACCAGCTTCAGCAGGCCGACGCGAATCCCCTCGCGGCGCGCGAGCGCGAGCGCCTGCAGCGCGGGGCGAACCGTGATGCCGTAGGCGACGATCACCGCCTCGGCGTCCCGTGTCTCGTGCTCCTCGACCATGGCGATCTCGTCGACGTTGTCCCTGATCTTGTTGACGAGCCGCTCGACCATCTCGCGCTGGATCTCCGGCGTGAGCACCGGGTAGCCGCGCCGGTCGTGCGTCAAGCCGGTGACGTGCATGCGGTACCCGGCGCCGGCCGTCGGCATCTCGGGGATGCCATCGGGGCCGGGCTGATAGAGCAGGAACTCCCCCGGCGGCTTCGTCGGAGCGCGCCGCGGCGTGATCGCGATCGCTTCGACCCTGGGGATAACGACCTTCTCGGACATGTGGCCGACCACCTCGTCGGTCATCACGAGCACCGGCAGCCGGAAGCGCTCCGAGAGGTTGAAGGCGCGGACCGTCAGGTCGAAAAGCTCCTGCGGCGAGGAGGGGCAAAGCGCGATGATCTCGTAGGGGCCATGCGATCCCCAGCGCGCCTGCATCATGTCGCCCTGGCCGGGGGCGGTCGGCAGACCCGTGGAGGGCCCGGCGCGCTGGACGTCGACAACCACGCACGGCGTCTCGGTAACCAGCCCGAGGCCGAGGTTCTCCATCATCAGCGAGAAGCCGGGTCCGGAGGTCGAGGTCATGGTCTTCGCGCCACCCCACGCGGCGCCGAGGATTGCGGCCATCGACGCGATCTCGTCCTCCATCTGGATGTAGACGCCGCCGAGTTTCGGCAACCGCTCCGCCATGCGCTCGGCGATCTCGGTGGCGGGCGTGATCGGGTAGCCGGCGAAGAAGCGGCAGCCGGCGGCGATCGCCCCCTCGGCGCAGGCCGTGTCGCCGTTCATGAACCAGGTGCCGGTGAGTGCGTGCGGCGTCGTCACGGCTTCGGCTCCTTGGCCGAGGGCGTGGCGATCTCGGTGGAGTAGATCGCGAAGTCCGGGCAGAGCACCTCGCAGAAGTGGCAGTTCACGCACCAGGCGCCGGCTTTGACCTCGGGCGGGTAATAACCTTTGGCGTTAAATTCCTTGGCCCGCGCCAACACCTGCTTCGGGCAGAACTCAATGCAGATACCGCAGCCCTTGCATCGCTCGCGGTTGACCCGCACCGCGCCGCGGGGGATGATTACCCGATCCGCGTCGAGCGGCGTGCGCCAGTATTTCAAGCACCGCCCCGCTTGCGGCTGACGGATCTCTTGGCGGGAGCGGCGGGCGCTTCGGCGCCACGCGCGGCGAACCACGCGGCGACGGTCTCGCCCATGCGGGCCGGGTTATCGATGACGGTCACCCCGGCGGCGGCGAGCGCGGAAGCCTTGCCGGCCCAGCCACCCTGGCCGTGGGAGATCACCGCGCCTGCGTGGCCCATCCGCTTTCCCGGCGGCGCGGTTCGCCCGGCGATGAACGAGAAGACGGGCTTGGTGACGTTCTCGGTGATGAAGACCGCGGCCTCCTCCTCGGCGCTGCCGCCGATCTCGCCGAGCAGCACGATGGCTTCGGTCTCCGCGTCCTCCTCGAAAAGACCGAGGCAATCGACGAACGTGGTCCCGATGACCGGGTCGCCGCCGATCCCCACGCAGGTCGACTGTCCGAGGCCGCGCCCCGTGAGTTGGTGGACGACCTCGTAGGTCAGGGTGCCGCTGCGCGATATGACGCCGACGGTCCCGGGGGAGTGAATGGCACCGGGCATGATGCCGACCTTCGCGGCGGCGGCCGGCGTGATCAGGCCCGGACAGTTCGGCCCGATCAGCCGCGCGCCGTGCGCGTGCACCTCTCCGACCGCGAGCAGCGTGTCACGCACCGGGATCCCCTCGGTGATGCAGACGATCAGCTGCACGCCCGCGGCGGCGGCCTCGCAGATGGCGTCGGCGGCCCAGGGGGGGGGCACGAAGATCACGGAGACATCGGCGCCGGTCTCGCGCACCGCCTCCGCGACGGAACCGAAAACGGGCAGGCCGTCGTGGGTGGTGCCGCCCTTGCCGGGGGTGACGCCGCCGACCACCCTCGTCCCGTACTCGAGCATCTGGCGGGCGTGGAAGCTGCCCTCCTTGCCGGTGATCCCCTGGACGATAACGCGCGAGGTGCGGTTGAGTAGGATCCCCACGGTCAGTTCCCTCCCGCCGCGATGGCGACGGCACGGCGCGCCGCGGCCTCGAGGTCGTCTTCGACGATCAGCGGCAGCCCGGATTCGGCCAGCACGCGGCGACCTTCGTCGCGGTTGGTGCCGACCAGTCGCACGACCATCGGCAGTTCGGCACCAGCGATCTTGACGCCCGCGATGAATCCCCGCGCGAAGACGTCGCAGCGCAGGATGCCGCCGAAGATGTTCACGAATATCGTCTTGACCGCGGGCTCCTGCAGGATCAACCGCAGCGCCGCGGCAACCTTCGCGGAGTCCGCGCCGCCGCCGACGTCGAGGAAATTGGCGGCTCGGCCCCCGAGGTGAGCGAGGAGGTCGACGGTCGACATCGCGAGTCCGGCCCCGTTGACGACGCAGCCGATCGTGCCGTCGAGGTGGACGTAGCTGACACCGATGCGCGCCGCCTCGCGCTCGACCGGGTCGGTGATGTCGCGGCGAGCGGTGTCGGCGAGCAGCCGCTGTCGGTACGCCGCGTGATCGTCGAGCCCGATCTTGGCGTCAAGCGCCACGACGCGCTCGTCTGTCGTGATCGCGATCGGGTTGATCTCGAGCAGCGAGCAGTCCAGCTCGCGAAAGAGCGTGAGCAGCTTGCGCAGCGTCTCGTGAAAGGCGTGCGCGGTTTTGCCGGGCAGGCCGAGCCCCGCCGTGAGCGTGCGCGCCTGAAACGGCCAGATGCCCGACGACGGGGTGATCGACTCGCGCAGGATCGCACGCGGGTCCCGGGCGGCGATCTCCTCGATCTCCATGCCCCCGGCCGCGGAGGCGATCACCGTCTCGCACCCGAGCGAGCGGTCGATCGTGAAGGCCAGGAAGAGCTCGCGGGCGATCGCCACCTGCTCCTCGACGAGGACGGTCTCGACGGGGTCGCCCTTCGGGCCGCTCTGGATGGTGACCAGATGGCGCCCGATCATCGATGCGGCGGCCGCGGCGGCCTCCTCGGGGGTCGAGGCGAGCTTGACGCCGCCGGCCTTGCCGCGGGCGCCGGCGAGCACCTGGGCCTTGACGACCACCGGCCCGCTGATCTCCCGGGCCGCGGCGGCGGCGTCAGCGGGAGAGTTGGCGACGCGCCCGCGGGGCACCGCGACGCCCGCGCCGGCGAGCAGGGACTTGGCCTGGTACTCCTGCAGGTTCATGACTGCGGCTCCCGTGCTTCCAAGGGCATCGTCTGTGCCCGTGCGGGCTGTGGGGTCCTGACGCTGCGGACCTCCGTCGTGCTCCCTGCGGTCCGCCGACAGAGACCTCCCCTTCGCGCCACCCCTCCGCCCGGACGGTGCATTGAAATCATGGTTCTCATTATTTGGACCGGCCGCGGACGTGCGCCAGGGCGCCGCCGGCCCGCACGACCTCCAGATCGCGCGGGCCGAGTTGATGCTTGAGGGCAATCTGCTCGCCGTCGGCGCGCACGAGAGTCGCCGCGCCAAGGTCGAGATCAGCCAGGTCAAGGCGGGTACGTTCACCCTGAGCGATGCGGTCGTAGTCCTCCTCGCGCGAGAAGGTCAGCGGCAGAATGCCGAAATTCACCAGGTTCGCCATGTGGATCCGGGCGAAGGACTTGGCTATCACCGCCCGCACGCCGAGGTGCATCGGGGCAAGCGCCGCGTGCTCGCGGCTCGAGCCCTGGCCGTAGTTCCGGCCGCCGACGACGAAGCCGACGCCTGCCCGCATCGCGCGGGCCGGGAACTCGGGGTCGACCGCGGAAAAGACGAATTCGGCGATCGCAGGGATGTTCGAGCGAAGTGGCAGCACCTTGGCGCCCGCCGGCATGATGTGGTCGGTCGTGATGTCGTCGCCGACCTTGATCAGGACTTCGCCCTCGAGATTTTCGGGCAGCGGCGCGCCTTCGGGCAGGGGCTTGATGTTCGGGCCGCGGATGACCTCGACCTGCTCGGGTGCGACAGCAGGCGGCACGATCATCCCGTCGTCGACGAGGAAGGCACGCGGGGCCTTTACCCGGGGGGCCGCACCGAGGCCGCGCGGGTCGGCGATGGCCCCGGCGATCGCCGAGGCGGCGGCAACCTCGGGGCTGACGAGATAGACCGCGGCGTCCTTGGTGCCGCTGCGCCCCTTGAAGTTGCGGTTGAAGGTGCGCAGCGAGACTGCCCCGGTCGGCGGCGCCTGGCCCATACCGATGCAGGGGCCGCAGGTGGACTCGAGGATGCGCGCTCCCGCCCCGACCAGGTCGGCCAGCGCACCGTTGGCGGCGATCATCGCGAGCACCTGGCGCGATCCGGGGGATATCGTCAGGCTGACCCCGGGGTGGACGCGGCGCCCGCGCAGGATCGCGGCGACGTGCATCAGGTCACGGTACGATGAGTTCGTGCACGAGCCGATACAGACCTGCTGGACCGCGGTACCTGCCAGCGACTCGATGCTCTGCACGGCGTCCGGGCTGTGCGGCGAGGCTGCCAGGGGCACGAGGGCGGCCAGGTCGATCTCCTCGACGCGCGCGAAACTCGAGATCGACCCGGGCTCCAGAGCGCGCCAGGAATCGCCGCGTCCCTGCGCCACGAGAAATTTCTTCGTGATGCCATCGCTCGGGAAAATCGAGGTGGTGGCGCCCAGCTCCGCGCCCATGTTCGTGATCGTCGCGCGCTCGGGCACCGTGAGCGTGCGCACCCCCCCGCCGAAGTACTCGAAGACCCTGCCCACGCCGCCTTTGACGGTGAGGCGCCGCAGCAGCTCGAGGATGACGTCTTTCGCCGAGACCCACGGCGGCAGCTCGTTGACCAGGCGCACGCCGATCACCTCGGGGGCGGTCAGCGTGAATGCTTCGCCCGCCATCGCCAGCGCCACGTCGAGCCCGCCGGCACCCATCGCCAGCATCCCGAGGCCCCCGGCTGTCGGGGTGTGGCTATCCGAGCCCAGCAACGTCTTGCCGGGCACGCCGAAGCGCTCGAGGTGCACCTGATGGCAGATGCCGTTGCCGGGGCGGGAGAAGAGCAACCCGTATTTCGCCGCGATCGACTGCAGGTAGCGGTGGTCGTCGGCATTCATGAAGTCCGTCTGCAGCGTGTTGTGGTCGACGTAGCTGACCGAAAGCTCGGTGCGCACCTGCGGCACGCCGAGGGCCTCGAATTGCAGGTAAGCCATGGTGCCGGTGGCGTCCTGCGTGAGGGTCTGGTCGACCCGGATGGCGATCTTTCGCCCTGGTGTGAGTTCCCCCGAAACGAGGTGCTCCTGAAGAATCCGATAGGTCAACGATTCCCGCTTCGCCATGCTCGTTTCGCGCTCCTTCGCCACCGTTGTCGCCGATGCCATAAAAAGTGTAAAATGATACTCTGGGTAAGATTGAAATTGAAGAGATAATTGGACGCGTCCCGGTTGTTACCGGTCGACCGCTCCGAGGTGCCGCCAGGTCAGGAAAAAGGGCGGGGCGAAGACGGGCCCTCCTTTTCCTGGTTCAGGCGCGTCCGCAGGCGCTCGTTGAAACGGTGCCGGCGGCTCTGCGTCCACGCGGCGCTGTAGATATCCACGCCGAGCGACCGAAAACCGGCAGCGAGTTGCTCCCGCTCATGCCGCTAGGGCGGAAGTTCAGGTCGAAGAGCGTGCAACGCCTCCAGTCCCCTGCCGCCAGGAGCCGGCCTGCCGCCTCGAGGCGCGTATACAGCGGCGTTCCCGGATACGGCGTCAGCAGGGTGATCTGGACGTCGAAGAGATCGGCGTCCCGCACGAAAGCGCGCACCTGGTCGAAGATCTCCGGCCCCTGCCCATCCAGCCCCAGGACAAAGCAGCCGTTCACCCGGATGCCGTGCTCCTGGATTGCGAGCAGCGCCCTCCCGGTAGCGGGGCAGATGTTTCATCTTCCAGTTGCCGCGGGTCTCGACCCCGTCCAGGCCGGCGGGCACGGGGCTCTCGAGGCCGACGAGCACCTCGGCGCAGCCGTTCTTGCGGAGCAGAGCGAGCAACTCGCCGTCTTCGCCGAGGGAGATGTCGGTCTCGGTGAACCAGCGGATGTGCCGCTTGGCGATCTCGGGGAGCAGCTCCATCCAGTAGGCGCGGTTCACGAAGCTGTTGTCGTCGGCCAGCTCGTAGGCCTCGTCGATCTGCGCCGAGTAGCTCGAGATGCCCACCAGGTCGAAGCCGTCGGTGAGGGTCCCGGCGACGCGGATGTCGGGGATTTCGAGATAGCGCACTTCGTGCTCCGGCGGCGTCATGCCCGCCAGCGTCAGCAGGCCGAGGCTCGGGAGCGAGGCGATGGTCTTGCTCCGCTCGACGAATCCGGGGAGGGTGAGCCCCAGGTTCATCAATTCAGCGTCGTAACACCGGATGCCGCTCATCGCCACGAGACCGATCTTCATCGGAGGAATCCCTCCCAGAGGAACAGCGCGACGCCGAGAACCATGCAGGTCACGGGGATGAAGAAGAGGTGACGGAAGGGCTGACGCCAGGTGGAAAGGTAACAGACCGCGGGCATCGCGATGACGCCGCCGACCAGCAGCAGCGAAGAAAGCTCGAGAAATGGCGCGTTTTTTGCGAGGCCGAGGTGCGCGACGCTGAGAGCGAACAGGACGTTGATGAAGCCGAGGCCGAAGAAAGAGATGTGCGCGAGCCGCACGAGGCGTCGCCGCCACGCGCCGTAGCCCCCGAGCCAGTCCTCGATCCAGAAGAAGAGGGCCGGCACCGCTCCGGCGGCGAAGCCGAGCATGATGGCGACCCAGCCGGCAGCAAGGTTCGTCGAGACGATCATGGCTCCCCCCGTCGGGCAGCGTGCATGACCGCATGGTGCAATGGCTCAATATACCACAGCGGTTGCCACCAGCCTTGACAGGGCCTGGTGCGTCGGGCAACCATGCAGGCGATCTGCCGCCGTCTCCAGGAGGGGTACGTTGGGTATACCGCCGGCCAAACTTTTCGCAGCCATCATGCACCGGCCGGAACACGATCCGGAGCCCCTCCTGGGAAAGCTCGTCGAGCGCTACGGGAGGGTGGACGCACGGAGCGACCCCTACCACTTCGGTTCGAGCTACTACGAAGCGGAGATGGGGCCCGGGTTGGTCAAGCGGTTCGTCTCCTTCGAGTCGCTCGTCCGTCAGGACCTGCTGGCAGCGTTGAAGCGGGGGACGAACGAGCTCGAGGATCAGGGGAGGGACGCCCGCGGGAGGATCTTCAACATCGACCCCGGGCTCGTCACCCACTACTCCGTCATCCTGGCCACCACCAAGGGCTACGCCCACCGCATCTACCTGGGGGAGGGGATCTACGCGGAACCGGCCCTGCTGTTCAGGCGCGGCGCGCTGGATGCGCTGCCCTGGACCTATCCGGATTTCCAGACTCCCGTCGCGCACGCCTTTTTCATGGAGGTACGACGTTTGCTGCGGGAGCAGGCGGACAGGTTCGACGATAGCCAGGATTGATATGGTCATGAAATCTCCGCGCGCGCGTATGTTATAATTCCACACAAGTTAATGACGGTATCGCCCAGTGGGAGGAGCCTTGGAAACGTCTTCGGTGAGCGGCGTCATCCGGAACCTCCGGATCATGATCGAACTCACGAATCTCGAGAAAGAGATACCGTGGCAACAGTGGATCGAGGCCACGGTTCAAAAGCGCGACATCCGGTGCTGGGAGCAGATGAAGTGCGAGAGGACCCAGTGCCCGGCCTACCACAGCGAGTGCGGACGTTGCTGGCTGATCGCGGGGACGCTCTGCGCATGCGAGGTGACCGGCGAGAATGCCCAGAAGATCGACAGTTGCCTCAAGTGCACCGTCTTCAACAGGGCGATCGCCGGCGACGAAGCCCTCGAATTGCAGGAGTTGTTGATCATTCTCGTCTACAATCTCCGCCAACATCGCCGCCATCTCGAAGAGAGCCGCAGGGAAGTCAAGTTGCTTCAGGGCCTTCTGCCGATCTGCGCCGCCTGCAAAAAGATCCGGGACAGCGACCAGAACTGGCAGCCGGTTGAGATGTACATCCGTGACCACTCGATGGCGGAATTCAGCCATGGCCTCTGTCCGGACTGCCTGCCGAAATATTTCCAATCCGAGCCGGGCGCTCCCGAAGACGGCGCTGCGAGCGGGCTTCCCGGCACCTGACGCGGCAGGGCTATGCCCGTCGCATGTACTCGCCGCCAAAGCGCATCACCCAGCACCTCCGCCTACCTCCGTTCGATCGTCACGGAGCTCGCCGGGGAGATCGGCTCCCGGCCGCACTGGGATCTCCCCCGTCTCGAGAAGACAGCCGAGCGCATCGAGAGCCGGTTCGCGGCATGTGGTTTCTCCGTCACTCGCCAGGCGTTCGAATATTCCGGCAGGACGTACCGAAACCTCATTGCGGAACTCCCAGGCACGGAAGAGCCGGAAAAAATCCTTGTGGTCGGCGCCCACTACGACACGGTGTCCGACTCGCCGGGGGCGGACGACAACACCAGCGGCGTGGCCGGTCTGTTGGGGCTGGCACGCGCGCTTGCCGCCCGGCCGCCGAGGATGACGGTGCGCTTTGCGGCCTTCGCACTGGAGGAGCCGCCCGTGTATCGCAGCCGCCACATGGGCAGCTACCGCTATGCCGAGATCCTGAAGCGAAGCCGGTCGCACGTTGAGGGCATGGTCTGTCTGGAGATGATCGGGTACTTCACGGACCGCCCCGGCTCACAGCGCTATCCCTTGCCATTCATGGGACTCAGATTCCCGAAGGTGGGCAATTACATCGCCATGGTGGGCAACCGCAGATCCGACCCGTTCATCCGGAGAATGGCCGAGGGTTTCCGCGGTTCCACTGATCTGCCCGTGGTCACGCTGAGCGCACCGGCCGTCGTCGTGGGCATCGACTTCTCGGACCACTGGTCTTTCGGCAAGTTCGGCTACCCGGCGCTCATGGTCACGGACACGGCCTTCTACCGGAATCCCAACTATCACGCGCCCTCTGACCTCCCCGACACCCTGGACTACGAGCGAATGGCCAAGGTTGTGGGAGGGCTTCGGGGCGCGATTGAGGATTGGTGTCGAAGGTAGGCTCCGCGTTCCGTTCTACCCGCTCAGGTTCCCCAAGCCGACCTGACCGACCTTTCTCCCCGCCAGCCGGGATGCCGCCAGCAGCGCCTCGCGAAGCGGACGGCCGCCGGCAAGTTCAGCGATCATCCCGGCGTTGAAGGTGTCTCCGGCGCCCAGGGTGTCGACGATAATCGGCGGCGCGACGGGTGGAGCGTGGTGCAGCGTCCCTTCCGCCTCGATGGCCCAGGCCCCTTCGGATCCCCAGGACGCCGACAGCAGCGTGTACGGGACGCGCCCGCGCATCTCCCGCAGAAAAGCCTCGGGGCGAGGGAAACCGCTGGCCTCGACATAGCCGCGCGAGAAGAGCACGAGACGGACCATCGGGAAGCAGACTTCAATCCCCGGCCGGAGCTTCTCGACTTCGATCGAGATCTGAATCTCGGGGCGGAAGATGTGAGCGTGGCGGACCATGCGCGCCGTCTCGGAACCGGGCCTCGCCTCGAAGTGCGCCCAGCGCCAGCGGGAGAGATCGAGCCGTGAGAAATCCTCAAGCCCGTACTCCGGGGTGGCGCGGTGGTGCACGATCGTGCGGTGCCCCCCCGGATCGGCAAGGAGTATGGCCGAGAGCGGGGGCATCCCGGCGACGCGCCTGCAGGGGCTCAGGTCGACGCCTGCCAGTCGAAGCCCCTCTTCGATCGGGGCCCCCGAAGGGTGGTCGGCGAGGACCGCGGCCAGCGTGACCTCGTGGCCGAGTCCGCGCAGCACCCGCGCAGTGTTGGCTGCGTTCCCTCCGGACTCGATGCGCAGCGCGGACGCGCGCACCTCCTCGTCCTCGGCCGGGTGGTGCGGCACGCTGAAGATGAAGTCCAGGACAGCGGAACCGACGCAGAGGATTCCAGCCATTGCGGGTGCCCTCCCTGCCGTGGGTCGGCGGCAATGACGACAGTATCGCACAAGACCCTGGGCAAACGGCAGCGCCGTGAACACGGACCTGTCCCTCGACAAGGAAGGTCCGCGGCGTTCCTCGAGAAGCTCACCCTCTATGGTTGAGATTCCTGTAGCACACCCGCACCGAGTCCAGTTCCTCGAAGAGGGCGAGAAACTGTTCCTCCCGGGGCGCCACCTTGTTGGAGCGCCAGTATTTCTCCAGGTACTTCAGCACAGCGGTCTCGGCCTCGGGAATGGACCATCCCCCGGCACGAGCGGCCCGCAGGTAGCCCAGCGCCTTCTCCGCGTCGCCATCGGCGAGGGCGACAAGCCCAAGCCCCCATTCCCCCCAGCTCTCCTGCGGGTAATTCTCACGCAGAACCTCGAAGGCCTGCCGTGCTTCAGCCGTTCTGCCCTTGATCAGCATCATGTGCGCAAGCGCGAAGCGCAGGTCGAGGCGGAGAAGGTCCTGCTTGCGAACGCCGGAGAGCATGAGCTGCGCCGCGTCGGCGTCGCCGTGGCAGATGCAAAGCCGCACGGCCATGACTGCGGGATCGGAGGCGGAAGGGTCGCGCTCGCTGATGCGGGTGCAGGAGCGGGCCCGCGGGATGCTGCAGGTGGCGGCCAGCGTCTCCCCGGCGGCCAGAGGCGAGCCATCCTGCCCGCCGCGGTCAGCCACCGCAGGCGATGCGCCGTCAACGGGGCCGCTGTCCAGCGCCAGCAGCAGGCTCTGCTTCAACTCCTCCCGCAGCGCCGGCGTGGATCCGCGCAGGATGGAGGTGACGCGACCCCGGGCGTTGATCACCACTGCCGCGGGGAGGTCTCTGACGCCATAGGCCTCCCGCATCGCAAGCCCGCTGTCGAGGAGCACCGGGAACTGGATGCCGAGGTGGTTGGCGAAGTCGCGGACGGCCTTCAATCCGCTCTCGTCGGGAAGTCCACCGTCGGCGTTGACGGCGAGGATCGCCAGGTCATCCCGCCCCCATTTTTCCTGATACGCGCGGAAATCCTCGAGAAGCTCCGTGGAACCAGGACTCGACGCCGACCAGAAGACTATCACGCCGGGATGACCATCGAGGTAGTCGAGCGAGATCGTCCTGCCGAAAAGATCGGGGAGGGAGAAGGACGGAGCTTCCCCGCCGACGTGGACGATTTCGAGGGCTGCCGAAGCCACCGGAGCGAGCAAGAGCAGGATACCCAGAATCAGCTGTGCCATATCATTCACCTCCCGTGTGAGTACGTTGCATGGGTACCATCGCGCATTTCTCGGAAACAAAAAGTGACGGGTGTCACCTCCGCCGATCGGCTCTTCCCTTTACCTCGACACACCCCGCACCTATAATCCTTGCGCCCATGAGCCAGAACCTGCACGCACTCAACCCGCGCCAGCGCGAGGCCGTCCTTCACGGCGACGGCCCGCTGCTGATCCTCGCCGGCGCCGGCACCGGCAAGACCCGCACGCTTGCGTACCGCATCGCCTATCTCGTGGAGAGGGGCGTCGGGCCGGATACGATTCTCGCGGTCGCCTTCACGAACAAGTCGGCCGACGAGCTCAAGGAGCGGGTGAAGAAACTGCTCCGCAAGGGCAGCAAGGCGCCGTCGGTGTCGACCTTCCATTCCTTCTGCGTGCGCGTCCTGCGCCGCGAGATCGAGCACCTCGGCTACAAGCGCAACTTCACGATCTACGACACCGCCGACCAGCTCTCGGCACTGAAGGAGGCGCTCCGCGACGTGCGCATGGTCGGCCGCGGCGACGCCGACTCCAAGCGCGTGCTCGGCGCGATCTCCCGCGCCAAGAACGAAGGGCGCGAGCCGGATCCCGGTGACGGCACCGACCCGTACGCGATCCTCGCCGCCGAGGTCGCCCCCCGCTACGCCAGCGCGCTCAAGGCCTACAACGCGGTCGACTTCGACGACCTGCTCGTGTTCACCCTCAAGCTCTTCCGCGAGTTCCCGGAGGTGCTGGCGCTCTGGCGCGAGCGCTGCCGCCACGTCCTTGTCGACGAATTCCAGGACACGAACGCCGTCCAGTACCAGCTGGTGTCGCTGCTGGCGGGCATCGGCGGGAACCTCACCGTCGTCGGGGACGACGACCAGTCGATCTACGGCTGGCGCGGCGCGCTTCCCGGGAACATCCTGGATTTCACGCGCGACTGGCCGACGGCGAGGGTGATCACCCTCGACCAGAACTACCGCTCCACCGGCCACATCCTCGCGGCGGCGAACACCGTCATCCGGAAGAACCCGGCGCGGCGCGAGAAGAACCTCTGGAGCGACCTGGGCGAAGGGGTGCCCGTGACGGTGCTGGCCTGCAAGGACTCCGAGGACGAGGCGAACGCGGTCGTCGAGCGCATCATGGGGCTGGTCGCCTCCGACAAGGCCAGGGCCGCCGACTGCGCCGTGATCTTCCGCACCAACGCCCAGTCGCGCCCCTTCGAGGACGTGCTGCGCCGCCACCGGCTGCGCTATGTCGTCATCGGCGGGATGCGTTTTTACGACCGCAAGGAGGTCCGCGACCTGGTCGCCTACCTGCAGGCGATCCACAACCCCCTCGACGAGATCGCGCTGCTGCGGGTGGTCAACTACCCGGCGCGCGGGATCGGCAACGAGACGATCCACCGGCTGCAGGCGGCAAGCCTCGCCGAAAAGCGCCCGCTCGCCGACGTCATGGCGACCGCGTCCGCGGTCCAGGGCGTAGGCGAGCGCCAGGCGCGCGCGCTCGGGGAGTTCCTCGGCCTGCTCCGGCAGATGCGCGAGCGCTTCCGCCCCGGCCACATCGCGGCGCCAACCGAGGAGCTCGTGCGGATCATCGGGCTGGAGGACGCCGCGCGCCACTCCGTGAAGGACGCCGTGACGGCCGAGCGCAAGGCGGAGAACGTGCGCGAGGTGGTCGCGGCGCTGGCGAGCTTCGAGAAGGCCGAGCCGGAGGCCGGCCTCGGCGATTACCTCGCCGGCGTGAACCTCTCCGGCCGCGACGAGGAGTCCGACGAGTTCACCGGCGACTGCGTGACCCTGCTCACGATGCACGCCGCCAAGGGGCTGGAGTACCCGCACGTCTTTCTCACGGGCCTCGAGGAGGGGCTGCTGCCGCACCGGCGCTCGGAGTTCGAGGTCGGGGGGCTCGAGGAGGAGCGACGCCTGACCTACGTCGGCATGACGCGCGCCCGCCGCAGCCTCACGATCACCCACGCCGCCGTACGCACCAAATATGCCCGGCAGGAGAAGGCATCCCCGTCGCGCTTCCTCGAGGAGCTCCCGGAGGATGGGGTGCGGCGCGAGGACCGCCGCGACCCGCGGGAGGACTACGATGACGCAGACGGGCAGATGTCACCGCAGGAATTTTTCGGGCGCATGAAGCGGCTCTGACCGGACGCCATGGGCTTTTTCTCCCTTTCGAAGCGCGCCCCTCGCTCGGGCCGCGTCTTCGTGCTGAGTCTCGACGGGGTGCCGCACTCCTTTCTCGCCCGCCACATTCCCGAGGGGGCCTTCCCCAATCTCGCCAGGCTCTTCGCCGAGGGGGACCTGTGCCCCATGGCAACCGTTCACCCGCCCGTGTCGTCAGTCGTCTGGGCGAGCTATGCCACCGGCATGAACCCGGGCCGCCACTGCGTGTACGGCCTGGTCGAGCGCCGTCCCGGCGGCTACGAACCGTTCCTCCCCGGCTCCGGCGACCTGGTTGCCCCGACCCTGTGGGAGGTGCTCGGGCGCGAGGGCAAATCGAGCGTCGTCGTGAACGTTCCCGGCACCTGGCCGCCGCGTCCGGTGCGCGGGGTCCTGATCGCGCCGGCGCGCGCCGCCAGCCTCGACGAGATCGTCTATCCGCACACGCTCGGCTCGTTCCTGCGCGGCATCGGCTATCGTCTCGATGTCGACACCCGCGCGGGCCGCGAGGGGAACAAGGAGGATCTGCTCACCGATCTCGACCTGGCGCTGCGCAAGCGTTTCGAGGCGGCCTTCTCGCTGCTGCACCGCGAGCCATGGGACTTCTTCCAGCTGCACGTCAGCGAAACCGACCGCATCAACCACTATTTCTGGGAGGACTACGAGCGCGACACGCCCGGCTACGGGCGCGCTTTTCTCGCCTTCTACCGCACCCTCGATGCGCTGGTCGGCGAGTTGCTGAGCGTCGTGCCGGCCGGGGCCGAGGTGATTCTGCTTTCCGGGAACGGCTTCCGGCGCCTGCGTCGCGAGATCTACCTCAACCGCGCGCTCGAGGAGCGCGGCTGGCTCGAGTTCGAGCCCGGCGACACGCGCCGCCTCAGCATGATCGGCCGCGACGCCCGGGCCTACAGCCTTGCGCCCGGGCGCATCTTCATGCACCTGAAGGGCCGCGAGCCGAAGGGGAGCATCAGCGGCAGCGAGGAGTACCGGGGATTCCGCGACGGTGTTGCGGCCGACCTGCTGCGCCTCGCGGACCCGGAGAGCGGCCAGCCGATGATCGCCGCCGTGCTCAAGGGCGAGGACGTCAACCGCAATCCCGTCTGGCCGGCGTTCCCGATGCCCGCCTCCGACCGCCATCCGGCCCCCTGCGACCTGCTCGTGGTGCCGGCGGACGGGTACGAGATCAAGGGGCATCTGGACCGGGAGACGCTCACGGGGCGGCCCGACATGACGGGGATGCACTCCTGGGACGATGCCTTCGTCTTCGTGCGCGGCCGGCGCATCCGCGCTCGCGCGCCAGGCATCCAGGACATCTGCCCGACGGTGCTGGAGCTCATGGGGGTGCACCTGCACGAGCGCCCGGATGGGAGGAGCGTTGTCTAGGCGCCCGGCGGTCTTTGTCGATCGCGACGGGGTCATCAACCGCCGGCGCCCCGGCGATTACGTGCGCACCTGGGATCAGTTTCATTTCCTGCCCGGGGCGCGGGCGGGGCTGCGCGCGCTGCGCGAGGCCGGGTATCTCCTTGTCGTGATCACGAATCAGCGCGGGATCGGGCGAGGCCTGATGAGCGAGGCCGATCTGGCGGCGGTTCACGAACGCATGCAGGCCGAATTGCTCCGCGTCGGCGCCGGGGTCGACGCGATCTTTCACTGCCCGCACGACCTCGCCGATGACTGCGGCTGCCGCAAGCCGAGGCCCGGGATGATCGGGCGGGCGAGGGAGCTGTTTGCGGTGGATACCGCACGCTCCTGGGTCGTCGGGGACTCCCTGTCCGATCTCGAGGCAGGGCAGGCCGCCGGCATACGCGGCATTCTCGTCGTGCCGCGCGGCGGACAGCGCCCTCCCGGCCTGAAGTCGGCCGGATCGCTCCTCTCGGCCGCGCGGGCCATCGTGGCGGGACGATGACCGGCGTGATCGCGGCGGCTGCCGGCGCTGCGCTCGCGCTCTTCGGCGTCGCGCTCGGAAACGGCATTGCGGCGCTCTTCTGGCCGCGTCTCGCCGTGTGCACGCTGATGCTGGGCGGCACGGCCGGCGGTTTGGCGGCGCTCGGAGTCGCGATTGCCCCGGCGTCCATCGCGGAGCGTGTCAGGCGCCACGCAACGCTGTTGCTGTCGCTGGCGTGGGTCGCGGCGGTCGCGATGGTGCCCGCATTGCGGGTGCAGGCTGCCCGCCGGCTGCCGGGCCCAGGGCTCGAGATGCTCTCGTTCGAGCCGCTTTTCCTGGCACTGGTGATGTTTCCCTTTGTCGTTACGGCTGCAGTGCTGATCTCCTGGAGCCGGGCCTGGGATCACCGGCGCATGGGTTGGTGGCTGGTCGGCACCGGCGCCGGGTGCCTCGTCGCGGCGGCCCTGGCCGGGTCGAGCCTTCCTCTTCGCACCCCGTGGTTCGGCGGGCACGAACTGGAGTTCACACCGGACAGCGACGGGGTTTTCAGCCTCGGCATGGACCGTCGGCTGCGGGAGGATCTGATCGCGCCCAGTTCTTTTCCTCGCGTGGCATTTGTGCCGCAACCCGACGAAAACGGTCATGTCGAAACCCTGATCGTCGGGCTTCGGAACGGGCCGCTGCTCGCGGCTCTCCTGGAGGAGCCGAACGTGCGGCTGACCATCCTGGAGGAGGATTCGTCGCTCGTCTCGGAGGTCCTGCGGCGGTGGCCCGCCCTCGATGCGGCGCGCGCCGAGGGCCGGGTGATGTTTCGTGGCGGCAACCCCCGCTGGTCGCTCGAGCGCTCGGACGATCGCTACGGATATATTGTCCTGTCGGAGGTGTGGTCTTACGGAGCCTATCTTTCGCGGGCGCTCAACCTGCGCGCCGATCATGCCTGGACGGTCGAAGCTTTTCGCTCCTACCTCGACCATCTTCGGCCCGACGGCGTTCTTTTCGTCCAGCGCAACGGGATCGGGCGCGTGGTGACCACGCTGCGCGAGGCGACGGCTCCCGCGACCACCGCATTCTCCTCGAACATCGCGGTGTTCGGGGGACGGGAACGGCTGATTTCCCAGCTGGGCTACCGTCCCGCTGGGCTGGTCGACGCGGACTCGATCCAGGAGATCTGGCGCCATGCCAACCGCTCCGGGATGGAGGTGTTCTACCGGCCATCGGAGCGAAAGATCAACACCATCTATGAGCCACTGATCGAGGGGGAGCGAGTCCGCGGCATGTACTTCTCGACGCCGCTCGATCTTTCGCCCCCGGTCGACGCCAGGCCCTTTTTCGACAACGTCGAGCGCATGGTGCTCAGCCCGAGCGGTCGATCGATGCCCGAGGAGCTCGAGCCCATGGAGACGGGTGCACCCCGGCGCGTCATCCCATCCGGCGATCGGAACGCCTGGGGGACGCTCGCCGGGGGCATCCTCGCCGCCGCTGCCGTAATCGCCGTCGGTCTGCGCAACGCCCGGCGCCGCGCTAGCGCTGTACCGCGAGGGGTTCTGCCTACGGCGTTCTTCCTCGGCAGCTGCACAGCGCTGGCCCTGGTCGCGTTTGGCGCCTGGGCGCAGTGGCTGTCGCCGTCGGCAACCGTGGCGCAGGTTGCGACCGGGGCTGCCCTGCTCGCAACGGGGGGAGGCTGGCTCTCCGTTCGCCGACGGGATGGTTACCGCGCCAACCTTGTCCTGCTGCTGACGGCGCTCACGGTATTCGTCATCGCCGGCTACCGCGCGGCGCCGGCTGTGCCGCGGCTCGGTGTCTGGCCCTCCGCTCTTGTCGTTGTCGGTGCCGGGGTGATCGTTTGCCTGGCGCTCGGGCGTGCCGTGGGCAGCGCGGGACGCGAACTGACCTCGCGGCTTCCGGACTCGGGCGGGTGGTTCGCCGGCATCGCCCTGAGCGCCGCCTCCCTGTCCTGGGTGGGCGGAAGGCTCGCTGTGACGCACTTCGGTTATCCGGTGCTCTGGGCTCTCGCGGCGGTAGCGGCGTTTGCCGCGCTGCGCGGTCTGCGGCTGCTCCCGCCGGGTCCGCCGACTTGAACGGCGCGGCGGCTGCGGGTACCATGCGCTCCATGGAAACGGCCGCCAAGCCGTGGTCCCTCGGCCTTTCCGTGGTGATCCCGGTCTACAACGAGGAAGGATCCGTCGGCGAACTCGCGCGACGGCTCGTCGCCGTTCTCGAGACGATGGGCACCACCTGGGAGGTGCTCTTCATCGACGACGGCTCCCGCGACCGCACCGTCGAAATCCTGCGCGAGGCCAACCGGCAGGAGCCGCGCGTCAAACTGGTCCGCTTCCGCCGCAACTTCGGGCAGACGGCGGCCCTTGCGGCCGGCTTCGATTTCGCCGCGGGAGAGGTTGTCGTGACGATGGACGGCGATCTGCAGAACGACCCGGCCGACATCCCGCGACTCGTGGCGAAGATCGGCGAGGGATTCGACCTCGTCAACGGCTGGCGGGTCAAGCGCCAGGACACGTTTCTCACCCGCCGCTTACCCTCGATGATGGCCAATTCCCTGATCTCCTTCATCACCGGGGTGCGCCTGCACGATTACGGCTGCACGCTCAAGGCGTTTCGCCACGAGGTCGTCAAGAGTGTCAGCCTCTATGGCGAGCTGCACCGTTTCATCCCGGCGATCGCCTCGGGGATGGGTGTCGAGGTCGCGGAGATCCCCGTCAATCATCACCCGCGCACCACCGGAACGTCGAAGTACGGCCTGTTCCGGACCGTGAAAGTGCTGCTGGACCTGATCACCGTGAAATTCCTCCTGTCGTACTCCACGCGGCCGATCCACATCTTCGGGCTCATCGGCCTGGTCAGCGCGGTCTTCGGGTTTCTCATCGGCGGCTGGCTCTCCTGGCAGCGGCTCTTTCAGGGGGTGGGACTCTCGAACCGGCCGATCCTCTTTCTCGCGATCCTGCTGGTCATCGTCGGGGTGCAATTCGTGACCATGGGGCTGCTCGCCGAGCTGCAGACGCGCATCTATCACGAGTCGCAGAAGCGGCCGACCTACAACGTCCGCGAAACCCTCGGGCTGTGAAGCGGGGCGCTTTTCCGCCCCGGCTGCGTTGCGTTCCTCACCGCTCCCTGCGGCGTGCGGTTGCACGCCTCGGTCACGGTATCGTCGCGACGCCTTGCCGGGACGAAAAATCGCTCCCGCTTCACGGGGCTTGATCAGATATCGCCTTGTTGCCAAGGTGGCGAGTGAATACAATGCGCACCGTTGCCATATGACGAGAAGCGAATGAAATACAGGGCGATCAAGGGCACGCGCGACATCCTTCCCGGGGAGACGCCGCGCTGGCAGCGCGTCGAGCGGCTGTTCCGCGAGGCGTTCGGCCGCTACGGCTACAGCGAGATCCGCCTGCCGATCTTCGAGGAGACGGCGCTGTTCGCGCGCGGCCTCGGGGACTCGAGCGACATTGTCGAGAAGGAGATGTACACCTTCCCCGACAAGAGCGGCAACTCCCTGACGCTGCGCCCGGAAGGGACCGCCGGGGTGGTGCGCGCCTTCCTCGAGGATAACCTCGGCGGCGAGGGCGGCGCCGTGAAGCTCTGGTACGCCGGGCCGATGTTCCGCTACGAGCGGCCGCAGAAGGGGCGCTTCCGGCAGTTTCACCAGATCGGCGCCGAGATCTTCGGCGTGGCTGGCCCCGAGGCCGACGCGGAGCTGCTCCAGATGGTCCACGCGACGATCTCCGGGCTGCGCGTCCCGGGGCTCTCGCTGCAGATCAACAGCCTCGGGGACGCGTCGTGCCGCCCCGCCTTCCGGCAGGCGCTCATCGATCATTTCCGGCCGCTCGCGGCGCAGCTCTGCGAGAACTGCCGCCGGCGCCTCGACACCAATCCGCTGCGCATTCTCGATTGCAAGTCCGAAGGCTGTCGGGTGCTGTGCGCCGGAGCACCGGACAGCCGCGAATTCCTCTGCGCCCCCTGTCGCGACCACTTCGCGGCGGTCCGCGGGCTCCTCGAGGCCGCGGAAGTCCCCTTCACCGTGAATCCGGCGATGGTGCGCGGGCTGGACTACTACACGAGGACCACCTTCGAGCTGACCTCGACCGGCGGCCTGGGTGCTCAGGACACCGTGGCTGCGGGCGGGCGCTACGATCGGCTCGTCGAGGAGTTCGGCGGCGCGCCCACGCCGGGCCTTGGCTTCGCGGTCGGTGTCGAGCGGTTGCTGCTCCTGCTCCCCGCCGCGGCGGTGGACGAGGCACCGCGGCCGGTTTTCCTGGCGGCGCTCGGTGAGCCGGCCCGGCGCGCGGTCTGGCCCTGGCTGGCGGAGCTGCGCCATAGGGGCGTGGCCGCCGAGTGGGACTACGAAGGCCGCAGCCTCAAGAGCCAGCTGAGGCGGGCGGACCGCTTGCGGTCGCGCCACGTGGTGATCGTCGGGGAGAGCGAGCTGGCGGCCGGCAAGGTGCAGCTGCGGGACATGACGGCGAAGACGCAGCGTGAGGTGGCGACGACCGATCTGATCGAAACGCTCGCCCCGACTCAGTATGCCGAGGGCGGATAACAGGCTGCTTCGGAACGGGCTGGCGCGGAGCGGAGGTCTCCATCGGCTGAACGGCGTGAGCACGATGGAGGTCCGCAGCGACAGGACCCCGCAGGCCGCACGGGGATGTCAGTTCGCCGATGGGCGTGATGCAGCGCCCTGCGAGGAGGGGACGTGAGAGGTAACGAGATCCGCGCCAAATTCCTGGAGTACTTCGCGACGAACGGGCACGAGGTGATCCGCTCGTCGACGCTGGTGCCGGCGAAGGACCCGACCCTGCTGTTCACGAACGCCGGGATGGTCCAGTTCAAGGACGTCTTCCTCGGCGAGGATCGGCGGGCGTACACCCGGGCCACGACGTCGCAGAAATGCGTGCGTGCCGGGGGCAAGCACAACGACCTCGAGAACGTCGGCCGCACCGCCCGCCACCACACCTTCT
>CAZEOK010000036.1:0-26164 GCA_964513745.1 uncultured bacterium
GCCGGCCTGCGGATCTTCCTCGACGGCGCCGACCTCTTCCGCGGGCAGGGGTACTCGACCGCGCCGCCGACCGGCAAGAGCGGCGCGTTCCGGATCGACCTGCTCCCCGAGAGCGCCTTCTACGTCATCGTCAGGAAGCGCGCAAAGGGCACGGGCGCCGGGCCGATCGCCGAGGGCGACCACTTCGGCTACTTCGTCGAGAACCCGGTGCAGGTGCGCGCCGGCAAGGTCGCGAAGATCCGGGTCGAGGTCATCAGCAAGGCCAGCGAGATCGGCAAGGACGACAGCCTCTTCCGCGCAACCGGCACGCAGATCACCGGCCGCATCCTCGACAAGGCCGGCAAGGTCGTCCCCGGTGTCTACGCGTTCGCCTACGAGGACAAGGTCATGGCGCACGCGCGCCCCTCGTTCATCTCGCGGGAGGTCGACAAGGAGGGGCGCTACGTCATCAACATGGCGAGCGGCGGGCTCTACTACATCGGGGCGCGCTCCGCGTACGGAGACTCGCCGGGACTCGGGGAGTGGTACGGGCGGTACGACGTGACCGCCGACCACTCGGTCCGCGTCGAGACCGGCAAGCGCGTCGAGGGGATCGACATCGTTGTCGAACTCATCAACCCTTAGCCGAACGCCGATAAGGGCCCAGCTGCGGCGGTGGGCACTTTACCCCCTGCGAGCTTGCGAGTGGGGGGATGCTGCGGCGGGCACGAGCCCGCCTCATTTCTCAGGGCTTGCCCGCCTTGCATCTGGGCCCTTCTCGGCGTCCGGCGTCACGGTGCTGCTAACTGCCTTAATCACGGCGGGGACGGCCGCCGCGGCGCCTCTGGACTATGTGAAGGGGGTCATGCGCGAGGACACGACCTGGAGCGGGGAGGTGACGATCACCGGCCAGACCGTCGTCAAGAAGGGCGCCACCCTGACGATCCTCCCGGGCACGACCGTGCGCTTCCTCTGGATCGACGAGGACGGCGACGGGATCGGCGACTCCGAACTCAACGTCGAGGGGCGGATCCTCGCGCGCGGGGAAAAGGACAGGGGCATCACCTTCACCTCCGGGAAGCCCGAACCCCGGATGAAGGACTGGACCTTCATCATGGTCTCGACGAACAAGGACAGCATCTTCGAGTACTGCACCCTCGAGTACGCCTTCACGGGCATCCAGGTGCATTATTCCTCGGCGACGATACGCAACTGCATCTTCCGCAGCAACTTCGAGGGGGTGCGGTTCTCCACGACCGCGGTGGACATCCTCAACTGCGACTTCATCGGGAACAACTACGCATTGCGCTTCGAGGCCAACGGCTCGCGCGCCAACGTGCTGCGCAACCGGATCGAGGGCAACCGCTATGGTCTGTTCCCGGTGCAGCGCTCGACCTCGACGGTGAAGTTCGAGCAGAACAACATCGTCGGGAACACGGAGTTCCAGGTCTACTTCGGCGACAACCAGCGCGTCGACCTGGACTTCCGCGGCAACTGGTGGGGCAGCAGCGACCCGGCGGCCATCGTCGCGGGTTTCTTCGACCGGACCAAGGACCCGGTCCTCGGCAGCGCGCTCTGGGAGCCGGCCCTCCAGGCTCCGGTCTCTCCCTGCGGGGTCCAGTGACATGAGCGTGTGCAGCCGCAGGGAGTTCATCCAGGGCGCCGTCGCCGCCTCGGTCGGCACCGCGGCCCTCGGCGTCGATGGCCTGCTCGGCCTCGCCGGGGCGGACGACGCCCCGCGCACGACCCTCGCGGTGGCGCGCAACGGCTCCCCCGAGGCCCTCACGCGTGCCGCGATCAGCGATCTCGGCGGGATCGCGAAGTTCGTCTCGCGCGGGGACGTCGTGGTCGTCAAGCCGAACATCGGCTGGGACCGCAACCCGGAGCAGGCGGCGAATACCAACCCCGAGGTCGTCGGCACCGTCGTCCGGCTCTGCCTCGAGGCGGGGGCTGCGAAGGTGCGCGTGATGGACCGCAGCTGCAACGACCCGCGACGCTGCTATCGAAACAGCGGCATTCTCGCCGCGGTGAGCGCGATCGGCGACCCGGCCGCCACCGTCGAGTTCATGGACGACCGCCGGTTCGTCCCGGTGGACTTCAGCCGCGGCGAGAGCCTGAAGAAGTGGGCCGTCTGCCAGGATGTCCTCGAGGCCGACCGGCGGCTCAACCTGGCCATCGCCAAGCACCACAACGCCGCGCGGCTGACGATGTGTCTCAAGAACACGATGGGCGTGCTCGGCGGCAACCGGGGCAACATCCACCGCGACCTGGACCAGATGATCGCCGACATGAACTCCCGCATCACCTACGACCTGCACCTTCTCGACGCGGTGCGCATCCTCACCGGCAACGGGCCGCAGGGCGGCCGGCTCTCGGACGTCAGGCGCCTCGACACCGTCATCGCCGGGACCGATCCCGTGGCGGCCGACTCCTTCGGGGCGACGCTCTTCGGGATCGCCGGGCGTGACGTGCCCCACGTTGCGCACGCAGCCCGCCTCGGTCTCGGGGAGATCGACCTCGCGCGGGTCAAGGTCAACACCCGGGACCTCGCCGCGGGCTGATGCGCCGCGCCGCGGCACTCGCCCCGCTCGCTCTTGCGCTGGGGCTGTCCTTCCGGACGACACTGGCCGCCGGTCCGCTCTTCACCAACGCGACCGCGGGGTCGGGCATCCCCGCCCTGCGGTACGGCGAAGGCGTGAACGCGGTCGACCTCGACGGGGACGACCTGCCCGAGCTTTTTCTCCCCTGCGTCCGCGGCAGGGACCGTCTGCTGCGCGGCGGCGGCAGCCTGGGTTTCGTTGACGTCACCGACTCCTGGGGGATCGCCGGGGAAGGGGGGATCGGTGCCGTTGCGGCGGACCTCGACCTGGACGGCCGGCCCGAGATCGCCGTCGTGCGCGGCGCCTGGCCCTCCGGGGTCGTGTCGTTGCTCTCCCGCGGCAGCGGCGGCCGGTTCGCGGATGTGGCGCCCGCCGCGGGCATCGCGACGCGCAGGAACGGCATCGCCGCCGCCGTCGCCGACGTCGACGCCGACGGGCGGCCCGATCTGTTCATCTCCACCTGGGGCGGCGACCTGCTGTACCTCAACCGGGGAGGGAGCCCGCCGCGCTTCGTCGAGGCTACGGGCCCCGCCGGCCTGGGAGCCGCGGGGCGCAGCTGGGGGGCGCTGTTCGCCGACTTCAACGGCGACGGGCGGCCGGACCTTTTCGTCGCGCGCGGGGGGGCAGGGAGCGCGGAGCGCAGCCGCTTCTTCCTCAACCGCGGCGGCGGACGCTTCGAGGATGTCACGGCGGGCACGGACCTGGGCAACAGCTCGTTCGCGATGGGAGGGGTCGCCGCGGACGTGGACGGCGACGGCGACCTCGACCTGTTCGTGACAAGCTTCGACGGCAGCGACCGTCTCTATCGCAACGACGGCGGCGGTGTTCTGCGCGACGTCACCGCAGCTTCCGGCATTAACTCCTCGCGCAGCGTCGGCGCTGCGGCCGGCTGCGTCGATGGCGATCTGCTGCCCGATCTCGTCGTGGCCGGTTATGGAGGGCCCGTCCGGCTCTGGCGCAATCTCGGCGGCGGCCGTTTCACCGAGGAGAAGGCAGCGGGCTTCGAGGGCCACCAGCGCAACGAGGGTGTCATCCTTGCCGATCTCGACCGCGATGGCGACCTCGATCTCTACGTTGCCAACCTCGACGGCAACAACCGCCTGTACCGCAACATGCTCGACGGCGGGCGGTACCTGCGGGTCGTCCCGCATCCCGGGGGCGCGCTCAGCCACGGCGCCACGGCGTGGCTCGCGCGCGTAGGCGAGGCCGCTCCTGGTGCGGCCCAGTCGCTGCAGTCCGGGACGGGGTTCTGCTCACAGGGTCCTCCGGAGTTCGTCTTCCGTCTTCCGGATGCCGGTCCCTGGCATCTGCGCGTTCTCTATCCCGACGGGAGTTTTGACCAGATGACCGCCCTGACGGGTGGGACCGTGCCGGCTCCCCCGGGACAACGCGGGGTGGAGCCGCACGAAGTCCCCGCCCCTGCGATACACTAGAGCCATGATGCCGGGTATGGGGGCACGGGTTCGCGGCCGTTGTCGGGCCGCCGTGGTCGCGCTGACGGTGATCGCCGCGATCATCATTTCATTTGGCTTCCCCGGGGCTGCTGCAGGCGTCGAGGCCCCCAGGAGCGGGGTTGAAGGAGCCGCCGCCCTGCGTGGGAAGCTGGTCGCCGGCGTTGTCGTTCTGGCCTTCGCCGCTCCCGGACCCGGTCCCGGGGAACTGCCGCTCGCCAGGTCGGAGGGAACCGACCGGGACGGCCGCTATCAACTCGCCCTCAAGCCGGGCAGCTACCACCTCGTCGCCGTCAGGACCGCCGGGGCGCCCTGGCCGTTTCGCGGAGCGAAAGACGATCTGTTCAGCTATTACCTCGGCAATCCGATCGTCGTCGAGCCGGGGAAGATGACGCGCGTCGCCTTCAACCTGGTGCGCATCGGGGACGCACCCGCGCCGGTCGGGGGCGAGGGTTCAGGTATCGCCGGCCAGGTCCTGTTCATGGACAAGCCGCTCGGGCGCGCGTACGTGCACGTTTTCAGCGATCCGGGTGCAAACTTCCGCGGGATGGGTCTGGCCTCCGTGCCCACCGGGGAGGACGGGCGCTTCCGGATCAAGCTTCCTCCGGGCAGGTACTACGTTCTCGCGAGAAAACGTCAGGGCGGCGGCATGTACGGTCCTCCGGGCAGGGATGACTACGTCGGCTATTTCCCGGGCAACCCGGTGACGGTTCGCCCAGGGGAGTTCGTCCCGCTGCGTCTCGAAGCGACGACCAGGATCGACACGCTCGAAGAGGAGCTGTTCGCGGACGGAACGAGCGCCGGTTGGTTCGAGGGAACCGTCACCGGACCCGGTGGCAAGCCGGCCGCCGGGCTGTATGTGCTGTTTTACGCCGAGGAGACCATGTCCGGGACGCCGGCCTTCGTCGCCGGCCCGACCGATGCCAACGGGCGCTTCAAGGTCCGCGCCGCGGCAGGAAAATTCCACCTGCTCGCCCGTTCCAACCTCGGGGGGCCGCTCGAAGCCGGGGAGTGGTACGGCAAGACGGTCCTTGCCGACGGCAAGGCACCGGAGGGAGGGATCAGGATCGGCGTTTCCCGATTCCGCGGGCAGTGAGCGAGCTTCTTCCGTTGGTTCGAGGGTCGGGAACCGGCTCTGACGAGCGCCGTCTTTCCGGCAGCTTCACCGAGGAGCTTGTTGTCCGGAGTGGGCGACGCCCGGTCAGGGCGAGTTTGGTCCCCCACTTGACTCCCTGCCGCGACGTGCGGCTGCTTGCGCACGTGCCACGGCGAGATGCTCTCGGATCGATGGGTTCGCGGGGTCGAGTGCCGCCGCCGCCTCGAGCAGCGGCACCGCGTCGCCGGCTCGACCGGCCCGGGCCAACGCTACTCCCAGCAGGTCGAGGGTGCGCGGGTCCCGAGGTTGCAGGCTGAGCGAGACGCGGTAGGAGTCGAGCGCCTCCTGGCGGCGTCCCAGCTTTTCGAGCGACTGCGCGAGGTTCCTGTGCGCGAGGGGGTCCGCGGCGTCGCGGGCGATTGTCTCCCGGAACCAGCCGACAGCCTCTTCGTGACGGCCCAGTTCCGCCAGCGCACGGCCGAGGTTCTGGTAACCCTTGGGGGAATTCGGGGCGAAGCGTATCGTCTCCTCGAAGTGGGGCAGCGATGCCGCGGCCTCCCGGCGCGCGAGCAGGGCCGTGCCGAGGTTGTTGTGCGCGATGTGGCTGCCTTCGGACACCGAAATTGCATGTGAGAAAAGCGCCACTCCGTCTCGCCAGGTGCAGACTTGCCGCGCGGTGACCGTGCAGAGCAGGCCGATTGCGGCGAGCGACAGGGCGGCAACGATCCGAGCCGCCCGTTTTCCCCTCCCGGCGATCTCTGAAAGCCCCCACGCCGCGGCGACGAACATGCCGACGAGGGGCAGATATGTATAGCGGTCGGCCATTGCCTGCTCGCCGACCTGCACGAGGCCGATCACCGGAAGGAGGGAGACGAGGTACCAGAGTGAACCCGCGAGGATCCAGGGCCGCCGGCGGGATTGACGCAGGGCCAATGCGGCGAGCGTGGCTCCCAGGAGCAGCGCGCTGACGAGGACAACCGGGGGGTGGCCGCCCGGCGGGTGCGGATAGAAAACCGCGAGGTCGTCCGGCCAGATGGCCTTGCGCAGATAACGGGCGTACGCGACGGCGGCGTTGGCGGCCCGCGTCGGCAGGGGAATGCCGGTGGCAGCCTGCATCGCGCCGGCGCCGGACTGCACCACCCAGGTGACGCCCCCGGAGATGACGGAGAGCAGGAACAGCGGCGATTTTTCGAGCCAGAGTCGCGCCGGGGGAAGAAAGCCGGCGAGCGGGGCGGCAGCCTGCGGCATGCCCGGTGACGGCGACCATCTGCCGAGCGGCCACCAGTCGAGCAGCAGCAGGAGCAGCGGGAGCGTCACCGGCATGGGCTTGGCCAGCAGCGCCAGCGCAAAGAGCAGCGGCACCGCCGCCTTCGCCGCACTGCCCCCCGGCCGGCGCACGACCCGCGCGTACACCACGGCCGCGCCGAGCGCGAAGAGCGTCGAGAGCACGTCTTTTCTTTCCGCGGCCCAGGCGACGGACTCCACGTGCAGCGGGTGGACGGCGAAGAGGGTGGCGACCAGCGCGCTCGTCCAGAGCGCACCGGAGAGGCCGTGCAGCAGGGCGAGCAGCAGCAGGGCGTTGGCGCCGTGGATCGCGAGACTGACCGCGTGGTGCGCGGCGGGGTTCATGCCGAAGAGCTGAACGTCGATCAGGTGCGAGACCCAGGTCAGCGGATGCCAGTTGCCGCCCCGGGATGTCGTGAACGCCCACCAGAGCCCGGCGAGGCTGATGCCGCTTGACAGAGCCGGGTTTTCCGTCAGGTAGAGGTCATCGTCGTAATTGACGAAGCCGTTGGAAACAACCCCGCCGAGGGTGCCCCATGTTAAAAGAACGAGGAGGACGGGGATCACCCAGCCTGCTCGAGGGCCTGTCGGGCGATCCGCCGCTTTCCTGGACACCCCTGGATTCTCACCAGCCAGACCGGAACTGTCAACGACGCGGGGAGTGCCGGGGGCAGATGAGTGTCGTGCTGGCGGAGGTGCGCTCGGCGGCAAGGATTGCAAGGGCTTGACAATCCCGACGTTTGGCGAAAAGATAACGTCGATCGCGAAGAAACACTGGCAACGAGGAGGATGGCACATGCGCAAGGTCAAGTATGTGAAGCCCGGCGTGGTGGGCGGCTCCAGCGTTCACCCCTGCTGAGCACGGTTTCGACCGCATCTCCCGAGCCGGCACCTCTCGGCGTGCCGGCTCGCATTTTTTCATGAGGTCCCCCATCGCCACCCCGGACCCCAGCAGGGGTGGACCGTCGCGTTGGTCCCCTGTCATCGGGATGGTCTGCGCCGGCTTGTTGTTCGTCGCGGCGGGTGGAAATGTCTGCCGTGCCCACGGCGGGCCGCCGCTGCGGTTGGGGCTGACCGTGGATCCCGCTGTTTCCGCCGTGGCGCGGCTTGCCCTGGTACACCTTCGCGAGGGGGTCGGTTTCGCGGTCGACTGGCGCGAGTTCCCCGACGAGGCCGCGCTGCGGGCCGCATTCGCCGCCGGCAGGATCGACATCGCCGTCGGCCTGACGCAGGTCGAGCCGGCCGCCCCCGCGTCTGCGGTTGCCGCGGATTGCTCGCGCGAGATGCTCGCTGCGCTGGGCGATAAGCTGCGCCGGCGCTGGGGAGGCGAGGTGTTTCTGCTCGGGTTCCCCGTCGGCCCGGCAGCCTGTGGGCGGCCGGCGCTGATCGTTGCCCGCGCCGTGCTGGAGGACCTGCGCTTCGGCATCCTCGGGAAGGAGGCCGGGAGGATCGCCGGCTTCGTCACGCGGGATGACGTGGCCGCGGTTCGGGCCGCCGCCGAGCGCAGTGGCGAGCGAGCCGCCACGGCCGCCGCGCGAGCAGTGCCGTCGAGGCCGAAACGCTCGCGGGTCTCGGCGCCGGCGAGCTCTACGGCGGCTTCGTGCCGGCGCAGTGGGCGGCGCGGTTCGCGCTGGCCGCGCCGCCGAACCGGCGCACCTTCGCCGAAGCGCAGATCCGCGATGCCGGCGAGTTGCGCGCGGTCGCCGCCGCCGCGCACGCGGGCGGCGCGGAGTTCTTTCTCACGGTCAACAGCCCGTTCTACGCTCGGGAGCAGTATCCGGCGTTGCTGGCGCTGGCCGGGGAGGCGCTCGCCGCGGGGACCGACGCCTTCATCGCCGCCGATCCGGGTTTCATCATCGAGGCGAGGTCGCGCTGGCCGGGCGTGCGCATCCACCTCTCGACTCTCGCCGACGCTGCCAACCACGGTGCGGTGGCATTCTGGAGGCGCCTCGGCGTCGAGCGGATCACGCTGCCGCGGCACCTGACGCTTGCGGCGACGGAGGCGGTCATCACCGCCAGCCCCAAAATGCGTTTCGACGCCTTCGTGCTGTACGGCCAGTGCCCGAACGACGAAGGCCAGTGCACGTTCTCGCACGATCACCCTGCGCGCACCTGGCCTTGCGTGCAGCGCTATGCCATCGAGCCGCTGGTCGATTCGGAGCCTGCGCGCCGGGCGGCTGCCTGCCAGGCCGGCTGGGGCGGGCTCGCCCGCGCCGACGCCTGCGGCCTCTGCGCGCTGTGGGATCTGGCGCGCCTCGGGGTGGAGGCGGTGAAGATCGTCGGCCGGGGGACGTCGACCGGGCGCAAGGCGTGGGCGGTGCGCACCGTCGGGGAGCTGCTCGGCCTCATCGCTGCCGGCATCGGGCGTGACGAGTTTCTCGCGGCGGCGCTCGATCGCTCGCGCGGGCGATTTGGGCACCGGTGCGATCCGCATCTCTGCTACTTCCCCGAACTGATCCCGGAAGCTCCCGGGTCCGCGGCAGTGCGACGAGGACCGCCCCTCGCCCCCGCCGCGCGGCCGGGCGGGGAAGGACTCGCTCCCGGGCTGGCGGATTGAGCATGGAGCGGGCCGTGTTCGTTCCCGACCTCGACCGGCTTCCCGCGCCGGGTGAGGTCTGCGACCGTCTCTATCTCGGCAGCGAATTCTGCGCCTGGCGGATGCCCGGCGAGCAGGAGCTGCGCGCCGCGCTCGCGGTTGCGAAGCGCAGCGTGATGGGCTTCTCGCTGGTGACTCCCTTTCTCGACGAGCCCGGCCTGACCCGTGCGCTGTCGCTCGTGCGCGCGCTGCCGGACGACCCAACGATCGAGGTCATCGCAAACGACCTCGGCCTGATCGAGGCGCTGCGCGCTGCCGGGTGGCGGGGCAGCCTGGTCGCCGGCCGGTTGCTCTCGCGCCAGCGCCGGGGTCCCGGATTCCAGTCGTTCGGCGACATCCCTCCCCAGGCCTCTGCTGCGCTGCGGGGTTCGGCGCTCGACGCGCCGGCATTCGTCGAACTGCTCCGCTCGGGTTACGGCGTGAAGCGTTTCGAACTCGACGACCTGGTTCAAGGTGTTTCCGTCCCCGCTCTGCCCGCGGACGTGAGCCTCTCTCTCTACCGGCCGTATCTGCTCGTCACCGCGACGCGCAACTGCCCGTGGATCTTCAACGGCCGCACCTGGGACCGCGGTCACGGTTGTGCCCGCTCCTGCCGCGGCCGGACGCTTCGCTTGATGTCGGGTGCTGAAAAGGCCCCGTCTGCTGCTGAGGAATCTACACGGAATGAGCATGGGGAGGGCGGAGGGGTGGCGCGGAGGGGAGGTCCGCAGCGTCAGGACCCCGTAGCCCAGCACGGATCCGTTCCCTTCCACGGGAAAGGGGCGCACGCGCTGCTGCTCGGCGGCTGCGCCCAGTTCCTCGAGCATCGGCATGAGGCCCCGCCCCCGGCGGGCATCGACAGAATCGTCTGGCAACCGGAGATACCGGCGTGATGGACCTCGACTGGTCGCGCTTCTGGCTCGTCCTGCTGGACGAAGCCCGACGCATGTGGTGGGTCTTCGGCCTCGGCGTGCTCGTCGCCGCGTTCATCAAGACCTTCAAGTGGGACAAGAAGATCCGCAAGCGCCTCCAGGGGCGCACGCACGGCGCGATCCTTTTCGCCACCGGCGTCGGCCTCGTCTCGCCGCTCTGCTCCTGCGGCGTCGTGCCGCTGGTGATATCGCTGATCTTCGGCGGCGTCCCGCTCGCGCCGGTCTTTGCGCTGCTGATCACCTCGCCGCTGATGAGCCCCGACGCGTTCGTGATCACGCTCGGTGTCCTCGGGCCGGCCCTGGCGTGGGGCAAACTCGCGAGCGCGCTCTTCGCTGGCGTCGCCGGGGGCTACGCCGTTGTCGCGCTGCAGCGTCTCGGCTGGATCCGGGAGGAGGGGCTTCTTGGCCGCGAGAGGCCGGACATCCGCGAGAAGTGCCTGGACGACGCGGCGCTCGACGACCCCCGCCGCGGGCTCGCGGTGCCCGAGCGCCGGCTCTGGTACTTCGGACTGATGCTCAAGGACATGACCTGGATCATCGGGAGATTCCTCGTGCCGGCGATCGTGCTCGAGGCGGCGATCGTCGCGTTCGTGCCGCTCGGGTGGATGAAGGCCCTCGCAAGCGCGCCCGGCCCGGTCGCGGTGATCGTCGGGGCGGTCGCCGGGATCCCCGTGCCGCTGCCGCAGATCGCCGCGGTGCCGCTCGTGGCGGGGTTGCAGCACCTGGGTCTCGGTGCGGGGGGGGCGATGGCGCTGCTGGTTTCGGGCCCGGTGACGAGCGTCCCGGCGCTCGCGCTGCTCGCGTCGGTCTTCCAGCGCCCGGTGCTCGTCCTCTACGTCGCTACCGGCTTCATCACGGCGCTGCTGGCGGGTTTCACGCTTCTCGCAGGCTGCTGAAAAAGGCACATCTGCAGCTGGACCTTTTTGATCAGCCTGCCCGTTTCGAGTTTTTCAGCAACCTGCTAGTGCTGGGATAGCTGATCTCGCGGTTGCTGCCGCGCAAAACATCTGGTTCCGGCCGCTCCAAAAGCATACAATGAATTTTTGAGGCAAGGAGGCATCATGGAAAGCGCATCAGGTCAGGCGAAGGCGGGTTTTCATCGCGACCCGCCGGAATGGACGTCGATCACGCCGGCCATTCCCCGCTCCGTGACCGGCGGGGGAGCCGTTCTCGGGATCATGGGGTGCCCGCATTCGCACGATGCCGCCGCCGCCCTCGTGTGCGAAGGCCGGATCGTCGCCGCCGTGGAGGAGGAGCGTTTCCGGCACATCAAGCACGTCGGGGCGTACCCGTTTTTCTCGATCGACGCCTGTCTGCGCCGGGCCGGGCTGTCTTTTGGAGAGATCGACCGGATCGTCTTCGGGATCATTCCCGACCGCTTCAAAAGGACCATCCTCGACGAGCCTCTGGCGCGGGAGCAGGTCTCGCCTGCCGCGGTCGAGTCGCGGACCCGTCTGGTGGAGAGCTTCAAAGGTGTCGTCCCGGCACTTCAAGCCCATTACGGCGTCTCGTGCGCCGAAAAATTTCACTGGATCAACCACCACACGGCACATGCCGCCAGCGCTTACTTCGCCTCGGGGTTCGAGGAGTCCGTCGTCCTGTCGGTCGACGGCAGCGGCGACCGGGAGTGCGCGGCGCTCTTTCGCGGGCGCGGCGGGGACCTGTCGCTCGAGCACTCGTTCCTGGACTACCCGGAATCGCTGGGGCGGTTCTACGACATGGTCACCCGTTTTGTCATCGGGATGCCGCAGCACGGCCTGGTGCTGGACGCGGGGAAGTTGATGGGGCTTGCCGGCTATGGCAAGGCCGACCCCGAGTACTTCTCTGGTCTGGTCGAAATCGACGACGGCGACGATTACCGCCCGGTGCGCTTCGACATGTCCTACTTCAGCGTCCATTCGGGCGAGTACCCGTTCTCCCGGAAGTGGCGCGAGCGGTTCGGCGCGCCGCGAAGCAGGAACGGGAACTTCGAGGCGCACCACTTCGCGATGGCCGCCTCGGCTCAGGCGGTGCTCGAGAGGGCAATGGTGGCGATGGTCCGAGCGGCAAAGCGCCTGTTCCCGAACGTCGAGAACCTCTGTCTGTCGGGGGGGACGACCCTGAACGTCTGCGCCAACCGGCGGATCCACGACGACGGGCGGTTCGAGCGGCTGTTCATCGCCCCGGCGGCCAACGACGCCGGGACGGCGCTGGGGGCCGCTCTTTACGGCCACGCGCTGGCGACCGGGTGTCGGCGGCACGAGTACTCGGTCTACAGCGGCCCGGACATTGCCGTTGATTTCGACATCGAGGGTATCTTGCGCTCCTTCGGCGGGCGGATCGCCTACGAGAAGCTGCCCGAAGCCGAACTCTGCGAACGGGTGGCGGACCGGCTCGCGCGCAACCAGATCGTCGGCTGGGCCCAGGGGTGCATGGAATTCGGCCCGCGGGCGTTGGGGAACCGGAGCCTGCTGACCAATCCGGGCAACCCGCTGTCCAAGGACATCATGAACGCCAAGGCGAAGAAGCGGGAGCACTATCGCCCCTACGCGCCGTCGGTGTTGCAGGAGGAGTGCTCGCGGTGGTTCGACATCGACGCCAGTCCCCACATGCTCCTCGAGGCGCGGCTGCTGCCAGGGCGCCGGGGGACGCTGCCGGGCATCACCCACGTCGACGGGACCACGCGCCCGCAGACGGTGACGGAGCAGGACAATCCCCGCTACCATCGACTGCTGCGGGAGTTTCACCAGAGGACCGGACTGCCCGCCCTCCTGAACACCTCGCTCAACGGCCACGGCGAGACCATCGTCAACAGCCCGCTGGACGCGGTGCTGTTTCTGCTGGGATCGGAGATCGACGCGATCGCGGTCGGCGACTTCCTGGTCACGCGCGCCGGGTAGTCCGTGGTGTGGAGCTTGGTGTCGCGCCCCTTTGCGAAATTCGTCCTCGTCGGCGTCCTGAACACCGCCTTCGCCTACCTGCTTTTCGCGCTGCTGATCTTTGTCGGCTTGCACTATGTGGTCGCGACGACCGTCGGGACGATCCTCTCCATCCTCTTCAACTTCAAGTCCACGGGCCGGCTGGTCTTCGGAAGTCGCGACAACCGTCTGGTCTTCAGGTTCTTCGCGGTCTACGGGGTCAACTACCTCTTCGGCGTCGCCGGGCTGTGGGCTTTCAACGCCGCCGGCGTCAACATGTACCTGGCGGGCGCGCTGATGTTGCCGCCGGCAGCGGTGGTCGCCTATCTGATGCAGCGCACGTTCGTCTTCCGGACCGCGAGGTAGCGAGGACGGCCTGTCAGCAGCCTGTTAACCGGACCGCTCGCGCTCGCTCGGGAACGGGGGGAAGATGGCAGCGGAGGCGGTAGGGTCGAGACGCCCGAGGCAGGCCAGTCTGAAGCCGGTGACGTGGACCGCCTTGTCGTCCACGTAAACGTCGGCGGGAGGTTTGCCCAGGTAGAGGAAATCGTGCTCCACCCCCCACTCGACGAGCTGCCGCTCGGTCGTCGCGCGCCAGTCGATGCCCGTCCCGGACCCCCGGGCGGTGTAGATGATCACATGGTGGCCTTCCCGGTGCAGGCGGTTGACCTCGGCCACCATCTCGGGGAACGGGACCGCCCTCGCGTAATCCCCCTGCGTATCCGTGCAGAGCGTGCCGTCCAGGTCGAAGCAGTAGGTCACGGGGCGTTCCCGGCCGGCCCCGACGGTTCCATCATGAACCGCAGCTTGCGGGAGTTCTCCCGCTCCTTGTCCGTGATCACGCGCACCCCGCTGCCGAGGATGACTGGGATCTGGGTGATGTAGTTGGTCAGCGTCGCGAGTCCCCGCGGCTCGAGGCTGGCGGCCTGGTCCGTCCCCCAGAGCGCGCGGTTGATGGTGAAGTGCCGCTCGATCGCGACCGCGCCCATCATGACCGCGATCAGGCTCGGCAGCATCGTCGACTCGTGACCGCTGTTGCCGACCGGACAGGCGTAGCGTTCGCGCAGGACCGTGATCTGGCGCAGGTTGAGCTTGTCGTTGGAGACGGGGTACTCGGACACCGCATGCATCAGCACGAACGGGCACCCCGCCTCCCGGAACAGCGAAACGATGTGATCGATGTCCGCGTACTCGCTCATGCCGGTCGAAATGAAGGTCAGCTTGCCTTCCGCGGCCACCTCCCTGGCCAGCGGCCGGTTGGTCAGCATCGCGGAGGGGATCTTGTTGCAGGGGCTGTCGTAGGGCTTCAGGAACTCGAGGCTCGGCAGATCCCAGGCGGAAGCGAACCAGTCGATGCCGAGCTCCCGGCAGTGGGCATCGATCGCGTCGTATTCCTCGCGGCCGAATTCGATGCGATGGCGGTAGTCCATGTAGGTGATGAGGCCCCAGGGCGTCTCCCGGAGGACGTCGCGCTGATGGGGAGGCACGCACAGCTCCGGCGTGCGTTTTTGAAATTTCACGGCGTGCGCGCCGCACCGCTGGGCCGCATCGATCATCTGCCGGGCGAGGTTCACGTCGCCGTTGTGGTTGATGCCGATCTCCGCGATGATGTACGGCTTGCGGACGATCGGCCATGGCTCGGTCTGGATGAAGTCCTCGCAGAAGGCTTTCACAGTCATGTCTTCCCCCGTACACGGTTCGCAGCACGTTCAGTCTCCGACAGAAATGGCGACATGTCGTCCAGCGGCGAGGAGACCATGGTGCCGTCTGGAAGGACTTTCGAGGTCAGACAGGGCTCGAAGCCCCGGTCCGGGTCCAGGACCACCTCGCAGACCCACGGCCCCGCGGTCTCGAGCACGCGGCTGATCTGTTCCGCGAGAGGCTCCCCGGCGATCCGGAACGCGGCGAGGCCGAAAGCCGCCGCTACCCGGGCAAAATCCGGCAGGGAAACCCCGCTTTGCGGACCCTCGCCGACGAAGCGTCCGAAAAAGTTCTTCTGGGTCGCGCGAATGGAGCGATAGCCGCCGTTGTTCATCACGAAAAGGCCCACCGGCAGGCGGGCGTGGGCCAGCGTCTGCAACTCCTGCAGGTTCATCATCACGCTGCCGTCGCCGGCGAGGCAGATCACCCGTTTCCCCGCTCGCGCCACCGCGGCGCCGATGGCGGAGGGCAGGTCGTGGCCCATCGCTCCCGCGCTGGCGTTGCTGGTGAGGCGCTGCCCGAGGCGCAGCGGTGCGGCCTGGAACGCCACGCAGGCGGACGCGGCGTTCCCGCACGCGACGAAGGCGTCGTCCTCGAGGCGCCTGAAGAGCTCGTCCACGAAGCGGTACGGGTGGAGGCCGGCCGCGGGAGCCTTCCGCATTTCGTCCGTGACCTCGGGGTACCGCTCGACCCGCGTGCGGCACCAGGCGTGCCACTCGGCCCACGCGGGCGGCGCGTCCCCGCCCGCCCCCCAGGCCGTCGTCAGCGTTGCAAGGAACGCTTTCGGCTCTGCCCACACGGTCTCGTCCGCGACGGCGATGGGCTTTGCCAGTTCGGGGGCGTCGACGTTGACGGACACGACGTGCGCCTGCGGCGCGAACAGCTCCCAGGTGAAGCCGACCTGGGGCACCGACAGCCGCGAGCCCACGGCGAGAATGAAGTCCGCGCTCTGCACGGCGAAATTCCCGGCCCGCGTCCCGAGCGTGCCCATGCGGCCGGCGTAATGGGGCTGGTCCGGGGGGTAGAGATCCGGCATCCATGCCGTCACCACGGGTAGTGCCAGGCGCCCGGCGAGCGCCCTGAACTCCTCGACCGCCCCCCCTTCGCGAATCCCCTCGCCGCCGAGCAGCAAGGGGCGCCGCGCGCTGCGCAGCCTCGCTGCCAGGTCGGCGCACCGGGCGGCGAGAGGGCGGGCCTTGAACGGCTGCGGCGAGAACCCGGGCAGGGCATCCGGAGCGACGTCGGCCGACTGCACGTCGAGCGGGATGTCGAGGAACACCGGCCCGGGGCGCCCCGACGTCGCCAGGTGCCAGGCTTTCTCCAGCTCGTGGCGGATCATGAACGGCTGCGCCACGGTGGCGGCGTACTTGGTGACGGGACCCGCCATGGCCACGGCATCCGCCTCCTGGACGCCGAGCTGGCGCAGACCGGCGACGTGCTCGGGACTGCGCGCGGAGCGCAGCAGCTCGCGTTTCGACTGTCCCGCGATGCAGATCACCGGCAGGGAGTCGACGAACGCGCCATAGAGCCCGCCGAGGGCGTTGATTGCCCCGGGACCGGAGGTGACGCAGAGCGCGCCGGCCTTCCCGTCGACGCGGGCATACCCCTCGGCGGCCATCGCCGCGGCCTGTTCGTGGTGGACGCAGATCGTCCGGATGCGATCCGCCGATCCGAGGGCGTCGTTCAGGTGCATCGCGTTGCCGCCGGTGACCAGGAACACATCCCGGACGCCCCTGTCGCCGAGGAACTTCCAGACGTAGTCAGCCAGCCGCACGCGGCACCTCTTCAGCGGGATTCCGACACGGCGTAGCAGACGGTTTCGCTGCTGGTCGTGCTGTGGTGGCGCAGATAGACGCGGTAGCCCAGCCCCAGGTCGTGAATCCAGAGTGGGATCTTCCAGAGGTGCTCCGGCCGGTGGTAGACGGAGATCAGCAGAGCTGGCCGCTGGCGCTCCAGCAGGCCGCGGCAACCCTCGAGGGCGAAGGGCTCGAAACCTTCGACGTCCATCTTGATGACGCCGACTTCCTCGCGCGCCAGCAGTTCGTCCAGTCGCGCGATGGGCGTCACGGGGCCGGTTTCGCAGCCCTGGTACACCCCGGTGCCGTCCCCCCCCTGAATCAGGCCGACGCTTCCCGAGGCATCCCCGACGGCCGAGGCATGGAGTATGACGCGGCTTCTGACGGTTTCCGGCAGGCCCGCGACGTACTGCTCCATCCGGGCAAAGTTGTCGGGGTCGGGCTCGAACGCGTGATAGCGCAGCCGCTCCGTGGGGAACTGGCGGGCCGGGCCCTCAAGCCACTCCCGCAGCGTGTCCCCGTCGAAGGCACCGCAATCGACGAAGTGCGCAAACAGGTGGGCGGGGATCAGGTCGTCGGCGAAATAGCGGCCCGGCGAACAGGCCGGGACGTCCTTCGTGTCGCCGGTGACGCGGCAGGCCAGGGCACCCTTCAGCGTGCTCAGGCTCTCGGCCGAGCCTGCGAGGATGGCGGTCAGTCGATCGATCTCCGGGTCGGAGAGCGCCGTCTCGGCCGAGAGCGCGATCGACACGTCGCCGAACACCTCGTTGATGTCGGTGAACCACGACCAGCGCCGCACCCCGGCATCCCGGCAGGCCTGGGCCATCTGCTGGAGGTAGGTGGTCATGATGAGCACGAGCCTGTCGCCCGCCTCGCCGAGGCTGGCCGCCCCCCGGATCTCCACGCCTTCGAGTCTCGTGCCCCAGAGGGCCGGGTTGTTGTCCACGAGCCACGCCGGTTCGAGGCCGCGCTTGCGCATGGCCGGCAGCAGCGCCCGTGAGAAACGCCCGGCGCCGAAGAGAATTGCTCCCTGCAGATCGCCCATCGAGGCGCTCACCGTGGGGCGAGGCAGTTCGCGGGCGCGGAGGTCGTCCGCTTCCGACGGCGAGAAGAGCCTGGTCACCGCGGCGCTCCCGCGAAGTTGATGCGCTCGCGCTCGATGACCAGCGGGCCCTTGCGCACCTGAGCGTGGATGGCGCCGACGTACTCGCCGATGATCCCGATGAAGAACATCTGCACCCCGAACAGGAACAGGCCTCCCACCGCGATCGTCCGGAAGCCCGGTGTCGTCAGCCGCGCTCCCGAAGCCACGTCGTAGAGCGCCCACGCCAGGATCGCCAGCCCCAGCAGCAGGCTCGCCGCCGACAGCAGAAAGCCGACGAACAGGGCGAACCGGAGCGGGAACTGCGAGAGCCTCGTGAACGTGCTGAGCGCCTCGTCGAGATACGAGAAGAAATTGAAGCTGCTTTTCCCGGAGGTGCGTTCCGCGACCGGCACCGGCACGACTGCGGACTTGAACCCCATCAGGGGGATCAGGCCGCGGATCATGGGATTGTAGTCCTCGAATGCCCTGATGCCGTTAATAACCGCGCGGGACATCAAAAACGGCGCGCTCTGGGGTGTCACGGGCGTCGGGGCCAGTCGGTTGAGTATGCCGTAGTAGATTTTCCTGAACTGCTTGAGCAAAAAAGTGTCGGGGCGCCCACTCCTGATTCCGAAGACCACCTGGTTGCCCTCCTCCCAGAGTCGAACGTACTCGGGGATCATCTCCGGCGGGTCCTGGATGTCGGAGGACTGCATCACGACCGCGTCACCGGACGCCGCGAAACAACCGTTGAACGCCGAGGGGCTGGGCCCGAAGTTGCGGGCGTTGAGGATCACCTTGACGTGGGGGTCCGCCGCGAGAGCCCGCAGCCGCGTCTCGGTGCCGTCCACGGAGGCGTTGTCGCAGAAAATCATCTCCCAGTCGTACCCGGACAGCGGCGCGCCGTCGCCCTCGAACAGCCGTCGCACGCGCGCGTGGCAGGCGTCGACGTTGCCCTCTTCATTGAAGCAGGGTGCCACGATGCTGATCAGCCCCTTCTTCGCGCTCATTGGTTCCCCCGGGGCCCCGATGAGGGCGCGGTACCGTCGGCGAACAGGGGCAGGAGCCGCTCCCGGTCGGCGTCGAGGTCGCTGTCGTCGGGAAGCCCCTGCATCGTGTGACAATGGGCGCAGGCGCTGTTCTCGGAACGATTGCCGCGCAGATGGAGGAGTCTCAGCGACTGCATCGCGGGCCCGTTCCAGATGTCGGCCAGGGAGGCCGTGCGCGCATCGCCGACCACGGTCCCATGCGACCAGTCCGCGCAGCACACCGACACCGAACCGTCGAAGTTGACGGCCAGCGAATAAAAGGGGTAGGGACAGACGACCCGGCCCGGGTGCAGCGGCGTCTCGCCGTTGTCCCCGGTCGTCGGGTTGCTGCCCAGCGTGAAGTCATAGAGATCCGTGCGGCTCCAGCCCATCGGCGTCATCACGAGGCATTCGTCGCAGATCCCGGCAAAGTCGCGGCCGAACTTTTCAATCTCGCTCTCCGTCAGTCCCAGTCGGATGATCTTAACCCAGATCCTCGTCTTTGCGTCACGTCGCTCACGCTCCTTGAACAGCCCGGCGACGTTTTGCACGATCCGGTCGTAGTCGCCGAAGGTGCCGGTCTGGCGGCGGTAGCCGGCGTCGGTGACGTGCTCCACGGACACCCGCACGAGGTCGATCCCGGCATCGAGGATCTCGGCCGCCCGCGCCGGATTCAGCAGCGCGGCGTTGGTGGTCAGGTTGATGCGATCCGCGACCTCGAGCCGCCTGGCGAGCAGGGCCATCCGTCCGAAATCGGGGTGAAGCAGCGGCTCGCCGTCCTTGTAGAGGTGCAGGACCTTGACCCTCTCGGGGAACTGCCGGAGATCGCCCATGATCTTCTCGAACAGGTCGAAGTCCATCAGGCCGCTCGGGCGCCCGACCTTCTTCAGGAGCTCCGGCTGGCCGGTCGGGCAGAAGCGGCACCGGAAGTTGCAGCGGTTGGTCGGGTCGACGTGCACCAGGTACGGCGCGGGGAGCGGCAACTCGTCCGCCAGGTGGTGACGTGGCGCGTCCGCGTTGTACTGCCGGGCCTGTCCCCAGACGGAGACGCTCACGGGCTGCCCGCGAACAACCGGGAGAGCCGCTCCCGATCCGCGTCCAGGTCGCTGTCTTCGGGGATGCCCTGGATGCAGCGGCAGGGGCCGCAGGCCTCGTTCCGGCCGCGCTCGCCGGTCAGATGCATCAGGCGAAAGGCGCGCAGCCGGGGGCCGTTCCAGATCTCCTGGAGCGACTCGGTGTTCGCGTCCCCGACCATGGCCTTCTGCGTCCAGTCGTCCACGCACGGGGAGACGACGCCGTTCGCGTTCACCGCGAGCATGTAGAAGGGGAAGGGGCAGGCGACGCGCTCCGGCTTCAGCGCGGTGTGGCCGTCGAGGGATACCGCGGGGTTCGTCCCCAGCGTGAAATCGAAGAGATCGCTGTGGCTCCAGCCCTGGGCCGTGGTGCGGCCGATCTCGTCGCAAAGGGGCGCGAAGTCGCGGGAGAAGATGCCCAGCTCCTCAGGAGACAGGTCGAGGTCGATCAGCTTGGCCGCGATGAACAGCGGCGCGCCCCGCCTGTCGCGCTCCTCCCGCAGCGTGCGGACGTTCTCGACGATCCGTCCGTAATCGCCGAAGACCTGGGTGTGCCGGCGGTAGCCCTCCGAGCTGACGTGCTCGACCGAGATGCGGATGACGTCCAGCCCCGCCTCGATCAGCGCGACCGCGCGCTCCCGGGTCAGCAGCGAGGCGTTGGTCAGCACGACGATCTTTTTGGCGACGGCGCGCTTCCTCGCCAACGCCACCATGTCCGCGAGGCGGGGGTTGAGGAGCGGCTCGCCGTCCTTGTACAGCGACAGGGTCTTCAGCGGGCGGGGGAAGGCGGCGATCTCACCGACGAGCTTCTCGAAGAGGCTCCACGCCAGGAGCTGCCCCCTGGCGCGCCCGACCTGCCGCAGCAGCTCCGGGTGCCCGGTGGGGCAGAAGCGGCACTTGAAGTTGCAGAGGCTCGATGGATCGATCTGGACGCTGAACGGGGTATCGAGCGGCAAGGCCTCCGCAAGACGGCAGCGGGGCTGTTCCTTCTCCCAGGGTCGCTGCTTCTCGATGTAGGGGACGGCGTGCGCCATGATCCTGCGTCAGAACAGCTTCAGCAGCCGTTCGCGGTGCGGGTCGAGCTCGCAGTCCTCCGGCATGAACTGCACGCACTGGCAACCGTTGCAGGAGACGAACTCGCGGCGGCGCCCCTCCAGCTGCATGCGGCGGACCCGGTTGAACTCTTCCCCGTTCCAGATCTCCCGCAGGCTGCGCTCGCGGGCATTGCCGGCGACGAGCGAGTGGGCCCAGTCGAGCATGCAGCCGCCGGTCGAGCCGTCGAAGTTGACCGCAATGTTGTAGAAAGCGTACGGGCAGACCACGCGGTCCGGTCGCAGCGGCATCACGCCGTCGTAGCCGGCCTGCGGTTTCGCCCCGAGGTTGAAGTCGACCCCCATCTCGCTGGTCCAGACGCCGGTTCCCGTCAGCAGGACCTCGTCGGTGATGTCGCCGAAGTCGCGGCCGAATTTCTCCAGCTCGGCCGGGGTGAAGTTGAAGTCGATCATCTTGGCCCAGATTTTGAGCGAGCTGCCCCGTCGGGTCTTCTCCTCGTGGAGGAACGCGACCCTGCGTCGCAACTCGTCGTAGTCGTCGTAGGTCTTGGTCATCGTGCGGTAGCCTTCGGAGGTGACGTGTTCGACGGAGAGCCGGACGAAGTCGATCCCCGACTCGATGATCTCGATCGCGCGCTCGCGGGTGATCAGGGAGCCGTTCGTCGTCAGCCAGACGACCGGCGCGATCTCGCTGCGTTTGGCGATGGCCAGCATCTCGCCGATGCGGGGGTGCAGCAACGGCTCGCCATCCTTGTGGATGAACAGGACGCGCAGGCGCTCGGGGAACTCCTTGAAATCCTCGACCACCTTCTTGAAAAGCGCGAAATCCATGAGGCCCGAGGGGCGTTTGACCCGCTCGAGCACGCCCGGATGGCCGGTCGGGCAGAAGGCGCACTTGAAGTTACAGAGGTTCGTCGGCTCGATGTAGGCGGCGTACGGCGTCGCGAGCGGGATCACCTCGGCCAGCTGGGCGCGCTGGACGTCCGGGTTCCACTTGCGGTCGGCCCCCCACTTCTCGACGGTCTTGGTCATCTCGTCACCCCAGGCATCTCCTTGCCATTTATCTCTGATTACGAAATCTAACGCCCCGATTCAGGCGGCGCAACGCCGGCGTCCGCCCGGCGCCCGACGAGCGCGGACCCGGCCATACCCCCGAGGGCAAACAACAGGCCGACAAGGCTGATCGCGCGGCCGCGGGAAATCGAGGCCGGGCGGAAGCGGAAAACCACCCGGTGCGTGCCGGCCGCAACGGGTACGGCACGCAGGGCGCAGTCGGCGCGCAGGATCCTCACCGCCTTGCCGTCCACTTCGGCCTCCCATCCCGGGTAGTAGGAGTCAGAGAGCACCACCCAGCCGTTGGCGGCCATGCCGGCGGTCAGCGCCACCTCGTCGAAGGCATAGCGGTCGACGGTCACGGCGGAGGCGGCGCCGGGCGCGGGCATTGCGGCGAATCCGGCCGCCGGCGCCTCTTCGAGGATGACCTCGGCGCGCGGATCGAAGCTTCCGGAGCCCATGTACGCGAGGATCGCGTTGGTGTCGGTGATGATCGCCGGGCGATGGACGGCGAAGGCGCGGGGAAGAGCGTGCAGGTTCTCGTAGATCGACAGGTCACCCGAGAAGGCAAGCCGGTACTTGGAGCCTTCCTGCGGGCGCACTCCGGGGGCGGTCAGCACGTATCTGACGTTGAGCAGGTCGAGGAGCGGGCTGCCGACGTTGCCGAAGACGACCCAGCGGTCGAAGGCGGCCCCGCTGGTGACCCTGGGCCCGTACTCGATGAGGGACATGAGCTTGTTCACCCGTTCGGGGTAGACGCTCATGTACCCCCCGACCTCCTGGATGCCGTACGGCTGGAGAGCGTTCACGAAAAGACCGCGCCGCCCGTCCTGCACGACGCGGAACGGCCCCGGCTGCTGTTGTAAAAACGCGATCGAGGGCGTCATCGGGAAGATGATCCTCGGTTCGGCGAGCGTATTGTAGTTCCAGCCGAAGCTGATCAGATCATAGCCGAGGAGGCCCGTGAGGAGCGCCGGGAAGAGCAGGGCCCACCGCCTCTTCCCGCACCAGACCCAGGTGCCGACGAGGGCGCCGGCCGCGAGCGTCAGCGCGAGCGGCTTCAGGATCGTCGGCGACGTGAGGGCGCGCATGCCCCTGAGGGTGTCGTAGGCCCAGTTCTTGGCGGTGCCGGCATTCGCGAACTGCTCGCTGTTGAAGAAGAGCATGGCCGAGCGGGAGGAGCCGGTGAAGGCCAGGAAAACGACGACGCCGGTCAGGCCCAGCGCGGCGGCCAGCTGGACCCAGCGTTGCCTGCCGTCGGCCTCCTCGATGTTCCTGATCCCCAGTCCGGCCGCGGCGGCCGCGGCGAAGACGAAGATGAAGATCATGCGGGTCGGGTTGAGCTTGCCAAGACCCGGGTACCACGCGAAGAACGGGTAGAACAGGAACGATCCGGCCAGCATCGCCGTCGTGAGAACCGTCAGGCCGAGGAAAAAGCGCGCGTGTCCCGTCCGGGGCCGCACGGCAAGAGCCAGGAAGGCGAAGAGCGTCGGCACCCGCAAGTAGAGACACAGCTCGTTGTAGTTCAGGTACCCCTGCGCGGCGGAGGGGAAGAGCGAGAAGCGCATGACGGGGCTGCCGAAATAGTCCGGGAAGGCGAGCGTCACGAGCCAGCGGTAGGGGACGCTGCCGAGGATGGTGAAAAGTTCCGTGAGGTTGAAGGAGCGGGAGACCCGGCTGCTGTAAGTGATGGCTTCGTAGGTCGGCAGCAGTTCGAGGGCCCCGATGAGCAGGCCGCCGACGGCGGTGATGGCGGCGCAGGCCGCGAACGCGACGTACTCGGCCGGCGGGGCCTTGCGCAGCCAGGCGCGCACCAGCAGGAACACGCCATAGGAGAGCAGGAGCAGGCTGACGTAGAGCAGGTACTGGATGTGGCCGAGGAGGATGACGAGCCCGAGGACGATTGCCCCGAGGGAGGCATACAGGAACTTTCTCCGGCTCTGAAAGCGTTCCATGATGAAGAGCAGGAGCGGCACGTACGCGGCGTTGGGAATGACGGTCTCGAAGGAAAGCCAGACCAGCGCGCAGCCGTTGAACATGAAGGCGACCGCCCCGAAGACGGCCCCGCGGCTGCCGGCGCCGATCTCCTTCAGATACAGGTGCATGAACAGGCCCATGAACAAGAGGTGCGTGAAAAGGATGAGGGTCACGGCGACGTGCGTCGGAAATAAGAGGTGGAAGAACATGCTTGGCGGATAGTTCCTGCTGTTGGAGGTCGGCACCCCGCCGAGGATGTTGGGGCTCCACGTCAGAAGATGCCCTCGTTTGATCTCCTGGTTGAAGATCGAGGAGAAGCTGATGCCCTGGTTTACCGGATCGGTGATCAGGGTGTTGTGGGCCTGGAAGCCCTTGGGGGCGTACGCCTTCCAGGGATAGTGCTGGTACAGGGTGTCGGCGGCCAGGAACACTTTCCCTTGCAGGAAGAACGGTGAGAAGAGCGCGAAGGCGAAGCAGGCGACCACGAGCGGCCCAAGCCAGGGACGCAGGCGATCGGCTCTGGCAGGCGGGGAGGGGGTGTTGCCCGAGTTCACCGGCGAGGCGGCGCCCGCGGCCGGTTCTGCCGCGCCGTGTGTGGTGTCGTGATTCATGCCGGCGGATTGTAACAAGTTCGCAGGCTTGAAGGAAAACGAAATTCCCGGATCAGCCCTGCCAGGTCGCCGTGCGCCGGATCGCCTCCCCGAGGGCGACCCGCGCGGCCAATCCCAGCTCCTCGCGGGCTCGCCGCGTCGAAGGGACATAGCGTTCGGGTGGACGCGAGGGATCCGGCCGCCCGGCCACTTCCACGGTTGTCGCCGGATCGATGGCAGCGGCCACCGTCCGCGCCAGATCGGCGATGCTCAGGTCCTCCTCGGAGCCGACATTGTAAGGCCGGCAGGATTCCCCGCGCAGCAGGATCGTCCAGAGCCAGATGGCCAGGTCGGCGGCGTAGAGGTACGAGCGGCGGGGTGTACCGTCCCCGCGGATCCGGATCGGCCCGCCGGCCAGCGCGTCCCGGATGAAGTTGCCGACCGCGTAGTTCGCGTCCAGCGGCAGGTGCGGGCCCACGAAAGCGAAGCAGCGGGCAATGGTCGCCGTGAAACCGTAGCGCCGGGCATACGCAACGCTGAGGAATTCCGAGACCCGCTTTGCCTGCCCGTAAGCGGATGCTGCTTCGACGGTCGGCGGTGCCCCGGCGTAGTCCTCGGGGACGAGCGTCAGGTCCGCTGGTTGCCGGCCGTACACGGCTCCGGAACTGGTGAAGAGGAAACGCTCGACGCCGGCCCGGCGAGCGAACTCTAGCAGCCGGCGGGTGCCGTCGATGTTGCGCTCGAAGATCTCCAGCGGCTCCAGGCCGGCCTCCGGCTCCGTAGCGCCGTGAATGACGCAGGCGAACTCACCCCGCGGGAAAGGAAACGTGCCCATGTCGCCTTGCAGGAAATCGAGGGCGGGCTGGCCGGCGAGATGGGGAGCCTTCCCGAGAAAGGCTCCCGGGTTCCGGCTCAGCACCAGCGCCTTCGCCTGGAGACCGAGACGATCGTTGGCGCGCAGAAAGCTTTCGACGAGCCAGACCCCGAAAAAAGCAGTGCCGCCGCTGATGAACAGCCGCCGTCCGCGCAGGGGTTCCCAGAGCCCCGCGGTGTGTTCAAGGACGTGATCGAGGTCCTGGCGATCGAGCGGTTTCACCGCCACGGAACCCTGCATCGAGCTTGCGGGCGGTTTTCCGCGCGTTGGGAGCCTGCCGTCAGTCTCAATCGTTCCCCAGCGGGTTCGCGAGTCTGGATCACGAGCGATTATCCGGCCCGGTGAACCGGAAAGTCAAGGCGCGTGGCGGGTTTTTGACTTCAGCCCCGGCTCGGGGTACAAATGCTCGTCATGCAGCCGAGTTCTTTCTGGAGCAACCGGAAGGTCTTCATCACCGGCCACACCGGCTTCAAGGGATCGTGGCTGTGCCTCTGGCTTCAGGCGCTGGGGGCGGAAGTCACCGGCTACTCGCTGGAGCCGCCGACGGAGCCGAATCTGTTCGAGTTGTGTGGTTTGCGCGGACTCATCCGATCAGCCACCGCCGACGTGCGCGATGGCGCGGCCCTGATGGCGGCGTTGGAGTCGGCCGCGCCCGAGATCGTCTTCCATCTGGCGGCCCAGCCCCTCGTGAGGGATTCCTACCGGCTGCCGGTCGAGACCTATGCCGTCAACGTCATGGGGACCGTCAACATGCTCGAGGCGGTGCGCATCACCGGCGGCGTGCGCGCCGTGGTGAACGTGACCACCGACAAGTGCTACGAGAACCGGGAGTGGGTCTGGGGTTATCGCGAGAACGAGCCGCTCGGGGGGCATGATCCCTACGCCAGCAGCAAGGCCTGCTCCGAACTCGTCACGCAAGCGTACGTCAGATCCTTTTTCGCGCCCGCTGACCACGCGACCCACGGCGTGGCCGTTGCCACCGCCCGGGCCGGCAACATCATCGGCGGGGGCGACTGGGCTGCGGACCGGCTGGTCCCGGATTGCGTGCGGGCCATCCTCGGGAAGAAGGTTGTCGGGATCAGGAACCCCCGCGCCATCCGGCCCTGGCAGCACGTGCTGGAG
>CAZEOK010000037.1:0-26152 GCA_964513745.1 uncultured bacterium
CGGCGTGGATCAGCACCGGCTGGCCCTCGACGGAGTAGCAGAGGGTCGGGTTGATCGTGTTGCGCATCCAGGCGGTCATCGCGCCGGCGACGTCGAGGTCGGAGGTCGTGATCGGCTTGCCCGTGCGGTCGTAGGCGACCGTCATCTTGCCGATGCGGTCGCGCATGTCGGCCAGATCGCGCGAGACGGCGAGGATCGCCATCAGCTCCGAGCCGACCGCGATGCCGAAGCGCGACTCCATCGGGTAGCCGTCCTTCTTGGTCCCGAGGCCGATGGTGATCTTGCGCAGCGCCTGCGCGCAGAAATCTATGACCCAGCCCATCTCGACGTTCTTCGGGTCGATGTCGAGGCGGCGCAGGCCGCGCTTGGTCAGCTCCTCATCGGTGTAGTTGCACTCGTGCTGCAGGCGCGAGGTCAGCGCGACCATCCCCAGGTTATGGGCGTTCATGATGTCGTTGATGTCGCCGGTCAGGCCGAGCGAGAACTCCGTCATCGGGATCAGCAGCGCGTTGCCGCCGCCGGCCGCGGTCCCCTTGACGTTCATCGTCGGGCCGCCCGAGGGCTGGCGCAGCGCGCCGCCGACGTTCAGGCCCTTGACGCCGAGCCCCTGCACGAGCCCCATGGACACGGTGGTCTTGCCCTCGCCGAGGGGCGTCGGGGTGATCGCGGTGACCTCGATGTATTTGCCGTCCGGCCGGTCCTTGAGCCGGTTCATGATCTTGATGAAGTCGAGCTTGGGAGTGCGGCCGTACGGGATGACCTCGTCCTTGAGCAGGCCGAGCTTCTCGGCCCACTCATCGGGCCCCGGCAGGAATTTCATCGCTTCCTTGGCGATCTCGAAGTCCTTGAACTTCGTCGGGTCCATCGACCGCGGGTTGTACGTCCCCTTGCCCGCTGCGCTCTTGCCCGCGGACGACTTGGAAGTTTTCTTGGCTGTTGTCATGATCCCCCCTTGATGCCGAAAAGCCCCTGCCCGCGGGGGCAGGGGCTCCGTGGTGAACGCTGCCCGGCTACTGGAGCCCGATGTGCGGCTTCGCGATCTTCTCGATCTCGCGGCGGGCGGCCATGTCCATCAGCACCTTCTCGGTGCCGAACTTGCCCGACTCCCACTTCTTGAGCTTGAGCGCCGCCCGGGCCTTGTCGATGTAGTCCAAAGCCAGGTCGAGCATCTTTTGCTGGTCCGGCTCGAAGTGGAACGCGCCCTTGTAGCGCTCGAACCAGGTCTCGGTCAGGATCTTGGTGACCTCCGTGCTGGCCTCGACCGGCGACTGGCCGCCGAAGATGACCGGCACGCCGGAGGCCGCGAAGTAGCAACCGATCGCGATCGCCTTCTCGCTCATCCACTCCGGCGCGATGCCGACCGCCGGCATGCCGCCGATCTCGTCGGAGAGGCCGCCCTCGGCGGCCATCGCGGTGGCGATGGTCAGGATGCGCGAGTTGTCGACGCAGGCGCCCAGGTGCAGGATCGGCGGGATGCCGATGGCTTCGCAGACCTCGCGCAGGCCGGGGCCGGCGTGCTCCATGGCCATCTCCGGCGTCAGATACCCGGAGGTGCCGCAGGCCGCCGAGCCGCAGCCGGTGGAGACGATCAGCACGTCGCGCTTGATCAGTTCGGTCGCGATGAACTTGTGCAGCGCCGTCGCGTTGACGCGCGGATTATCGCAGCCGGCGAGGCCGACGACGCCGCGCACGCGGCCGGCGGCGATCGCGTCGTTGAGCGGCCGGAAGGAGCCGCGCCACTTGCCGCCCTGCATGTACTCGATGTACTCGTGCGAGAAGCCGGCGATCATCGAGTACTTCTGCGTGACGTGCTCGCCCTTGGTCGTGCGGTTCGGGTAGTTGTCGATGCCGAGCTTGACGATCTTCCGGGCGATCTCCTTGGCGTGGTGCTCGTCGAATTCGATGTGCTCGGCCCCCTGCATCTTGGCGCGATAGTTCGTCGTGATGACCTTGGTGTGGAACTTCTTCGAGACCTGGGAGATCGCCGGCATGATGCACTGCACGTCGACCGTCATCAGGTCGACCAGCCCGGTCAGGATCCCCAGCTCCTGGTTCGTGAAGCCCCCGGCGGTCGGGATGCCGTGGCGCATCAGCACCTCATTGGCGGTGCAGCACATGCCGCCGAGGTTGATCCCCTTGGCGCCCTTGCCCTTGGCGTAGGCGATCATCTCCGGCTCGTTGACCACGTCGTAGATGATCTCGGCCAGCAGCGGCTCGTGGCCGTGGATGACGATATTGACCTCGTCCTCCTTGAAGATGCCGAAGCTCCCCTCGGCCTGGATCGGCTTGGGCGTGCCGAAGAGAATGTCGGTGATGTCGGTGGAGATCATGCACCCGCCCCAGCCGTCCGCGAGCGCGGTCCGCAGGCCCTGCGTCAGCAGGTGGTCGGGCTCGTGGTCGACGCCGATGTTCGTGCGGTGCATCGACTCGACGACCTCGCGGTCGATGCTCCGCGGCACGATGCCGTTCTTGCGCCAGCGCTCCAGCGTCTTCTTGGGGGCGCGCAGCCGGGCGTAATTGATCTCCCCGCCCTGCTGGCGGCCGAAGTCGTTGAGGAACGTCAGGGCCACTTCCTTGCCGATGTCGTTGACGGGACGGTTGCCCGTCTCGATGCCGAGGATGCCGGCGACCTTCTTGAGCTTCTCGACGTCCTTGATCTGGAAGTCCGGGGCGTGCCCCTCGCACACCGCGAGCAGGGTCTCGACCATGCCGCGCGCATGGTCGGAATGGGCCGAGGTGCCGGCCGCGATCATCCGCACGAAGTTGCGGGCCGCGATCGTCGAGAGCGTGGCGCCGCAGACGCCGTGCATCTGCGTCTCGGCGTCCTTGCCGGTGAGCCGGCAGGGACCCATGTTGCAGACCTTGCAGCAGGAACCGACCTTGCCGATCGGGCAGGGCTTCATCTTCTGAGCGCGGTCAAAACACGTCTCGATCTTGTTCTCGACGGACCAGTCGATAATCTGCTGCGCCCCCGGTGCGGCGCTCTGTGCCTTCGTATCCATCTCTCGTGCCTCCGTTCCCGTTACTGAACGATGGGTTCCATCTCGAGGGCCGGGTGGCCCACCGAGGTCAGGTACTCGACCAGCTTCTCGGCATCCTCGCAGATCGACTCGTCCGCGATCTTGTCGAGCAGGTCCGGCACGCCGGCTTCTTCGGCGCGCTTCTTGAAGTCCTCGCCGATGCGCTCCTTGAGCGACTTGGGCATCCAGACGATGCGCTTGGGGCCGCCGTCGCCGAAGAGGAACTTCTTGCTGAAAATGAAGTTGACGCCGACGCCCATGAAACCGGGAGTCTGGGCGCCGCCGCCGACGGTCCCGGCGAGCGTCGAGAACTTCATGCCCATCGGGGTCATCCCGGTGAAGCCGCGGTTGACGATCATCACGCCGTTGGCCTCGGGAACGACGGCGATGATGCACTCGAAGCAGCCGCAGGAGGTCATCGGGTTTTCCATGATCGTGTAGAGGTTGAGGCTCTCGACCGCCCCGCCGGAGACCTTCTGCAGGTAGCTGTCGACGCCGTCGTAGCGGCCGTAGCGGGCATCCATCAGCTGGCCCTTCGCGATCGGCTGGTTGCCGCCGGTCGGGTCGATCTCGTAGGCCGCCTTGCCGTCGAGCCAGTTGTAGGCGCCGCAGAGCCCGAGGCGCTCGGGCGTGATCACGCAGGCGTGCGCCGGCGCGAACGACTGGCAGAGCAGGCAGGAGTAGAAGGTCTCGACCGCCTCGTCGGTCATGTTGCCGAGGCGGTGGTCGCGGTCCTTGTAAGCGGCGCGCGCCTCCTCGAGCTTGGCCTTGACGTCCTTTTCGTCGATGAACAGCGTGACCTGGACCTTGTCGACGATCGAGCGGAAGGTGTGGTGGGCCATCGCGGCCTCGAGGATCCCGATGTGCTCGAGCGTGAAGCCGGCGGCCTTGGCGGCCTTGCTGATGCGCACCCAGTTGATGTCGCGCTGGCCCATGTGCCAGAGCCCCTGCGCCTCGTTGATGTTCCCGTGGATCTTGCGCTCGATGACCGACTCGAAGTCCTTCTGCATCTTGCGGCCGGCGACCTCGACCAGGATCCCGAGGGGCATCTGGCCGCCCTTCTCGTAACGCTCTTTCGCGTTCTCGCCGACGATGATGACCTTGTTGTCCTCGATCTCGTCCATCTCGCGCATGTTGACCCACTCGAAGGCCGGCGTGCGCTGCCCGCCGAACTCGATGAAGGTGTCCTCCTTGCGGATGCGCTCGCCCTCGAACGCGGGGCCGAACGCCACCGGGATCGGCGGCTTCTCGACGACGATCTTCAGGCCGCGCATCTCGATCGCCTTCTGCACGATCTTCGTGTGGTCGAGTTCCTTGTCGACCTCCTCGTAGGTGCAGACGCCGGTCGGGTGGATGACCGGGATGTCGGTGTCCGCCAGCGCCGGGAAGCCCATGTTGATCGCGCCGGCGCCGGTCGACCAGATCATGTCGTCGAGCGGCCCGAGCACGATCGCGAACGCGAAGACCCGGTCCTTCTGATAGAGCAGGTGTTCCTTGAAGTTCCCCGGCTTCTTGCCGCCGAAGATCAGCGACGCCCGGATCGCCCAGTCGGCGGCGTACAGGGTGTGCTCGGTGTCGGGCCCGAGCGGCACGATGCGCGCGTCCCAGCCGAGCTCGACGCCGCTGCGCAGCAGCTGCTTCGTGACGCTGTTGCCCTTCACGTTGCCCGAGAGGAAGGTCAGGATGTTCTTTTCCTGCAGCTCGCGGCAGATCTTGACCGCGATCTCGTCGCTCGGCGCGGCGCCGATGATCGCCGCGAAGCCGGGCATCGTGCCGTCGACGAGCTGGATGCCGAGGTTGCGCTGGATCGTGTCCGAGATGAAGCCGTTGTAGACGTAGCCGGTCTCCGGGTCCGTGCAGGGCTCCTGCCCGTTGATATAGCGCAGCGCGAGGTAGACCTCCTCGGCGAACAGGGTCGCCATGCCGGAGTCGAGGGCCTCGCCGAGGTACGGCTTCCAGAGGTTGTCCTTCGGCTCCTCGTGGAGCAGTTCCTTCGCGAAGTTCAGGCCGACGCGCATGTCGCCGAGCGTTTTGACCTGGAACCCGGTCATCGCGTAAATCATCGGCAGATAGAACGCCGTGTCGGGGAATTCGAACACGAAATCCTTTCCCTTATCGGCGATTGCCTTCTGGAGCATCTTGTCGGCCCTCTCGAAGATCGAGTGAGCGCCCCTGATGGCAGCGGTGGCGATCAGTTTGGACATGGTTGCCTCCTCAACAGCGGGTTTGTGTGCGGTGGCGATGCCGATCCACCAGAGTTGCACCTACTCATGCGGCCCCCCGTGCTCGATGCCGGAAGAACGCGCGGGGAACCCGGGGGCTCGCGATGTTTTCGGACGTGAAACCCGCTCGCCACCGTCTCCCAACTCCCCTTGCTAATCCGTGGGCGTAACTTCTTATCTTACCCGTGGAGGGCGCAAGTTTCTCTTCGCGCAACACCTTTGTCAAGTCCTTAATAGTTTATAAACAATCAGGATTACAGCGGCTAGCCCTTCATCAGCGCCAGCGTCTCCGCCCTGGTCTTCTCGTTATCCTTGAACATGCCCCGCACGGCGCTGGTGACCGTCTTGATCCCTGGCCGGTTGATGCCCCGCATGGACATGCACAGGTGCTCCGCCTCGATCACGACCATCACGCCAAGCGGCTTGAGCTTCTGCATGATGACGTTGGCGACCTGGGTCGTCAGCCGCTCCTGCACCTGCAGCCGCCGGGAGAGGATGTCGACCACCCGCGCGATCCGGCTCAGGCCCGTGACCCGGCCACCCTTGGGGATGTAGGCCACATGCGCCCGCCCGATGAACGGCAGAAGGTGGTGCTCGCACAGGGAGTACAGAGGGATGTCCTTGAGCAGCACGATCTCCTCGTGCTTGTGCTCGAGGACCACCGACAGTTCCTTCTCCGGGTCCAGCGCCAGCCCGCTGAGAACCTCCTCGTACATGTCGGCCATGCGCCCGGGCGTGTCCAGAAGGTCCTTGCGCTGCGGATCTTCCCCGACCGCCTCCAGGATCAGCCGCGCCGCCATTTTCAGTTTTTCCCGATCCATGTTTCCCCCGCCTCGTATCGGCCCGTGGTGTGTTCGCCCCGCGCCATTGTAGCGCATGCCTTGCATCTGGACCTTTTTGATCAGCCTGCCCGTTTCCAGTTTTTCACCAGCCTGCTAATGACCGTCCGGGACGGGTCCGTCGGAGTGGCTTCGACTCCAGGGGTGGCACACGATCGGCAGAGGGTCGAGCAGCTGCACGCGCGACGTGTCGCTGAGTGCCTCCCAGTCGAGCCGCGCCGGGCCGCGCCCGCGGTCGATGAGCGCCAGGGTGAGGTGCAGGTGCGGCGGCGCCGAGGGCCTGCTCCCCGAGGGGGCGGCGATGATCCCGATCTCGTCGCCATCGTGCAGCAGACCCCCGACGGCGAGACCCGGCCGCGGTTCGATGTGGCCGCAGACCGAGTGCAGCCGCCGCCCCCCGCCATCCGGCCGCCCGTGCTCGACGAACACTGATCTTCCGAGAAAATCATCGACGACCGCGACGATTTCACCCGCCCACGGCGCCGGTATGCGCGCCCCGGCACCAAGGCTCCGCCGCCGGCCCTCCCCGGTCAGATACCAGCAGATGTCCAGCCCCTGATGTTCGCTGCCGCGATCGGCCCCGCCCCGCCACCAGGCCGCGCGCTCCCCGAATCGCATCCCCGGCAGGAACTCCCAGGCCGCGAACCCCGCCGCGTCGAGGCCGTTCCAGGCGATCAGCAAAGAACTGAAATCCGACGGGGGCGGGACGAAGGGCTCCCGGATCATCGCCGTCGATCGTCGCGGCCGCGCTGCCGGCGGATCAGTCGCGCTCCCCGGCAGGGCGCCTGCCGTGCTCGGCGGCAACCTCGAGCGCGATGCCCCCGCGAGGCTGCATGCTGCACGAGACCCGCATCCAGCCGGGGGCGCAGGCGCCGACGAGGTCGTCGAGCATGCGATTCGCGAGGTCCTCGGCGAAGAGCCCCGTGTCGCGGAAGCTGAAGAGATAGAGCTTGAGCGACTTCGACTCGATGCAGCTGTTGGCGGGGACATATGCGATGGTCACCCGGTAGAAGTCCGGCTGCCCCGTCACCGGGCAGAGGCTGGTCACCTCGCCGGTCTCGAAGCGGATGATATAGGGCCGGCCGGGCCTCGGATTCGGGAAGGTGTCGAGCAGCCCGGGATCGAGCGTGCGCGGATACTGCGTCCCGCCCGGCTTGAGATGCTTCAGATCGTCCATCGCCACAACCTTTCCTCCGGGGATCGGCTCACCCGGTTTCCTGCTCGCCTCGGTAGGAACACCCCGCCGTCTCGGTCTCCCAGATCACCACCCGGGAGAGCAGGGGGAGCGCCGGCTTGAGACGCCGCCAGATCCACCGGGCCATGTTCTCGCTGGTCGGGAGCTCCAGGCCTTTTATTTCGTTGAGGTGAGAGTGGTCCAACTCCAGCAGGAGCGGTTGAAAAGCCCGCTCCAGATCGGCGAAATCCATGACCCATCCCCGGCTGGCATCCACGGGGCCGATGGCGTGAATCTCCACCCGCCAGGAGTGGCCATGGACCTTGCGGCAGGGGTGTCCCGACGGCAGATGGGGCAGGCTGTGCGAGGCCTCGATCCTGAACCGGCGAAAGATCTCCATGCTGCTCACGGGATGCGCAGGTGCTTGTGCATCTGAAGACTCAACCTCCATGCGGGGTGCCTGAGGCAATATTCTACCGCACGGCGCGTGTTCTCGTCGCGTTGCGGCCCATCGAGGGGCTGGAGGAAGAAATGCCTGAAATCGAGGCCCGCGAAGCTCTCCGGGTCGATCCCCGGCTGCGGATAGACAAGTTTGAGCTCATCGCCCCGGCGCAGCACGAGATCGGCGCCGGCCTTGGGGCTGACGCAGATCCAGTCGATGCCGGGGGGGGAGAGGCATGTGCCATTGGTCTCGATTGCAGTCTCGAAACCCCGCTCGCGGAGGGCTCCGAGGAGCGGCGGGTCAACCTGCAGCAGCGGCTCGCCGCCGGTGAGAACGAGGAATTTTCGCACCCCGGAAGCCCCGGGCCCCTGCGGCCAGACCGCTGCGACGGCGCGGGCGAGCAGTTCTGCGGAAGGGAAGACGCCCCCTCCCGGTCCGTCCGTCCCGACAATATCCGTGTCGCAGAAGCCGCAGGCCGCGGTCAACCGATGCTCCTCGCGGCCCGACCAGAGGTTGCAGCCGGAAAAGCGACAAAAAACGGCGGTGCGGCCGGCATGGAATCCCTCCCCCTGGAGCGAGAGGAAGATCTCCTTGACGGCGTAGCTCACGGTGCGGTCCCGCCATGAGCGATGTAGGCGGTGGGATCCGGCAGACCCGCCTCCTCGAAACCCCGGAGCCGCAGACGACAGGAATCACAGGCGCCGCACGCGAGGCCCCCGGGCGTGGGGTCGTAGCAGGAGCTCGTCAGCCCGTAGTCCACGCCGAGATCCCGCCCCAGCCGGATGATACCGGCCTTGGTGAGCTCGATCAGCGGGGCGCGGATGACAATCCGCCGCGACTGCTCGACGGCGGCTTTCGTCGCGAGATTCGCCAGCTCCTGGAAGGCCCGGATGAACTCCGGGCGGCAGTCCGGGTAACCGCTGTAATCAACGGCGTTCACCCCGATGAAGATCGCGCCGGCGCCGAGGACCTCGGCCCAGCCGAGGGCGAACGAGAGAAAAATGGTGTTCCGTGCTGGAACGTAGGTCACGGGGATGCCGGAGGGAGCGCCCGCGTCCGGCCCGGACTTGGGGACCGGGATGTCGGCGGTGAGCGCCGAGCCGCCGATCGAGCGCAGATCGACGTCGAGGACGAGGTGCCGCCGCACCGCGAACGAGGCGGCCACCCGCCGGGAGGCCACCACCTCGACGGCGTGGCGCTGCCCGTACGAGAAGGTGAGGGCGCAGGGCTCGTAGCCTTCGTGGACGGCGACGGCGAGGGTCGTGCAGGAGTCGAGGCCGCCGCTCAGAAGCACGACCGCCCGGGGCTGCTCTGGTGTGGTCATCGCATCACGATATACGGCTAGTTCTTGAAGCTGTGCACCGGCGCGGGGATCCGTCCGCCGAGGGCGATGAAGCCCGTCGAGCCGCCGGGGTCCGGCACCGGCATGATCGTCGCGTCGCCGAGCAGCCCGCCGAAGTGGACCCGGTCGCCAGCCTTCTTCCCGGACACGGGGATCAGCCGCGCCGCCGTGGACTTGCCGTTGATGACGCCGATCGCCATCTCGTCCGCGATGATGCCGGCGATGGTCTCGGCCGGGGTGTCGCCGGGGATCGCGACCATGTCCAACCCGACCGAACAGACACTCGTCATTGCTTCGAGCTTCTCGATGGTCAGCCGACCGCTGCGCGCTGCCGCCGCGATGCTCAGGTCCTCGCTGACCGGGATGAAGGCCCCGCTCAAGCCGCCGACGTGCGAGCTGGCGAAGATGCCGCCTTTCTTCACCGCGTCGTTGAGCAGCGCCAGCACCGCCGTCGAGCCCGGGCTGCCGACGCTCGCAAGGCCCAGGCTCTGGAAGATCTCGCCGACGCTGTCCCCGGGTGTCGGCGTCGGGGCGAGCGACAGGTCCACCACGCCGAACGGGACGCCGAGCCGGGCGGCCACCTGGCGACCGATCAGCTCGCCGACGCGGGTGACCTTGAACGCCGTGCGCTTGATGACCTCGGAGAGCCCCCCGAGATCGAGCGCCGGATTCGCCGCGCGCGCCCGGTCGATCGCCTTTTTGACGACGCCGGGACCGCTGACCCCGACGTTGATCACCGCATCCGGCTCGCCGACCCCGAGATACGCCCCCGCCATGAACGGCACGTCCTGGGGGATGTTGGCGAAGACCACGAGCTTGGCGCAGCCGATGCCGTCGCGGTCGGCGGTGCGCTCGGCAGCCCGGCGGACCGTCCGGCCCATGAGCGCAACGGCGTCCATGTTGATCCCGGCCGCGGTCGAGGCCACGTTGATCGAGGAGCAGATGCGCTCCGTCCGCGCGAGCGCCTCGGGGATGGCCTCGATCAGCGCCCGATCGCCGTTCGTGAAGCCTTTTTCGACGAGAGCCGAAAACCCGCCGAGAAAATCGCAGCGCAGCCCGCGGGCGATTTCGTCAAGCCCCTCGGCGATGGCAACCATCTGTCCCGCGGAGAAACCGCCGGCGGCAACCGCGACCGGACTGACCGATAGCCGTTTGTTGACGATCGGGATGCCGTAGCCGAGCCCGACTTCGTCGCAGACATCGACCAGGTTGCCGGCAAGGCGGGCGATCTTGGCGCGCACGCGCTCGATGAACCGCCCGACATCGTCGCTGGCGCAGTCAAAGAGGCTGACGCCGAGCGTTACGGTGCGCACGTCGAGGTTCTCGCTGCGGAGCATCTCGAGCGTGGCGAGAATCTCGCGATCAGTAAGCACGACAGACCACTTCTCGTTCCCGTGCAGGCTGCGGGGTCCTAGTGAAATGTTCCGTTTTCGCGTCCAGACAGCCACTCCCTCTGCGTTCCGTCATATCCTGTGGACCTGTTCGAATATCTCCCGGTGCTGGAGGTTCACGTCCAGCCCGAGTTCCCGCGCACGACCGCGCAGCGCGGCCCGGAAGGCCTGCCGGTCGGCGGCCGCTGGTATGTCCACCTCGTAGAACGTGACATATTCCTGGCGCTCCCGGTCGGACCGGGGAATCGCCTTGAGGTTGGTGATGTTCGCACCGAATTGTGCCAACAAACCGGAGATCCCGGCCACGAGCCCCGGTCGGTCCGGCCCGACCGTGGTGATGACGAAGGGTTCTCCGGGGAACGATGGCCGCTCGCGCGCCGCATCGACGGGGCTCAGATGCACGAACAGCCCCTGAGGGTCGAAACGCTCGCGCAGCACACGCAGCAGGGCCCCTTGGTCAACCTGTCCGCCCAGCGACGCGATGAAGATGCCCACGAACTGGTCCTGCAGGCTGGTCTGGCTGACATCCTCGAGGTTGCAGCCCTGCTCGAAGAGCGTCTGCGAAACGGCGGCGATGATGCCGGTCCGGTCCGGTCCGAGGACGAAAACGACCACCTTGCTCATGGAATCATTGTCTCACGATTCTCGGCAACTCTTGGGCCGCCACGGGAAAAGGGAGGAAAATATTTCCGCCGTTCATGAGACACTGGGCCACGGCAGGAAAGAACAGCCCCGGCACGCAGGAGACGCGGGTGGACGACGAGAGGACCCCGGCAGCGGCAGACCCGGGACGCCCCGAACGGTGGCGGGCGGCGGGCGCGATGGCGCGCATCGTCCTGACCGACGCCGTCCGGTCGTTCTCCTCGAATCGCGGGCTCGAGGCCGCGGCGACCCTCGCCTTCTACGGCATCCTGGCCCTGATGCCGATGCTCCTGCTCCTCGTTTTCGGCCTCTCGCTCGTGATGCGCTCCTCCGAGGCGGTTTTCGTTTCCCTGCGCGCCACGCTCCAGACGCTCTACCCGACGTTCAGCGACTCGATTATCGGCGATCTGCTCACCCTGGCGCACCAGAGGGGGTGGGGAATGCTGAGCATCCTGCTCCTGGTCTGGTCGACGACGCCGCTCACGGGCGCGATCCGCGGGACGCTCGAGCACACCTTCCGGGCCGAACCCCGGCGTAGCATCTGGAGCACGAAAGCCGCCGATGTGACCGCGGCGCTCGCGCTCCTCGGGCTGTTCGCGTCCCTCGTTGGCGGCACCATGGTCCTGATGGCCCTGCGGTCCGCCGTGCCCGCCACCGGCGGGCCGATCACGTTCCTTGTAGCGGCACCCGGCGCCTGGGCGGGGTTGGCGCTCATCCTGCTCATCGTCTATCGGGTGTTCGGCGGTGCCCACCATCGCTGGGGCCGCCTGAGCGCGGGAGCAGCCGCCGCTGCCGCGCTGATGGTGGCGATCCGCCCGGTCTTCGACCTCTTCCTGCGCTTCAACCCCGATTACGGGTTCGTCTTCGGGTCCCTGAAGACGGTCTTCCTTCTGGCGATCTGGATCTACTACACGTTCGCGGTCCTGCTCTTCGGCGCCGAGGTGACGGCATCGCTGTGCCACACGGAGGCGCTCGTGTTGCGCCGCGCCTTCACCTCGCAGCCCGGACGCTTGGAGGTGCCCGGCGTCCTGTTGATGCGCTTCATCCGCCAGGCGGATGGAGGGGAGACCCTGTTCCGGGAGGGCGACGGCGGACACGAGATGTTCTACATCATCGCCGGGGAGGTGGCGCTGGAGAAGGAGGGCCGCACGCTGGCGCGCATGGGGCCGGGGGACTACTTCGGGGAGATGTCGATGCTGCTCGACCAGCCGCGCACCGCGACGGCGCACGTGGTGTCGGCGCACGCGCGGTTGCTGACGATCCCCCGCGAGAGCTTCGACCTCATACTCCGGGAGAACCCCGAGATCGTCAACCGCATGCTTCGGGAGATGGCCGAACGCCTCAAGGCGACCAGCGAGATCGTGGCTCCGGATGCCGCGGGATCCGACGCGGTCTGAACCACCAGCCCGGGTCGTGGATCCCAGGGCGACTGGTGCCGGAGTTCACGTGGCTTTCGCGCCACCGCCCAACTGCCGGAGGTGAGCCGCCGGAGCTTGTTCACGTCCCCGGTGATCTGGACCGACCCGCACTCGCGGCACATGAACGACTGCGGCGCGCGCCGCGACGCTCAGCGCAGCATGCGCAACAATTCCTCGGCCGTCCGCTGTGTGAGACCGCCCTGCTCGCGCGCCAGCGGTATCGTTTGGCGCGCGAGGAACCGATACAGGTCGAGTAGCTCGGGGGTCCGCCGCCGCAGCGCCGCGACGTGCTCCGCAACCGTCTGCAGATCACTCCGGGCGATCGGCCCCGTGAGCGCCGCGGGAATCCCGAGCCGCTCAACGTTAGCGAGGGTGCCCCGCGCCAGCGGCAACAGTGCGCGCAGCGCCTCCTGCCGTTCGGCGCCCAGCGCCTGGAGGTGGCGCGCCGCGAAGTCGAGCAGCGTCACCAGGTAGTTGGAAGCGGCAACCGCCCCGGCGTGGTAGATCGCGGTCGACTCCCGGTCCGACCGCCATCGGGTAAGCACCAGCTCGCGGCAGCCGAGCGCCCGGATCATTGCGCGGACGCAACGCTTCGCCCCGGGATCGGCCTCAATCCGGCAGAAGCTCCCGGGAAGGGTTGCGGTTCCCCGCTCCCGGCTCGGGACCGACTGCAGCGGATGGATGACCGCGCGACGCGCCCCCGCCTCCCGGGCGGCGTCCAGAAGCGCCAGCGAATTCGCGCCCGAGGTGTGGGCGACCACCGCGCCGCGTCGGAAGCCGCCGCCTCGTGCGATCCGCTCGCAGATCGCGCGGATGGCCCGGTCCGGAACGGTGACGAGAACGATCCCGGCGCCCGTGGCAGCCCTGACGACATCCGTCAGGGGCTCGCCCGCGCCGATGAACCGTGCCGCGGCAGCAGCCGACCGTCTTGTCCTGGCCGTGACGGCGACGATGCGGTACCCGCCGAGCATCAACAACCGGCCGAATGCGCCGCCGAGCCGGCCGGCGCCGATCACCGCCACGCGCTTCGGAAACGCCGTCGTCATCGCAGGTCTCCCTCTTTGCCTGCATGGTAGCAGGGTTTGCCTGGGCAGCGCGCCCAGGGCGGACACCGCCCCGGCTCATCCGGTCTCCGCCAGCGGGACGCCACTACCCCATGAGTGCTTTCGGGCTTATATTGATTAGAGATGTTGTCGTCGCAGCGAAGCAGCCACACCGTGGGAAACGGGCGTCAGGCGTTGTCATGCTGAAGGAGGCCGCATCATGAAAAGGACAGCCGTTGTCTTTGCGCTGATTCCCCTGTTGGGTCTTCTGCCGATGTGCGGCGGGGGCGAGGGCGGGGTGTCGACCTCGACCAGCACTTCTCCTGACACCACTGCCTTGCCCGAGGACACCACCGTCCGGTCGTCGCTGCTGCGCGTCAATCTCACTGACAAGCCAGCCGAAGAGTACCTGGCCGTCTACGTGACGGTCGCAAGCGTCCGCATCCACAGCAGCGCCGACGCCGGCGCGGAGGATGGCGAGTGGCTGGAGCTCCCGGTCACCGCAGCAATGCCCGTGGACCTGCTCTCGCTGCGCAACGGCGTCCTCTACGAGCTTTGCCAGGCGCAACTCCCCCTGGGCAGCTATCAGCAGGTCCGGCTGGAGCTCATGCCGAACGTGGGAACCGAACCGCCCTACTACCAGAGCGTCCTCACCGCGGACGGGGTGACCCATCCGCTCGACGTGCCGAGCGATACGATCAAGATCGTCCACTCCTTCTCCGTCGATGCGGCGCTGACGACCGATCTGACGCTGGATTTCGACGCCTCGCAATCGGTCAACGAGCGCGGAAACGATACGTGGTCCTTGAAACCGGTGATCACGGGCTCCAGCTCGCAGGGCGGCTGATCCCGGCCGGGGAGGAATGGACGGATTGCGCTATCATGCCGCCCGGCCATGGCAATCACGGACGCGGGCGAAAGCAAGGCGTGGGACCTGCTCGCCGCGAGCGACCCTGTGGGGGTCTGCGCGCGGGCGGGGGTGGACTTCGATCCGGGCGACCGCACGTACCGGGTCCCGTCGTTCGGACTGAGCTTCACCGTCGACCCCGCCAAGCGGCTGATCCTCGCCCGGGAGCCGGACGGCGGGGTCTTCCTGAAGCGCTACGCCTACTTCTTCAGGCTCTCGGTGCTCTTGTATCTGGTGAAGGCCGGGCCTGCCCAGCCCTCGGGGAATCTGGTGAAGCCAGCCGGCCTGCCCGGCGGCGAAATCTTCTTCAAGGGCTCGCACGTATTGCCGCTTGAAGCCCTCGCCGCGAAGTATGCGACGCATCCCGAGGCGTTCCTCGCGGCCGCAGAGGCGCTCGGTGGCAATCCGGTTGCGTACGGGGACGCCGCGGTCGTGCTCTCCCCGCTGCCGAGGATCCCGACGACGGCGATACTCTGGACCGAGGACGACGAATTCCCGGCCCGCGCCGACCTGCTTTTCGACGCCTCCGCCCCGCAGCACCTGCCGCTGGACATCCTCTGGTCCGTCGCGATGCTCTCGATCCTGCCCCTCCTATAATTATCCGTGCGCGAGGCAGCGGGGGCATCCCCTCGGTCGTGCATCAAAGCCGCCGGCCCCGGGCAGATCTCCTGGCTGATCGGCGTCTTCGCGCATCTTCCCTCACGAATGCCCCACCCGCCTCGCTGAAGACTGTGATGGTCTTGTGTGCCGAGACCGTGACGTACTGTCCGGGTCGATCGGGAGCGGATTTTCCCGTCCTGACAAGGCAGCGGGGACGGGCGCGCGGAGGCATGCTGGTGTACGCCGCACAGGCAGCCAGATCCGCAACGCGGTCAGGGCGGGGAAAGCCCTCCCTGGCGACCCGGGCTAGACGTGCTTGAGGCCCCAGCGTTTGCGTTTTTCCCAGAGGGCCTTGCGCGTGATGCCGAGCATCGCCGCGATCTCCTGCTCGCCGCAGCTGTCCTGGTGCGTCAGGATGAACTGCTTCGTGTAGTCCTCGATCGAGAGGTTCAACGTGCCGGAGTGCTCGACCGCGGCGCGCGTGCCCGGGTGCAGGTTCTCCGGGATGTGCTCCGGCAGCAGGACGCCGCCCTCCGCGATGAGCACCACGCGTTCGACGATGTTGCGCAGCTCGCGCACGTTGCCGGGCCAGGTGTGGCTCTCCAGGATTTTCAAGGCCTCCGGGGCCACGGTGACCAGCGGTTTGCCCAGCTCTCCGGCGAACTGCTCGACAAAGCGCTCGATCAGCAGCGGGATGTCCTCCCGGCGCTCGCGCAGTGGCGGCATCTTCAGCGTGATGACGTTGAGCCGGTAGAACAGATCCTCGCGGAAGCCGCCGCCCGCCACGGCCGCGCCGATGTCCAGATTCGTCGCGGCGACAAAGCGCAGGTCGACCCGGCGGCTCTGCGTGGAGCCCAGCGGCCGGATTTCCCGGTCGTCGATCACCCGGAGCAGCTTGGACTGCAGGCGCTGGTCGAGCTCGCCGATCTCGTCGAGGAAAACCGTCCCCCCGTCCGCCTCCTCGAAAAGCCCGCTCTTGCCCCCGACCGCCCCGGTGAAGGCGCCCCGATGGTAGCCGAAGAGCTCGGACTCGATGAGATTCTCCGGGATGGCGCTGCAGTTGATCGGCACGAACGGCTTGTCGCGGCGCGAGCTCTGGGCGTGAACGGCCCGCGCGAACAGCTCCTTGCCCGTCCCGGTCTCCCCGAGCAGCAGCACGTTGCTGCGGGAGTCCGCGACCTTGCGCACCTCGGCCAGCAGCGCGCGCATCGGGGCGCTCTGCCCCACGATCTGGTCGAACCCGTGGCGCTCGTCGATCTGCTTCTTGAGGATGACGTTCTGGACCCGCAGCGCGCGCGTCTCCAACGCATTGCGGATAATGCGCTTGATCTCCTCGTGGATGACCGGCTTGATCACGTAATCGTACGCCCCGGCCCGCAGCGCGCGCACGGCGGTGTCCAGGGTCGCGTAGGCCGTCATGACGACGACGATCTGGTCGGGCGTGCGTTCCCGGACCTTTCCCAACAGCTCGATGCCGTCGATACCCGGGAGGATGATGTCGGTGAGAATGACGGCAAAGGCTTCCTTTTCGACCCTCTCGAGCGCCTCCTCGGCCGAGCTGGTGGCCTCCACGTCGTACCCCTCGCGACAGAAGACGCGCTTGAGCGACTCGCGCAGCGTGCCTTCGTCCTCGACGATGAGCAGGCGTTCCGTCATGGCGCGGGCGCCTCGCCCGCAAGACTACAGAGGCTGTTGGGGGCATGCTCGCGGCTGACGCGCTTGTTGCGGAGATTCTTCATGATTGCGTGATCGGCAGGCGAACGGTGAACATCGTCCCCGAGCCCTTGGTGCTCCTGATCGTGATGGTTCCCCCGTGGTCCCTCACGGTACCATAGCAGATGCTCAGACCCAAGCCGGTGCCCTTGCCGAGCGGCTTGGTCGTGAAGAAGGGATCGAAGACCCGGTCCAGGACCTCGGGGTCGATGCCACGCCCGGTGTCCTCGACCTGGACGACGACCTCCTGCCCCTGACGGCGTATGGTTACCCGCAGGTCGCCGCCCTCCGGCATGGCGTCGAGCGCGTTCAGCAGCAAATTGAGAAACACCTGCTCGATCTGGTCCGGGTTGACCAGCAGCGAAGGGATGGGCTCGAATTCGGCCTGGTACCGGATGTTCCGGAACCTCTTGTCGTATCTCACCAGCTCGGCGGTCCGGTTGAATATCTCCCGGATGTCGCTGGGGACCTTCCGGGACGTGGAGACGCGGGCAAAATCGCCGAGGCTGCGCACGATGCGCGAGATCCGCTCCAGGTGGCCGTTGATCGAGCTGAGCGAGTCGTGCATGAACTCCGGGCTTTCGCCGACGGTGCCGTCGAGCGCCGCCAGCTCCTGGACCAGCGAGGAGATCGAGGCCAGGGGATTGCCGATCTCGTGGGAGATCCCCGCGGTCAGGCGGCCGATGCTCGCAAGTTTGGAGGCCTGCAGGAGCTGCTCCTCCATCTTGGCCTTCTCCGTGATGTCCTCGAGAATGATCACGACGCCGCCCGAGGGGTCCTTGAAGGGGCTGACGTTGATGCGGAAGACCTGCTGTGCCGGCGTCTGGACGATCTCGTCGCGCTGCGCCGCGCTCTGGAGCAGCTCGCGCCGCAACCACGGGAGCAGCCGGTCGATGGGCTGGTCCAGGGCCGCCTCCCGGCTGATGCCCGCGAGCGACTCCATCCCCCGGTTCCAGTAGTTGACGCGCAGGCCCGGGTCCACGGTGGTGATCCCGACCGGCGCGCTTTCGATGATGTTCGCGGAAAATTCCTGCAGGTAGGAGAGCGCGAGGTTGGTCTGGGCCAGTTCCTGGCGCGAGAGCCGCAGGCTCGCCGTGATCTGCTGCAGGGAGGTCGAGAGTTCCGAGCGCTCCTTCTCGGAGAGGATCAGCTTGTCCTCGAAGATGATCGAGGAGAGCGAGGACCCGATCGCGCCCGAGAGCACCCTCTCGGCCTCGAAGCGCAGCGTCCGCAGCTCCTGGACGGAGAGTTCCGACCCGGGAGCGGCCCGCTGCGCGACGAAATCCGCGATGACGCCGCGCGCCTGATCGGCGCCGACGTATTGAGCGAGAATGCCCTCGATGTCGGCGGCGGTGATCGAGGCGCCAAGCGGCAGCTCGCGCGCCCGGTCGTCGGACTCCACGAACAGCAGGGCCTGGATCTCCTCCTCGCGGGAGGGACGAGCAGCCAGCGAGATGCCGATGTACAGCGACAGGTTAAGGAGCATCGACCAGAACAGGGAGTTGCCCCATTTGCCGAGGCTGTGCATCCCGAAGAGGGCGGTGGGATTGAGCAGGCCCGAGGATGTCAGGCGGCCAAGCGCGCCGCTCTCGGTCAGAATCCCGGCCTTGAAGAGCGCCGGGATGATCAGGGTGTAGAACCAGACGGCGAAACCGGCGACGAGGCCGGCGATCGCGCCGGCGCGGCTCCCCCGCTTCCAGAACAACCCGAGCAGAAACGCCGGGGCGAAGAGAGCAACGGCCTCGAAGGACTTGAGTCCGATGTCGACCAGGCTGTAGAACTCCCCGATCGAAACGGCGAAGAGGTATCCCAGGTAGACGACGCCGAGGATGATCAGACGCTTGATGGCGAGGATGAACACCGGGAAGCGCCTGTGCTCGTGGAAGCGGATCAGCGCGGGCATCACGATGCTGTTCATGGCCATGGTGCTCAGCGCCAGGGATTCGACGATGACCATGCTCGTCGCCGCGGAGAAACCACCGAGAAAGACCATCAGGGAAAGATATTTCATCCCCTGCCCCAGCGGGATGGAGAGCACGAAGTAGTCGGCGCCCCGCTCCGACCCGGTGAGCAGCAGGCCCGCGAACGCGATCGGGAGCACGAAGATGTTGATCAGGAACAGGTAGAGGGGAAAGAGCCAGACCGCCTGTTTCAGGTGGCGCTCGTCGCAGTTCTCCACGACCGCCATCTGGAACTGGCGGGGCAGGAAAAGGATGGCCATCATCGAGAGCACGAGCAGCGCGAACCACTCGCTGTACGCCGTGCCGCCTGTCCCGCCGAGCGATTTCAGGCCGGCGAACGGCGTCCCGTCGATACGGGCCAGGATGTCCCCGAACCCGTCGAAGATCCCCCAGGTGACGAACGCGCCCACGAGCAGAAAGGCCAGCAGCTTGACGAGGGACTCGAATGCGACGGCGAAAACCAGCCCGCCGTGCCGCTCCGAGGAGTCGAGGCGGCGGGCGCCGAAGATGATCGCGAAGCCGCCGAGAAAGAGCGTGATGACCAGCCCCATCGCCGCGCCGCCCCGTGGTTCGTGCGAGATGATCTCGAAGGTGCTGATGATGGCCTTGAGCTGCAGGCCGATGTAGGGGATGACGCCGATGACCGCCACCGCGGCCACGAGCCCCGAGAGCAGCAGGGACTTGCCGTAGCGAAATCCGAGGAAATCCGAGATTGTCGTGATGCGGTTGGCCTTGGCGATGCGCACGATCCGGGCGAGGACCACCATCCAGAGCGAAGCCATCAGCGTCGGCCCGAGGTAGATGGTCAAAAAGGAGAGCCCGGAGGTCGCTGCCCGGCCTACGCTGCCGTAGAAAGTCCACGACGTGCAGTACACGGCGAGGGAGAGGGAATACACATACGGGTTGTTGACGAGGCTGCGGCCACGGCGCTCCTGGCGCTCGGCGACCCAGGCGATGCCGAAGAGCAGCAGCAGGTAGCTCAGCAGGATGAAAAAGACATTGTAGGGTGCAAACATGCCGATCTCCGGTGGCGATCAGCGCTGCGGTGGCGCCTTGTCCCCGTGCGCGACACGGGCCACGAGGAACACGAAGAACAGCCAGAAGAGCAGCAGGTAGGGAAACGGGTGCTCGTGAAAAATCTCCAGCAGCGGCCAGTTCAGGCCGAGCAGGCCGAGGATGAAGATGGCGATCCAGACCGCGACTTCGCTCATGACCCCTCACCCCCGTGCGGACGATCTTCAGGTCGCGGCAGGGCCCTGTCAAGCGCCGCGGCGCCGGCGCAGGGCCGCCGGGCGGGCACTGCGCCCGTCGATTGTTGACTAAAACCGGGGGTTGATATCACCCGAGTTGCTGTGCTATAGGTTCTCACCGTTTGGCCGGATGTGCATTCGGTGCGGGACGCAACGGAGCGGGGGCCACACGGTGGATTTTTACTACCTGTCGTTCATCATGCTTGCCGCGGTCCTCTTCGTGCTGCTCAACTACTCGATCTCGCGTTTTGTCTCCCCGAGCAACCCCGGCGGCGCGAAAGCCTTCCCCTACGAGTGCGGCGAGGTGCCGCTCGGCTCCGCCTGGACGCGTTTCAACGTCGGCTACTACGTGTTCGCGCTGCTCTTCCTGCTGTTCGAGGTCGAGGTGGTCTTCCTCTTCCCGTGGGCCGTGGTGCTCAAGGAGATCGGCCTGCCGGCGCTCGCGGAGGGTGGGATCTTCCTCGTCATCCTCGTTTTCGGCTTCGCGTTCGCCTGGCGCAAGGGCTACCTCGCATGGCGCTGAACGGAACGGACACGAGCGCCGACGCCCAGGTGGCGCAGTGGGAGAACCAGGACCCCGGCGGCCAACCGCCGCGCCGGGGTGGCTTCGTCCTCACCCAGATCGACCGTGTGCTCACCTGGGCCCGCACCAACTCGCTCTGGCCCCTGACCTTCGGCACCTCCTGCTGCGCCATCGAGATGATGTCCGTGGGCGCCTCGCGCCACGACTGGTCGCGCTTTGGCTTCGAGGTCGCCCGGGCCACGCCCCGCCAGGCCGACATGATCGTCGTGGCCGGCACGATCACCTTCAAGATGGCCACCCGCCTGCGGCTGCTCTACTCCCAGATGCCCGACCCGAAGTGGGTGCTCGCGATGGGCGCGTGCGCCACCAGCGGCGGGCCGTTCTTCTACGAAAGCTACTCCGTCGTCAAGGGCGTCGACCGGGTGCTCCCCGTCGATGTCTACCTGCCCGGGTGCCCCCCGCGCCCCGAGGCGCTGCTGCACGCGCTGATGCAGCTTCAGCAGAAAATCCGCCAGGAGGGCGGCTCGCGGCGCCAGCGGCCCCTGCCCCCGTTCCTGTTCGCGCACACGCCGATCGAACCAGCGAAGGAGTTCAACCCCGCATGAGCGAGCCGACGGCAGCGGATCCGGGTCCGGCGCCTGCCGCTGCGCCCGCGCCGGATCCTGCCGACGTCGCCTTTTGCGAGGAGATCGCGCGCATCCTCGGAGACGCGGCGGCGCCCGATCCGGCTGCCGGCGTTCCCGCCTGGCGCGTGCCGGCCGCGGGCATCACGGACGCGGCGCGGCGGCTGCGCACGGCGGGATTCGATTACCTGCTGTTCGTGACCGCCGTCGACCGTCCGGCCGAGTCCAGGTTCGAGGTGCAGTACCTGATATCCCGTTTCGATGACGGCCGCCAGCTGGCGCTCGTCGCCGACATCCCCCGGGAGGCGCCCGAGATCGACACCGTCAGAGGCGTCTGGGCCGGGGCGGACTGGCACGAGCGCGAGACCTACGACATGTTCGGCATCGTCTTTCGCGGCCACCCCTTCCTGCGGCGCATCCTGCTCGACGAGAACTGGCCCGGCCACCCCCTGCGCAAGGACTACGTGGACACGCTCCACGACGTCGCCAAGCGCCCGTACTAGCGATGCAGCTGACACGCGGAGAAAGCGCGGGCCTCGCGGCGTCCGGTGCGGCGCCGGTCTACGAGGACTACTTCGTCAACATGGGACCGCAGCACCCGTCGACGCACGGGGTGCTGCGCCTGGTCCTGAAGCTCGAGGGCGAGACCGTCCTCGGCCTGACCCCGGTCCTCGGCTACGTCCATCGCGGCATCGAGAAGATGGGCGAGGCCATGAGCGTCCTGCAATTCACGCACCTCACGGACCGCCTCGACTACCTTTCGGCCCACATGAACAACTGGGGCTGGTCACTCGCGGTGGAGCAGGCCCTGGGCATCGAGGTGCCACCGCGCGCCGAGCACATCCGCGTCATCATGGCGGAGCTCTCCCGCATCTCCTCGCACCAGCTCTGGTGGGGGGTGCTCGGGATGGACCTCGGGGCCTTCACCCCGTTTCTCTACGGCTTCCGCGACCGCGAGCTGGTCAACGACATCTTCGAGAAGACCTGCGGGGCGCGCCTGACGATGAACTACATCCGCCCCGGCGGCGTCACCGCCGACGTCGAGGAGGATTTCGCGAAGGACGTGCGCGCATTCCTCGACTACTTCGCGCCGGTGATCGACGAGTACGAGACGCTGGTCGGCGGCAACATCATTTTCCAGGAGCGCACGAAGGGGATCGGCGTGCTCCGCGCCGACCTGGCGCGCTCGCTCGGTTGCACCGGCCCGACGCTGCGGGCCAGCGGCGTCAGCTACGACGTGCGCCGCGACCGGCCCTACGGGATCTACCCGCGCCTCGCCTTCGAGGCGCCGGTCATGAGCGAGGGCGACAGCTGGGCGCGCTACAAGGTGCGGATCGCCGAGATGCGCGAGAGCCTCTCGATCATCCGGCAGGCCCTCGACTCGATGCCGGAGGGCCCGGTCCGGACCAAGCTCCCGCTCGTCCTCAAGGTGCCGGCCGGCCGCTGGCTCTCGCGGGTCGAGACCGCCCGCGGCGAGATCGCCTTCTTCCTCGTCGGCGACGGAACCGACAAGCCCTGGCGCCTCAAGGTGCGCAGCCCGAACTTCTCGAATCTGGCGGCGCTGCCCGAGATCATCAAGGGCTGCCGGGTGGCCGACGTGGTCGCCGTGCTCTCCACGCTGGACGTCGTCATCCCCTGCATCGACCGGTGACCTGATGGACAACTGGATCTGGCACACCGAGCGCATCCCCCCGGCCGTGACGGCCTGGCTCACCGGCCTGCTCGGCGAGGGGCTCGTCGTCGACCTGGCGAAAATGGCCATCGTCGCGGCAATCCTCGCCGGCTTCGTCTCGCTGCTGGCCCTTGCGCTCGTCTGGATCGAGCGCAAGGTCGCGGCCCACGTCCAGCAACGGCTCGGGCCGATGCGGGTCGGACCGCACGGCCTGCTCCAGACCCTCGCCGACGGACTCAAGCTCCTGAGCAAGGAGAACATCACCCCGCTGGAGGCCGACCACTTCGTCTTTCACCTGGCGCCGCTGCTCTGTTTCGCGGCGACCTTCGTCGCACTCGCCTTCATCCCGTTCGCACCGGACATCCAGGCGGTGAACTTCAACGTCGGCCTGGTCTTTGTGCTCGGCATCGGCTCCGTCGGCGTGCTCGGGATCCTCGCCGCCGGCTGGTCGAGCAACAACAAGTGGTCGCTGCTGGGGGCGATGCGCGCCGGCGCGCAGATCATCTCCTACGAGCTTTCGGCGACGATCGCCCTGATGTCGATGCTCGTCTTCGCCGGCTCGCTGGACTTCCGCGGGATCATCGCCTCGCAGGCCGGCGGCTGGTGGATCTGGCGCGCCCCGGTGGTCGGATTCGTGGCCTTCGTCATCTACGGGATCGCCTCGACCGCCGAGTGCAACCGCACCCCCTTCGACCTCGTCGAGGGGGAAAGCGAGTTGACGGCAGGATTCCACACCGAGTACACCTCGATCCGTTTCGCGATGTTCTTCCTCGCCGAGTTCGTCAACATCTTCGTGGTCTGCGCGATCTCGGCCACGGTCTTTCTCGGCGGCTGGATGCCCTTTCACATCGGCGATCTGGCGGGCTTCAACCGCATCGCCGACCTCATCCCCCCCTGGGTGTGGTTCTTCGCCAAGACCATGGCGCTGGTCCTGGTGTTCATGTGGGTGCGCTGGACCTTCCCGCGCCTGCGGGTCGACCAGCTGATGAACTTCGAGTGGAAGTTCCTGCTGCCGCTGGCGTTCTGCACCCTGGCCATCGCGAGCGTGCTCGTGACCACCCGCTTGTACTTCTTCCCCGGGTGAGCGGGAGAGCGGCGGCCATGGGATTTTTCGGGCGGGCGGTGACGGCGGCGGGCGGGCTGCTTGAAGGCATGGGGATCACGTTCGGCCACTTCGTGCGCTTCAACGAGGTGATCACCCAGCAGTACCCGGAGAACCGCGCGACGCTGCGCATGGCGCCGCGCTTCCGCGGCAAGGTCAAGCTGTTGCGCGACCCGGAAAGCGGCGCCTATCGCTGCACGGCCTGCAGCCTGTGCGTGAAAGCCTGCCCAAACAATTCGCTCACGGTGCAGCGCGAGCGCGATCCGGCCACGAACAAGTTCCGCCTCGCGGGGTACTACTATCACTTCGAGCGCTGCACCCTCTGCGGCCTGTGCGTCGATACCTGCAAGTTCTCGGCGCTGGCGATGGGCAACGATTTCGAGAACGCCACCCTCGACCGGCGCGCGCTCACCCTGCGGCTGGACACACCCGACGGCGTGCCGCGGCCGGCCCCGGAGGCGGCATCATGAAACTTCTCCGCGAGATACTCGTGATCCGCGAGAATGCTCAATCGACAAGCCTGCTCAGTCTTGCGGGCGAGGCGCCCGCCATATGACGCTCGAGACCTTCACGTTCTGGATGATCGCGGCATTCACGCTGGTTGCGGCGTATTTCGTCGTGACGGCGCGCAATCTCTTCCGGTGCGCGGTCGGCCTGGCCGGAGCCCTGATCGGCATCGCCGGGCTCTATCTGCTGATGGACGCCCAGTTCCTCTCCTCGATCCAGATCACGGTCTATGTCGGCGGCGTGGTCGTGCTGGTTGTCTTCGCCGTCCTGATGGTCGAGGACGTCACCCAGAAGGAATTCCTCCGCTCCCCCCTGTCGCGCTGCCTCCTCGCCTCGGTCGTCGCGGAGCTGCTCCTGGCGATCGTCGGCAGCACCATGCTCTCCCAGGGCTTCGGGACGAACCGCCCCCCGCAAGCCTCGGCGCAGGTCCGCGACATCGGGCACGCGTTGCTCAGCACCGGGCCGGGGGGCTTCGTGCTGCCCTTCGAGGTGATCTCGCTCGTGCTGGTCGCGGCACTGGTCGGCGCGATCACCGTGGCTGGCAAGCCCGGCGACGACTACGAAAGGGGGGGGGAGGACTGATGCACCCCGGGCTCGAGCACTACCTGATCCTCTCGGCGCTGCTGTTCTCCTTCGGCGTCTACGGCATGCTCACCAGGCGCAATCTGGTCGCGATGCTGCTGTGCGTCGAACTGATCCTCAACTCGGCCGCGCTGAACTTCGTCGCCTTCCACCGCTTCCTCTTCAAGGGCGATCCGGCCGGTACGGTCTTCCCGATCCTGATCATCGCGATGGCGGCGGCCGAGGCCGCCGTGGCCCTGGCGATCGTCATCGCGCTCTTCCGCCACCGGCGCAACCTTGACGTGCGGGCCGCGAACACGCTGCGGGGGTAAAGAGGCAATGATATCTCTCCACCTGGGAGGGGCTTTGGCGTTCTCATTCACAAGCCTGCATAGTCTCGCGGGCGAAGCGCCCGCGATATGACGACGGGCTCCTGGTTCCTCGACCACCTCTGGCTGGTGCCGCTGCTGCCGTTTGTCGGCTCCCTGCTCGTGGCGCTGGCGCTGCGCCCGCTCGCCAGCCCGCGCGTCTGCTCGGGCGCGGCGATCGCCGCCGTCGGCGGCAGCGCGGTCGTCGGCTGGGGCGCGGCGTTCGCCTACTTCACGCGGCACGCCGGGGAGACCCTCGTTCCCTGGCAGGCGACCTGGCTGGCGTTCACGCCGACCTTCGCCGGGAAGGTCGGCGTGATGGCCGACGACCTCTCGATGCTGCTGGTGATGGTGGTGACCGGGGTCAGCCTGCTGGTGCACATCTACTCGACCGGCTACCTGCACGGAGAGGGCGGCTACTCGCGCTACTTCGCCGCCCTCAACCTCTTCACCTGCTCGATGCTCGGGCTCGTGCTGTCGACCTCCATCCTCCAGATCTACGTCTTCTGGGAGCTGGTCGGCGTCTCGTCTTTCCTGCTCATCGGCTACTACTGGGAGAAGCCGAGCGCGGTCGCCGCCTGCAAGAAAGCCTTCATCGTCACCCGCTTCGCCGACCTGGGCTTCCTGCTCGGGCTGCTCGTGCTCTCGGCCTACGCCGGCGGGCTGGACTTCGCGCACCTCGGCGACCCCGCGACCATCGCGCGCCTGCAGGGGGTGCGGCTGCTCGGCACCAGCGCGCTGACGCTCTCGGCGGTGCTGGTCTACATGGGCGCGGCTGGCAAGAGCGCGATGTTCCCGCTGCACATCTGGCTCCCCGACGCGATGGAGGGGC
>CAZEOK010000038.1:0-25415 GCA_964513745.1 uncultured bacterium
CTCGACCAGCTCGCTCTTGGCCTTGCCGGCGCGGGACTCGCCCTCGACCATGATCTTGCCCTGGTCGAGAATCTCGGCGCGCGCGAGGCCGACTTCCTGCTCGATGGCGCGCACGACCTTGTGCAGCTCGCGCACCTTGCGGTCCATCTCGAGCACGGTCTCCTTCGTGAGCAGGCGGCTGCCGACCATGACCTTCGGCTTGCTGCCCTCCTTGGCCGCCGCCACCACCTTGCGAAAGCCCGCGAGATCGAGCCGGTACCGCCCGTAGACCTGGTGCGCCTCGGCCTCGGCCGCCCTGATGCGCTGTGCCGCCGTGCGCAGCTGGTTGACGAAGCGCTCGACCTGCCCGGGGTTGATCTTCAGGCCCCACATCGCCTTGAGGAGGCTCTGGCGCGCCGTCTCGTGCTCGCGCGTTGCGCGCTGGCGCTCCTTGGCCGGGAGGTTCTTGTTGCGCAGCTTCTCGTTCAGGCTCTCCACCCGACGCGCCAGCCGCTCGATGACCTTGAGCTTGGCGGCGACTTTCTCCTTGTGCGTCTCCTCGAGCTGCTCGATCTGGTCGGGCTCCTCGGTGTCGAGCGCCATCAGCTCGCGCACGCGGATCTGGTCGGCGTCCAGCCGCCCGCGCCAGGCCATGACCTCGGCGAGCACGCAAGGCAGCTGGGAGATGATGTCGAGGACCGTCTTGCGCCCTTCCTCGATGCGCTTGGCGATCTCGACTTCCCCCTCGCGGGTCAGCAGCGGCACGGTGCCCATCTCGCGCAGGTACATCCGCACCGGGTCGTCCGTCTTGCCGATCGCCCCCGGGGTCAGATCCAGCTCGGGCCCCTCCTCCTCGACGACCGCCTCCTCCTTCTCGCCGCGCATGCGCAGGCGCCGGAAGTGCGCCGCCTCCGAGGAGTCGATCAGCTCGATGTCCTCTTCCCCGAACATCACGACGATGTTGTCGATCTGGTCGCCGTTGATCACCTCCGGCGGCAGCATGTCGTTGACCTCATCGTAGGTCAAAAAACCCTTCTCCTTGCCGATGTCGATCAACTGCTTGACCTGATCCAATCCTTCTTTCTTCGACATCCCGTGCACCCTCCCCTGAAGGCTCGCGACCCCGCCGCTCGCCCCTGTCCGTGTGGTATGATCAGGCCGTCTCGGCAGGCCGCACGTGCAGGCCGTGCTTGATGGCGAGAAGCTTCTTGACTGTCTCGTGTTCCCCGGCTTGCTCCGCGCTGCGGATCTTCTCCTGTATGGCGCGGCTCTCGCGCTCCATCCGGCGGCGGCGTATGCGGGCCAGGCACTCGCCGGCGGCGCGGCGCGCCTCGTGCTCCTCGGCGAGCGGCCCGGGGTCGGCTGCCCACGCCGTGACCAGTCGCGTCAGACGCTCGTCCTCGAACTGCAGCCGGGCGGCAAGGCCGTCGCTGCCGCCCCGATCGAGCAGTGCGAAGGCCGTCCCCGCGACGGCGCGGCAATCCTCGCTCTCGAATTCCTCGAGGGCGATGCTCCCGCGCAACTCGGCCGCGAGCACCGGATGCGCGAGCAGCGCCTTGACGAGCTCGATCTCCTCGGCGCGGGGCCGCTGTGCCTGCGCTGCCCGTGCCGGTGCCGCGGCTGCGGCAGCACCGGCACCAACCGCGCCCCGGCCCGCGGTGCCCCGCACCTCGGACCAGAGGACCTCCTCCTTGACCCCGAGGCGCTGTGCCGCGCGGGCCAGGTAGTCGGCCTGCGCCACCCGGTCGCGGACCTTCGCGAGCAGCGGCACGGCCTCGCGGACGGCCGCCACTTTCCCTTCGATGGTGTCCAGACGGTGTTCCTGAACCGTCCGGCGCAGGAAAAAATCCATCAGGTCCTCCGCCTTTTCCAGAAGCCCGCGGAAGGCCTCCGCCCCCTGGGCGCGGATGTAGCTGTCGGGGTCGGCGCCGTCGGGCAGCAGCACGCCGCGCGCGAACAACCCGTGCGCGGCGAACACCTCGAGGCTGCGCTTGGCTGCCCGGATGCCGGCGGCATCCCCGTCGAAGACCACGATCCAGCGCTCGGCGAACCGGCGCATCAGCTCCGCGTGCCCGTCGGTGAGCGCGGTCCCGGAGGTCGCGACAACATTTTTCACCCCGGCCTGCGAGGCGGTGATCAGGTCGAAATACCCCTCGACGATGACACCGACCCCCTCGCGACGGATGGCATCCTTGGCCCGATTGAGCCCGTACAGAATGCCGCTTTTATGGTAGAGCGGCGTCTCCGGCGAATTGAGGTATTTCGGTTCGCCCTCCGCAAGCAGCCGCCCGCCGAAGGCCACCAGCCTGCCGGCGACGTCGTGGATCGGGAAGACCACGCGCCCGCGGAAGCGGTCGACGACCCCGCCGGCCTCGCGCTGCGCGACCAGGCCGGCCTGGAGCAGTTCCTGCTGCGTGAAGCCCTTCCTCGTCAACTCGCGGTAAAGCACATCGCGCCCGGGGACCGCCCAGCCGATCATGAATTCCTCGCGGGTGGCGGTGGTGATCGAGCGGCGCTCCAGGTAGGCGAGGGCCTGGCGGCCGGCGGGGCCAAGGAGATTCGCCTTGAAACAGCCGGCAGCCGCGGCATTGGCCGCGAGCAGGCGCTCCTTGAGACCCTTCTCCTCCGGCCGTCCGGGCGAGTACTCGGGCAGCGAGATTCCCCGGCGCGCGGCGAGGAACCGCACTGCCTCCGGGAAGCTCAAGCCCTCTCTTTTCATAACGAAACCAATCACATTCCCACCTTCACCGCAGCCAAAACAGTGGAAGATCTGCCGCTCCTGGTTCACCGTGAAGGACGGCGTTTTTTCGCCGTGGAAAGGGCACAGCCCCATGTAATTGCGGCCGCTCTTCTTCAGGGAGACGTAGTCGGATACGACGTCGTAAATGGGGTTTGCACCCCTGACCTGCTCGAGTAGGTCCTCTGAAAACACTCCTGGGTCGTCCTCCCCGCCTGCCGCGCGACGGGCATAAATATAGGTCAGGACAGGAAAAAAGCAAGTAAAAGATCAGAGCTTGTGGCAGATGACGCAGAAAGCTGACGGGTCTTTGCTCATCCGGAGCCGGTGACCAGCCGGGGAGTCGAGGTGAGGATCATGACAGGTCGCGCAGGTGATCTGCCGCCCCGTGCCGAGCGGCATCGATCCCGGGACAGCGGGTTTCCCGGCGGTCAGCGTCACGGTGTGATTGATGCCTCCGGGGTGATCTCCCGTGTCGTGGCAGGCGAGACAGACGATGTTGATGCCAGCGACGAAACTGTCGGTGTCCCCATCCTCCGGATCCGCGGCGTGGCACCGGGTGCACCCGGTCTTCTTCCGCGCAGCCTCCTGGTGGGGGTTGTGACCTTCCCACCGACTCTTCTGGTGACAGCGGAAGCAAACAGCGGTGCGCTCGCCCGCGACGGCGCCGCGCAGCAGGTGCAGGGCGCCGGCTGGCTCGTCGGGGAGGCCCGCGGCGACACCGGGAGCGTGGCCCGGAAAGTGGCAGGTCAGGCACGTCATGGCCCCGTCGGAGAGCGGCCACCCCGGGGGAATCACGGAGCCGGCGGACACCTTGGTCATCGGGTGGCTCATGCCGGGGATTTTTCCGGAACTGTGGCAGCGTTGGCACACGGCAATCACGCCGGTGCCGCGCAGGGGTCCGGACTTCCCGTCGGCATGGCAGGTGAAGCAGAGCGTGCGCCTGCGGTGGGGATTGAGCGTGACAGCGTCCCGGACCGGGTCGAAATAGCCGGCCTTGAGCTGCGCGGGGTGGTCCTTGCCCAGGTGCGGGTCATGGCACCCGGTGCACTCCTGGGTTTGCTTGAAGGGATTGACGCCGGCGTAGTGGTCCTCGGCCTTGTGGCCGTGGCAGAACTCGCAGAGCATGCGCCCGACCGGGGTGACCGTCACCGGCTGGCCGGCCTGCGGCCTGGTCGAGTGACAAAACGCGCAGGAGCGCTCATCGCCTGCGTGCGGCGAGCGCTTCTCGAGGCCGGCGCCGTGGCACTCGCGGCACAGATCCTGCCAGGTGGTGAAATGTTCAGGGTCCGCGGATCCGGGGAAACCGCGCAACAGCGCCCTGTCGGCGTCCGCGGCGTGGAGGAAATGGCAACTGATGCAAACCACCTGGCCGCGCACTGCCTCGCTTTTCCCAAGGGGGAGGTACTCAGGCAGCCGCGTGCCCAGGCGAGCGGGGCCCGGGGCGACCCCGAGGGGATGGAAGTTGGCCTCCGGCCCGTGACAGCGCTCGCACAACTGGGGCTCGTCGCCCTCGGCACGCCAGAAGTTGACGGTTTCGAGCGTGTCGACGCCGAAGCGCGGGGTATCGAGGTGACAGTAGTTGCAGTCCAGTGTGGCGTGCGAATTGGGTTTTCCGGCGGCGAGGGCGGCGAGGGGGAAGATCGCGAGCAAAGCAACCGAGAGTACGAGCGGGGTATGCGCCGTGATCATCGTCGCTCCTTGGTGTTTTGCCGGCATTGTACACCACCCGGGCCGGCGGCTCCTGCTAGCGGTCGCCGCCGAGTATTCGTCCGAAGCCCCCGAGGACCGAGCCCTCCTCCCGCCCGCCCGGGGCGAGCCCCGGCACCGCGGCGACGATCCGGTTGGCCATCCGCGAGAGCGGCAGCGACTGCAGCCAGATCTTCCCGGGCCCCTGGAGCGTGGCGAAGAACAGACCTTCGCCGCCGAAGACCGCCGACTTGACCTTGCCCACCATCTGGATGTCGTACGCCACGGACGGCTGGAAACCCACGATGCAGCCGGTGTCCACGCGCAGGGTCTCCCGCGCGCCCAGATGGCGCTCCATCAGCATCCCTCCGGCATGGATGAAAGCCCAGCCGTCCCCCTGAAGCCTCTGCATGATGAATCCCTCGCCGCCGAAGAGGCCGACGCCGAACTTCTTCTGGAAGGCGATGCCGATGCTCACCCCCCTGGCTGCCGCGAGAAACGCGTCTTTCTGGACGATGAGCTCACCGCCGAGCTCGGCGAGGTGCACCGGCACGATGCGTCCCGGGTAGGGCGCGCCAAAGGCGACGCGGCGCTTTTCCGCGGACCGGTTCTGGAAGACGGTCATGAAGAGTGACTCGCCGGTGAGCAGGCGCTTGCCGGCGCCCATCAGCGCGCCCATGATGCCGCCGCCCTGGGACTGCGCCGAGCCGTCGCCGAAGATGGTCTCCATCTCGACGCCCTCTTCCATGTACATCATGCCGCCGGCCTCGGCGACGACCGCCTCCTGCGGGTCGAGCTCGACCTCGACGTACTGCAGGTCCTCACCGAAGATCTTGTAGTCGACTTCGTGCATCGCGTTCATGTTGGTCTCCTGTCAATGTTGTCTTCTGGCTGAAGCGTGCCAAACCCGTGCGGGCTCCGGGGTCCTGTCGCTGCGAACCTCCGCGCCACCTCTTCGCCCAGTGCGTGCCCGACATTCCCGCACGTCACCATCAGTTCAGGCGGGCGTTTGCCGTCTGCTGAAAAAAAAACCCATCTGCTGAGTTACGCTCATCAACCGTCATTGCGAGCGAGGCAAAGCAACCCTCTTCCTAGGAAAACCCATGCATTGTCGGTTTGCGTCGGCGCTCTGCTCCTCGCAATGCCATCATTCAGCCTCTCCAGCGGCCTGATTGCGCCAGGTGATCTGCGGCTCGCGCCGCAGCGGCAGGCGGTGATAGCGATAGCGGGGCTCGCCGACCAGCAGCGCGCCGCCGAAGATGTCGCCGGCCGGGAGCGCCAGCGCCTTCTGCAGAGGCTGCCAGTGCAGCGCCCCCATGTGCAGGTAGCCCGCCCAGCAGGCGCCGAGCCCATGCGAGGGAGCAGCCAGCTCGAGGTATGCAAGCGCCAGCGTGCAGGCGCTCGGCGCCGTCATGTCACTCTTTGGCGCATGGGCGACGATCAGGTGCGGCGCATCCCGGCAGATCATGTCGCGACCGGAGTCCCAGGCCGCGACGAGGCGATCGAGCATCATCTGCCGCCCCGCGTCCGGCTTCGCGGCGCAGATCGAGCGCATCCAGTCGATCACGTGCCCGGCGAGCGCGCGCACCGCCTCACGCCCGGAGATCACCAGCCAGTGCACGAGCTGGCCGTTGTGCCCCGAAGGCGCGTAGCGCGCGACGCGGATCAGCCACTCCAGGCGGCCGTCGTCGACAACGGCGTCCTTGTAGACCCGGATCGAGCGGCGCGAGCGCAGGAAGTGCTCGGCCTGCTCGGGCGACAGGCGCCACTCGGGGCGGACGGGGGGGCAGGCGTCAGCCGGCATGGTGTCGAGCGAGCAGGCCCCGTAGGGGCAGGCGGCAACGCAGTGCCCGCAGGAGATGCACAACGCCTCCCTGCCCGGAATCGGCTCCGGCGGCGCGGCCTCGCCATACGTCAATATCCCCACGGGGCAGACGGCGACGCAGATCCCGTCCCGGCGGCACTTTTGCTCGTCCACGATGAAACGGCTCATGCGTGTCTCCTCGGGAAAAGTCGCGCGATCACCATGGTCGCTGAGTGTATACCATGACGATCGCGTGCGCGACGACACCCACGCCGACCGGGACGACTGCCCATCGGGCGATTCCCGCGATTGACAGCCGCCGTCGCGGCGCGGACAATCCCTGGACCCATGCACGAGAACGGAATGCGCGTCCACTTCATCGGCATCGGTGGCGCCGGCATGGCAACCGCGGCCGCGCTCGCCGCCGACGCCGGCTTTGCCGTCTCCGGCTCGGACGCGGGCGTCTTCCCGCCGATGAGCGACTTTCTGCGCGCCAGGGGCCTGGACGTCCGCGATGGGTACCGGCCGGAGAACCTAGAGCCGGCTCCCGGCCTCGTCGTCGTCGGCAACGCTCTCTCGCGCGGCAACCCCGAGGTGGAGGCTCTGCTCGAGCGGCGGCTGCGCTATTGCTCGCTCCCGGATTTCCTGCGCGAGCACTTTTTCCCCGGTCGGCGCGTGACGGCCGTCTGCGGGACGCACGGCAAGACGACCATCACGACGCTGCTGGCCTGGCTGCTCGAGTCGGCCGGGCGCTCGCCGACGTTTCTCGCGGGCGGCATCTCGCTGAACTTCGACGGCGGCTATCAACTCGGGACCGGAGAGGACTTCGTGATCGAGGGGGACGAGTACGACACGGCCTTCTTCGACAAGCGCTCCAAATTTCTCGGGTATCGGCCGCACAATGTCGTGCTGGCGAACATCGAGTACGACCACGCGGACATCTTCGCCTCGGTGGAGGAGTACGCCCTGGCGTTTCGACGATTGGTGAACATCGTGCCGGGCAACGGCTTTCTCGTCGTGAACTCGGCCGATGCGGTGGCCCGCGAGGTCGCATCGCCCTGTCGCGGCCGGGTCATCTCCGTCGCGCCTGGCGACGCCGCAGCCTTCGACTTCCCCCTCCCCGGCGAGCACCTCCGGCTCGACGCGCTGCTCGCGGCGGCGGCGGCCAGGGCGCTCGGCCTGGACGCGGGCGAGATCGCACGAGGCATGGCGAGCTACCGCGGCGTGAAGCGGCGGCTGGAGGCGGTCTTCTGCGGCGGCGGCGTCACGCTGTACGATGATTTCGCGCACCACCCGACGGCAATCCGGCTTGACCTCGAGACGCTGCGGGCCAAGCACCCCGGCGCGCGGATCCGGGCGCTCTTCGAGCCACGCTCGAACACGCTGCGGCGCGCGATCTTCCAGCAGGCGCTCCCGGCGGCGTTTGCCGCCGCCGACGAGGTGATCGTCGGCGCCGTCCATCGCGCAGCGCAGCTCGCCGACGCGGAGCGTCTCGACCCGCAGCGGCTCGTGCGGGAGATCGCGGCCACCGGGAGGCTCGCGCGACAGACGGAGGACGTGGATGCGATCGTCGCCGGCGTTCTCGGCGATGTGCGACCCGGCGACGTGGTGGCGGTGCTCTCCAACGGCTCGTTCGGGGGCTTGATCCCGCGGTTGCGCGAAGGGCTCGAAACGTGGGCAGCCGCGCGACCCTGAAGCTCCCGCCCCCGCTGCAGCCCGGCGATCTCGTCGCGATCGCCGCACCGGGGAGCGGGTTCGACCGCGCAGCCTTCGTCCGCGGCGCAAAGTTCATCGCCGCGCGGGGCTACCGCGTCACCTGGCGTGACGACATCCACGACCGCGCCGGTTATTTCGCCGGTGACGATGAGCGGCGCGCCGCGGAACTCGGCTTCTGGATGCGGGATCCCGACGTCAAGGCGATCCTCTTCGCGCGCGGGGGCTACGGCACCTCGCGCATCGTCGAGCGGCTCGATCTCGGTGCGTTGCGGCGCCGGCCGAAGGCGATCGCCGGGTTCTCGGATCTGACGGTGCTGCTTCTCGCGGCGCTCCGGCGGGCAGGCATCGCCGTCTTTCACGGGCCGATGGTCGCGAGCGCCGGCAGCGGGAGCACGGGGGAGCGCGACATGGCCCGTCTGCTCGACCTGCTCGCCGGCAAGCCCGGCCCGCGCATGCACCGCGGGCTGCGCCCCCTTCGCGCCGGGCATGCGCGGGCTGCGGTCACCGGCGGGAATCTGAGCCTGCTCGCGCACTCGATCGGCACCCCGTTCCAGGTGGCGACGCGCGGGCGCCTCCTCTTCGTCGAGGAGGTCGGCGAAGCACCCTACCGCATCGACCGCATGGTGCGCCAGTTGACGCTCGCCGGTGCTTTCCAGGCGGTCGCCGGGATCGTTCTCGGCCGGTTCACCGGCTTGAAACCCCGTGATCAACGCGCCGTGACCGGCCTTTTTCTCGAAGCGCTCGGCAACCGCGCGGTGCCGGTCGTCTCGGCCTTCCCCGCCGGCCACGAGTCGCCGAACCGCGCCTTCCCCCTCGGGGTTTACGCGACGCTTGACGCGGCGGCCGGAACGCTGGTGTTCGATCCCTGCACGGAAGAACCTGCTGCAGCGAGGGCACGATGACGGCGCAGGGGTGGCGCGGAGGGGAGGTCTCCGTCGGCGGACCGCAGGGAGCACGCTGGAGGTCCGCGGCGTCAGGACCCCGGAGCCACTCACGGCCATGAGCGACACTACGGCACTCGCACGCTCCGCCGGACAGCTCCTGATCGCCGGCTTCGACGGCACCGAGCCCTCGCAGGAGATCCTCGAGTTGATCCGCGCGGGGCTCGGCGGCGTCATCCTCTACCGCAAGAACTGCATCGACGCACGGCAGGTGCTCGAGTTGACCAACCAGCTGCAGGACGCTGCCCGCGCGGCCGGCCACCAGCAGCCGCTTCTGATCGCGACCGACCAGGAGCAGGGACGCGTGGTGCGCATCACCGAGGGCGTCACCGTCTTCCCCGCGATGGGTGCAGTCGCGAGCGCCGGCGACCCGGACCTTGTCGGGCGAGTCGCGGCGGCGACCAGCCGCGAACTGCTCGCGATCGGCGTCAACTGGAACCTGGCCCCGGTGGCGGACGTGCTCTCCGTGAAGGACTGCCCGGTCGGCGACCGCAGTTTCGGCGGCGATCCGGCGCTGGTCGCGCGGATGGTCGCCGCATTCGTGCGTGGGGCCGCGGCTGTCGGGATGCGCACCTGCGCGAAGCACTTCCCGGGGCACGGCGCCACGGGGAAGGACAGCCACGTGGCGGCACCTGCAGTCAACCGCAGCCGCGCCGAGCTCGACGCCTGCGACCTGGTCCCCTTCCGTGCGGCGGTGGCCGCCGCAATCCCTGCGGTGATGACCGCGCACATCACCTTCCCGGCCCTCGACCCGGACGCTCCGGCCTCGCTCTCGGCACGCGTGATCGGCGACCTGCTGCGCACGGGCCTCGGCTTTGCGGGCATCGTCGTGTCGGACGACCTGGAGATGGCCGGCACCGCATTGAGCCACACCCTCGAATCCTCGGGCATCGCGGCCCTGCGCGCCGGCTCGGACCAGCTCATCGTCTCGCGCATGCTCCTGGCCGAGCGCTCCATCCCCGGCCTCCTCGCCGGGCTGCGCCTTGCGGTCGGCAACGAGACCCTGCCTTCGCCCACGGTCGACGCCGCCCTGCGGCGCGTCCGGTGCTTCAAGAAAGGACTCGCCTGGCGCGCCGACCCAGCGGCGGCCCGCGCCGTGTTGGCCGCCGCGGCCCACCTGGAGTTGCGCGAGGAGGTTGGACGCCGTGCCCGCGGCTGACGCGCTGGCCTGGGCGCGTCGCGCGTTCCCCGGCCTTGACCCAGCTTCTGCCCGCCCGCTGCCACCGGCGGGCTCCTCCCGCGCGCTCACGCGGCTGTTCCACACTGGCGGCAGCCTGGTGCTCGTCGAGAACCCCGTCGAGGTCACGGAGGCCGTCAACGAAAACGACGCCTTCGGCTACCTCGCGGCGCACCTCGGGGCGCGCAGCATCCCGGTGCCCGGGATGCTGGCCTACAAGCGATCGCGCGGCTGGTCGCTCGTGGAGGACCTCGGGGATCGGGACCTCTGCAGCGAGGTGAGGCGTGCGTTGCACGGGCCGGCACCTCCCTCCCAGTCCGAGCTCGAGCGTGTCACCGCTCTCTACCGCGAGGCGCTCGACGTGCTGGTGCGCCTTCAGGTCGACGGCGTCAGGGGGTTCGACCCGCGCCGCACGCACAACGCGCCGCGCTATGACGTGGCGCTGATGCGCGAATGGGAGTCCGGGTACTTTGTCCGGGAGCTCCTCGGCGGCCACCTCGCGATGGCGGTGCCGCCCGGCCTGGACGCCGAGCTCGACCGCCTGGCCGCCGGCGCCGCCGAGGCGGGAGCCGAATACCTGCTCCACCGCGACTACCAGTCGCAGAACCTCAAGATCCATCTCGGCCGCATCTGCGTCATCGATTTTCAGGGCGCCCGGCTCGGCCCGCCGCAGTACGACCTCGCGTCGCTGCTGCTCGACCCCTACGCCGACCTCCCGGCCGACCTGCGGGGAGTCCTGCTCGACCACTATCTGACGCTGTTCAAGGCGCGTACCGGCAGCGGCGACCGGTTTCTCGAGCACTACCCCGTCATTGCCGCGCACCGGCTCATGCAGGCCCTCGGCGCCTACGCCTTCCTCGGGCTGCAGCGGGGCAAGCCCGCGTTTCTCTCGCACATCCCGGTTGCGCTGCGCCTGCTGGAGCAGACCATCCGGCCGCTCGCGGACGCGGCTCCCGGTCTCGTCGCCGTCGTGGCCGAAGCGCGCCTGCAGATCAGGAACGCGGCTGCTCCCGCCCCCCCGCCGAGCGCCGACGGCACGGGGCCGGAGCGATGAGCCCCGACAGCCCCCCTCTGCGCGCGATGGTCCTTGCCGCCGGGCTCGGGACCCGGCTGAGGCCGCTGACAAACACGATCCCCAAGCCGCTCGTTCCGGTCGCCAACCGACCGCTGCTGGAGTATACGTTCGCGCTGCTCGCCGACGCCGGCATCCGGGAAGCCATCGTGAACACCCATCACCTCGCGGAAGTCCTCGAGCAGGGACTGCGTGACCTCGACGCATCGGGGCTGGCGCTGCACGTCTCGCGCGAGCGGCAGATCCTCGGCACGGCGGGCGGCCTGAAAAGGGCCGAAAACTTCCTCAACGCGGGGACGTTTCTGCTGCTCAACGGGGACTTCCTCGTTGATATCGATCTGCGCCGGGTGCTAGACTTCCACCGACAACAAGGAGCCGCAGCCACCATGGTGCTCGTGCCAGACGATAATTCCGGCGTTCTCGGCGTCGATCCCGACGGCGGAATACGGCGCTTCATCCAGCCGCGACAGGACGACGAGCCGGCCGACCGGCTCTCCTGCGGCTTCACCGGCATCCACGTCCTCGAACCCGAGGTCTTCCGGCTGATCCCGGCGAACAGGCCCTGGGAGATCAACCGCCAGGTCTATCCCGACCTCCTTGCCCGCGGCCGCCGCCTCTGCGGCTTCGTCCACCGCGGGTACTGGCGCGAGGCCGGCAGCCCCGCGGGGTACCTGGCCGCAAACCGCGAGGTGGTCGGCGGCCGCGCCGGCGCCATCGTCCCGCGCGCCGGCGCCGGCGCAGCGGCGCCCGCGGGGGCCTCGTGCCACACGCCGATCCTCGTCGGGCGCGGCGTACAGGTCGGACCGGACGTCGAGATCGGGCCGGAGACCGTCATCGGGCCCGAGGCGCGCATCGGCGCCGGCGCCCGCATCCGCCGATCGGTGATCCTCGAGGGCACGGATGTGCCCGCGGGGGCCGACCTCGACGGCGAGGTGCACTTCCCCGGCGGCAGGCTCGCATCGTGAACCGACGCGCCTGCCTGCTCGTTGCCGTTCTGGCGGCCGTTGCCCTGCCGACAACACCGCGCAGCGCGATGGCACAGAGCCTGCCCGAAGGCGGACTGATGCACACGCCGTTCGGGGAGGCCGTCGCCGAGCGCCTCGTCGCCGACGGCTTCGACCGCGGGCGCGTCGAGGCGCTGCTCGGCGACAGGCGCCTGGCCATCAACGGCACGACGCTCTCCTTCGCGATCGTCTACCGCGAATTCCCGGCGGACTACTCGAAGTTCCTGCTCGAGGAGCGTCTGTCGAGGGCCCGCGCGTTCATCGCCGCGAACCGCGAGCTGCTCACCGCCGCCACGGCGCGCTCGGGCGTCCCGGGCGAGGTCATCGCGGCGATCCTGATGATCGAGTCCGACTTCGGCGCCTATCGCAAGCTGCACTCCGTCCTCAACGTCTTCGTGACGCTGCTCTGGGCGGCCGAACCCGCGAACTTCGAGACCGTGCGGGAGATCGTGCAGAAGAGGCTGCCCGACGTGGCCGCCGAGAAGGTGCGGGAGAGGGCGAAGTCCAAGGCGAAGTGGGCGTACGAGCAGCTCACCTACCTGCTCAGGATCGCCGAGCGCGAGAAGATCGACCTGCCCGCGCTCGAGGGCTCGTGGGCGGGGGCCTTCGGCATGCCGCAGTTCATCCCCTCGAGCTACTGGGGCTACGCCGTGGACGGCAACGGGGACGGCCGCGCCGACCTTTACGCCACTGCCGATGCGGTCTTCTCGGTCGGCAACTATCTCCGGAGCTTCGGCTGGAAGGGCGGCCTGTCCGAGGAGAAGCAGCGTGCGGTGGTGCGCCGCTACAATAACAGCGAACTTTACGCGGCCACGGTGCTCGGCGCCGCCGCCAGGCTGCGCGATGGCGCGGGCGGAACCCCATGAGCATCAGGCGGCAGCAGCAGCGGCGCGACGAGCGAAAATTCAAGCGGATTTTCGTCCGCTACGGAAACCCCACCCCTGAGCATAACGCCGTCGGCCAGCAGATCTCCGTCTCGGGGCTCTTCCTTCTGACAAACGAGATCGTCTACGCCCAGGGGACGCCGATCCTCATCGAGATCAAGGGGCCGGCGGAAACCTGGGTCGTGCGCGGGATCGTGCGCCACGCCGTCAAGGTGCACCCGAACATGGCCCGCTTCACGAAGCCGGGCATGGGGGTCGAGCTGACGGACGTCCCCCCCCCCTGCCGCACCTACCTCGCCTCGTTGTAGCCCGGGTCGCGGGGGAGACCCAGCGCCCGCTTGCGATCTACCTCCGAACGAGCTTACTGCGGACGCTTCCATGGGGGCTCCGCCCCCTCTGGCGCGGCCGGGGGCCGCTGTCACCCCCGCGCGCTCGGCGCTGCCTTGCCAGGACGCTCCCGATCGACTCGGGCAGCACGTGCACGGAAGCCTCGGGCACGGGAACGTCGGGTGAATCGCGTTCGGGCGGATTCCGCCCGAACGGATCAACGGGTGGGAGGCGCGGAGGGGCCTTTTCAGCGGCCGTTACGGGACGAAGACCGCGGCGGCGACGACCGTTGTCCAGAAGCCCCGCTTGTCGCCGATCGCCGACTGCGTGAAGTTCGCCGTCTTGTAGATCTGGTTGTTGATCTTCCAGAGCTCCTTGCGCTCGTCCCAGTGCACGTTCTCGTCGAACTCGATGCCGAGCGTCGTGGCCAGCATCGAGGCCGCCAGGTCCTCGGCGTAGTCGCCGGAGTTCTCCTCGGTCAACCCGAAGCAGTGGTGCTCGGAGAGGTACCCGTACTGCGCCTTGTTCGAGGGCCTCGCCACGCCGATCGAAGCGGCGCACAGGCGGTTCGGCTCGTTCGTCGCCTGCTCGGCGAGCACGCAGTGCACGATCGCGCCGGGCCGGAGCATCGTGTTGCCCCTGGCGCGCGTCACGACCTTGCAGTTGGGAGGAAAGATGCTCGAGACCCGTACCAGGTTGTACCTCTCGATCTGCGCGTCGCGCAGGGCCTTTTCGAATGACTGGAGCTTCTCTTTGTGCGTTCCCACGCCTTTCGTGAAGAAGACCTTCGTCGGCACGTACATGATCTCACCTCCCCCTATCGCGTCGGACGTTTTGACCGGCCGGCAGGCGGCGCCTGTGCCGCCCGCTTCTTCAGCCGCTCGATGCGCTGGTGCAGCTTCGTGTTGTCGCGGTACTTGGCGACCAGGTCCTGCAGCGCCGCCTCCTTCTTGAGCAGCAGCTTCTTGCGCTTGCGCGGCTTCTGCGTCGCCAGCAGCCAGGCAGTGAGCAGCGGCAGCGCTATGGAGGCGTCGCAGTAGGCAGTCACGTTGTTGATCGTCGCGTCCTTGACCTTGCCCCAGGAGCGCGCCTCGGAGGCCGTCGCACCCGAAAGCCCGCCCCAGTGCGGCGCGTCGGCCGTGTACTGGACGAAGAAGTCGTGCCCGCCCTGGTTGTCCTCGAGGATCTGCCAGAGCGTCGGCTGCGTCTGCATGAAGAAGTTCTTCGGGGCGCCGCCGCCGACCATCAGCGCGCCGTTCTTCTTGCCGGCACGCACGAGCGCCGCCGTCTCGAGCACGTCGAGCGAGGGGTCGACCGGCACGCGGTTGCCCTCGAGGTAGTTGATGACGAGATTCATGCCGACCGACGAGTCTCCCGGCGAGGCGACGTAGACCGGCACCCCGAGGGCCGCGGCGCGGCCGACGAAGGACTTGCCGGCCTGGGGGGCGCACCGGTTCACCTCCTGCCCGAGCACCGCGTGCACGTCAGCGGTCGAAACCGGCTGGGAGAATTCGCGGTTGATGAAGGCCTCGATAATCGTGCGGTCGGTCTCGATCATCGTGTCGCCCTCCCGGATGAAGACATCGTAGATACGGGCGATACCGGCGTCCTTGAGCTCGTTGTCGTCGACCTGAAAGTGACCCTGGCTCATCGGGAAGTCGAAAGCGCGGTGCAGGTCGTGGTAGAGGTTCGCGCCGGTGGAGATGATCCAGTCGACCCAGCCGTTCTCCATCAGCGTGATCAGCGCCCCGGACATCCCGATCGGCGTCATCGCGCCGGCAAGCGTCAGGCAGACCGTGGCGTCGGCTTTCAGCATATTCTCGTAAACCTGGCAGCTCTCGGCGAGCCGCCGGGCGTTGAACCCCATCCCGGCGTAGACCTCGACCAGATCCTTGACCGACATCCCGCGCCGCAGGCGGATCGGCTCGATGCTCCTGCCCTGCAGGTATTTCTTGTCCATCGCCTTGCACTGTCGGCTCATCGGCCCTCCTTGGCTACTTTGTGGTCGGCGAGGGATTTGTATCACCCCGCAGCCGGTTCTTCAACCAGGCCGCGAAGTCAGGGCGCGGGCGCGGCGCTCGCGGGCTCGGGGAAGAGCTCGCGGCCGAGAGCGTTGCGCAGCCGCAGCGTCAGCGTCTCGAGGCGATAGCCCGCGGCGGCGAGACCGACCCGCGCCGCGACATCCGCGTGCTGGGCGTCCGCGACCTCCAGGCTGTCGGCGAGCCCGACCTCGTAGCGCCGCCCGGAGAGACGGAGGTTCTCCGCGGTGGCGGCGACCCCGAGTGTCAGGCTCCGGATGACGGAACGGGCGGCCTCGATGTCGCGCACCAGGTCGCGCACCTCGCGCTCGATGTCGCGCGACGCGCCCGCTGCCCGCAGGCGCTCCTGCTCGAGCCCGACGCGCGACTCGCTCAGATCGTGGGGCGTGGAACCGCTCGCGTAGATCGGCACCTCGAGGACAACGCCCGCCGACCAGGACCACTCCCGCTCCGGAAGCTCCTCACCCGCCTCGCCCCAGGTCGCGCTCAGGGCCAGCGACGGAAAAAAACGCCCCTGCTTCTCCCGCACGTCCTGCTGCGCGACCGCAACGGCCAGACGCGCCTGCTCCAGCTCGCGCCGGGCGGCGAGCGCCTCGGCAACCAGCGACTCGTCGCTGCCCTCGACCTGCGGCAGTGGCGCCGGGACGGCGGGGTTGTCGACCAGCTCCAGGCCCGAGAGTCGGCGCACCGCTTCGCGAGCCTGCGCGAGGTCGCTCCGGAAGCCGGCGAGCTCGGCCTCGAGACGACGCAGGCTGACTTCTGCCCGCAGCTGATCACCGAGGACAGCCTCGCCGAGTTCCACGCGGCGTACGGCGCGGTCGAGCTGTCGGCGGGCGAGCGCAACCGCCTGCTCGCCGATACCCACGGCTTCGGCAGCCTGCAGCACGCCGTAGTAGGCCTCGGCAACCGCCAGCGCCAGCGAGCGGCGCGCCAGTTCGGCCGCAAGCCGCAGCGAAGCCTCCTGATCCTTCTGCCCGCGGTAGGCCGCCGTCGCGCGCCCCCCGGTGTACAGAGGCTGGTTGAGCTTGAGGGCCCAAGCGTAGGAATCCGCGGCGGCGGGATCGCCGCCCGAGCCCGAGTCCTCGGCGCCGCTGCGCGTGTACGAACCCTGCAGGCGCACGTCGGGAGTGAGGTACAGATAGTAGCGACGGGAGCGTGATTCGGCTTTCCTGACCTCGGCCTCGACGATCCGCAGCGACTCCTCGCTCGCGAGCGCGCCGCGCACGACCTCCTCGAGCGTGTGGGCCGTTGCCACTTCCGCGGCGGCGGCGCGGCCGGCGACGGCGAGCAACAGACTCACGGCGACGAGTACGACACCACCCGACACGAGGACAGCGGCTCGCCTGAAACACTGTCTGGGCGAAGGGGTGGCGCGGAGGGAAGGCCGGACCCCGAAGCCCGCACGCGGACGGTTCGTGGATCCCGGGGAGCATCCGGCGTCCGATCTACCCATTCCCCTGTCCTTCCGCCGCCGCGGCCTGCAGCGCCCTCTCCCCGCGGCCGAAAAAGGCCCGGTAGAACGTCGGCACCATCACGAGCGTCAGCGCGGTGGCCACGGTCGCGCCGAAGATGATCGCGACAGCCAGCGACTCCCACCACTGGCTGCTCTCGCTGCCGAAGACGATCCGCAGGTTCACGAAGTCGATGTCGATCCCGAGTGCCACCGGGACCAGACCGACGACGGTGCTGATCGCCCCGAGGGTCACCGGCCGCAGGCGGATCCTGCCGGCCGTGATCAGCGCCTCGCGGATCGGCATCCCCTGGGCGCGCAGATTCTGAACGAAGTCCAGCAGGACGATGGCGTTGTTCACGACAATCCCCCCGAGGCTGATCACGCCGATCCCGGTCATGATCACCCCGAACGGGAAGCCGGTGACCAGCAGGCCGATGATGACCCCCATCAGCGAGAGCACCACGGTGAAGAGGATGATGAACGAGATTGCCAGCGAATTGAACTCCGTGACGAGCACGAGCGCGATCAGCAGCACGCCCACCAGGAAGGCCTTGCCGAGAAACGCCTGGTTCTTCTCCTGCTCCTCGAACTCGCCGGTGAAGGCGATTCCGGTGCGCGGCGGCAGCGGCAGCCTCCCGACCGCCGCCTGCGCCTCGCGGCGCACCTCGTCGGCGAGGCGCCCCTGGACCTCGCCGGAGACGGTGACGACCCGCTTGTTGTCCTTGCGCCGGATCGAGCCGAGTCCCTCGCCGACCTCGAGACGGGCGAACGTGCCGAGCGGGACCTGGTTGCCGAGGCGGTCCGGGATCGTCATGTGGCTCAGCGCATCGAGGCTCCTGCGCTCGTCCTTGGGGAGCCTGACCGTGATGTCGTACTCCTCGTCGCCCTCGCGAAAGACTCCCGCCTCGACGCCGCTGACCGCGGCCCGGATCGCGCCGGCGACCGCGGCCGCGCTCACGCCGTGCAGGGCCGCGCGCTCCTTGTCGAGCAGCACGCGGATCTCCGGCTGTCCCGGGTCGTAGTCATCGCGGAGGTCGACCACCCCCGGGACGCGCTTGATCTCCTCCTTGACCCGCGCGGCGAGCCGCACGATGGTCTCGAAGTCCTCACCGGAAACCTCGACGTTCACCGGCGCTCCGGTCGGCGGACCGTGCTCCTCCCTGGCGATCTCGACCTCGGCGCCGATGATCTCCCTGAGCGCCCCGTCGCGGATCCGCGCCAGCGTCGCGGAGGCGGGCTCGGTGCGCTTCTCGTACTCCCTGAAGTTCACGGAGACCCGCGCGGCGTCCGAACGCGCCGAGCCGCCGCCCACGAACACGCCGCGCCCGCCGGTGCCGACGTCGGCGATCACGAAGTCCACGTTGTCGCAGCAGCTCGCGACCGCTTCGCCCCGGCGCGCGAGCGCGTCCGTCGTCGCAAGCGAGGTGCCGCGGGGCGCCGCGATGTTGATGCTGCCGCGGTCCGGCTCGATGTCGGGAAAGAAGATCAGGCCCTTGCCGAAGGCCCCGTAGAGCGTCACGAGCACGAAGAGAGCCGTGAAGACGCCGGCGATCGAAAGCTTGTAGTGGTCGATCGAGAGCGCCAGCAGCCGCTCGTAGCCGCCCATCAGGCGCGAGCCGAGACGCGAGCCGGCCCCGGCGCGCCGCCCGGGTCTCACGCGCATGAACGCGGCGCAGAGCGTCGGATTGATGACCAGCGCGACGAACAACGAAGCCAGCAGCCCGGTGATCACGGTCTTCGGCAGGTAGGACATGAACTCGCCCATGATCCCCGGCCAGAACAGCATCGGCACGAACGGCGCGATGTTGGTCGCCGAGGAGGCCACCACCGGCCACGCCACCTCGGCGGTGCCGCGCAGCGCCGCCCGCACCGGCTCCATGCCCTCCTCCTGGTGGCGGTAGATGTTCTCGACGATGACGATGGCGTTGTCGACGAGCATCCCGAGCACGAGCACCAGGCTGAAGAGCACGATGATATTCAGCGTGTACCCGAGGGCGTGCAGCACCGCGAGCGTGATGAGCATCGAGAACGGGATCGCCAGCGCAACGAAGATCGAGCTGAGCAGGCCCATCGTGAAGAAGAGCACGACGATCACGAGCACGAGGCCGTTGATCATGTTGTTGTTCAAGTCGGTGAGCATCCGGGCGATCACCCGCGACTCGTCGTACGCGACGGCGATCGAGACGCCCGCTGGCAGCCGCGCGCCTGCATCGGCGAGGATCGCCCGCACCTCGTCGCAGATGCGGATGATGTTCTCGCCGGCGCGCTTCTGAATCGAGAGCGAGACGCTCGGGACGCCGTTGTACCGGGAGACCGTCTCGTCCTCCTTCAGGCCGTCGACCACCCGCGCCACGTCCCGCACGTAGACCGCGCGCCCCTCGCGCCGCGCGACGACGAGGCCGCTGATCTCCGCCGGGTCCGCGAACTCGCCGGGCACCCGCAGCAGGTAGTTCGCCTCGCCCAGCTCGAGGCTGCCGCCCGGGATGTTCACGTTGGCGCCCTTGACCGTCTGCGCGACCTCCTGGGGGGAGAGGCGGTACGCCGCGAGCCGCTCCGGATCGAACTCGATGCGGATCTCGCGCTCGCGGCCGCCGACGAGCTGGGCGCGCAGCACCCCGCGGACCCCCTCGATGCGCTCTTGGAGGTCCTCGGCGATCTGCTTGAGCCGCACGGGGCCGACCTCCCCGGTCACGTTGACCTGCAGGATCGGGAAGTCCGAGGTGCTGATCTCCTCGACCAGCGGCGCCTCGGCCTCGTCGGGAAGCTCCTGCTTCGCGGTGTCCACCTTCTCCTTGACGCGCTGCAGGGCGAAGTCGAGGTCGACGTCGGGCTTGAACTGGATCGTGATCACGGAGGCCCCCTCCGCGGAAACCGACGTCACGTGCTCGACGTCGCGCAGGTTCTTCAGCTCGTTCTCGATCGGGATCGTCAGCAGCGTCTCGACGTCGCCGGGCGCGACCCCCGGGTAGACCGTGATCACGTTCATGTACGGGATCTTGATGTCCGGCGCGGACTCCCGCGGCAGCGCCGTGAAGGAATAGGCCCCGGCGAGCGCGACGAGCGCCATCATCACGAAGACGGTGGTCCGGTGCCGCACCGCCGCGTCGGTGACGATCACGGCAACGAGACCTTCTGGCCGTCCTCGAGATCCCGCTGGCCCTTCACGATCAGCAGTTCGCCGGGGGCGAGGCCGTCGAGAATCTGCTGGCGCTCGCCGTCGATGATGCCGACGCCCACCTCGCGCCGGCGCGCGACGCCGTTGTCGTAGATGAAGGCGTGCGCACCACCGCTGCCGTGCATCAGCGAGAACAGCGGCACCGCGACCGCCCCGTCGACGTGGCGGCGCAGCATGCGCAGCTTGGCCAACATCCCGGCCTTGAGGGCCCCGTCGGGGTTCGGCAACTCGACCTCGAGCCGGTAGGTGCTGGTCGCCGGGTCGGCGGCCACGCCGAGGAGCGTGACCTCCCCCGGGACGGGGTCCGGTGACAGCGAGGCAACGATGACCGCGGCCGCCGCGCCCTTCTCGAAGAGGGCGACATCGCGCTCGGGCAGCGCGAAGACCGCCTTGACGCGGGCGGTGGCCACCAGCGTGAAGAGCGGCTTGTTGACCTCGACGATCTCGCCCTGCTCGTGGAAGGTCTGGCTCACGGAGCCGTCGATCGGCGACAGCGTCTCGCTCTTGCGCAACCAGAGGCGCGCTTCCTCGAGCGCCGCCGCCGCGCTTTCGACCCGCGAGCGACCCCCGGCGAGATCGGCGGCCGCGGCCTCGACGGCAGCCGCGGCGGCCTGCACGGACCCGGCGGCCGTCGCCAGGTCGGCATCGGCGGCGGCGAGCGCCGTCTCGAAGCCCTCGAGATGGGTGCGCGGGGCGAGTTTCTCCTCGGTCAACGTTCTGGCCCGGTCGCGGTCGGCGAGGGCCTTCTCGCGCACGGCACGCAGCTTCTTCTGCTGCTCGGCGGCCTGCACCGCGGCGGTCCGCGCCTGGTCGACGCCGATGCGCGCGCGTTCCTCGCCGCGCGTCGCCTGCTCGAGGGCAAGCTCTGCCTGCCGCTGCGCGAGCAGCAACTGCTCCCGGTTGACGAGTGCAAGACGCTCTCCCTGCCGCACGCGGTCGCCCTCCTTCGGCCCCCGCCACTCGAGTCGCCCGCCGACCTCGGCGCCGACCGTCACGACCTGCCCGGCCTCGACGGCCCCAGGGAGATCCAGCCAGTCCTCGATGCGCGCCGGCTCGAGTTTGACGACTTCGACCCGCGTCACGCGATCCGGCGCGGCGGCCGGCGCGGAGGACTGCTTGCCGCCGCAGCCGGCGACGACAGCCAGCGCGACCAGGACCACGCCGATTCGCCGGCACCTCGTGTGTGTGGTATCCACGCTCGCCAAACTCCTTTCTCCTCGGGGGCGCAGGCAGTCCGAGCCATCCGCCGCGTCCCCGACAGGGACGCCCGGGCTCACCAGGTCGATCGACTCACCGTCGCTGCGCCTCGGCAACCGTTGACACGGCAGTTCCCGTGCGGTTCAATAATCGTTCCGGCGCGCATTGCGCGTCGGGGACGTAATTGTACAGGTAACCGGGGGCCGCGTGCACCCCGCAGACAACAAGGAGATCGACGATGCATCCCTACCGCGCGACGCAGATCAGCGAGCACGTCTGGTGGGTCGGGGCCGTGGACTGGAACATGCGCGACTTCCACGGCTACTTGACGAACCGCGGCACCACGTACAACGCCTACCTCGTCATGGGCGAAAAGATCACGCTCATCGACACCGTGAAGGCGCCCTTTTGCGGTGAGCTGCTCGGCCGCATTGCGTCCGTCGTCGACCCGGCCGAGATCAGCTACATCGTCTCGAACCACGCGGAGATGGACCACTCGGGGAGCCTGGCGTCCGTCATCGAGGCGGTGAAGCCCGAAAAGGTCTTCGCCTCACAACTCGGGGCAAAGGCCCTCGTCGATCACTTCCGGCTGCCGACGCCGATCACCCCGGTGAAAGACGGCGAGGTCCTCGACCTGGGGAACCTCAAGCTCACCTTCGCCGAGACCCGGATGGTGCACTGGCCCGACAGCATGGTCTCCTGGCTTCCCGGCGAGGATGTGCTCTTCTCGCAGGACGGCTTCGGCATGCACCTGGCCAGCAGCGAGCGGTTCGCCGACCAGATCGACACGTCGGTCGTCGAGTACGAGGGCGGCCGCTACTTCGCGAACATCCTGCTGCCCTTCGCGCCGCTCGTCGGGAAAGTCATCGCCCGCCTGCAGACGCTCGGCATTGCCCCGAAGGTCATCGCGCCGGACCACGGCCCGATCTGGCGGCAGGACCTCGGCCGGCTCCTCGGGTGGTACGACGCGTGGACCCGCCAGCAGAAGCGGCGCAAGGCGCTCGTCGTCTACGACACGATGTGGCACAGCACCTCGCTGATGGCGCACGCGGTCGCCGACGGGCTCGAGGCCGGCGGGGCGAGCGTGAAGCTGATGTCGCTGAAGGCCAACCACCGCAGCGATATCCTGCACGAGGTGCTCGACGCCGGTGCGCTGCTGGTGGGCTCCCCGACGCTCAACAACAACCTCTATCCGTCGCTTGCGGACTTTTTGACCTACCTGAAGGGGCTCAAGCCCCAGCACCTGATCGGCGCGGCCTTCGGGTCCTACGGCTGGAGCGGCGAGGCGGTCGGGCAGGCGAAGGAGTACCTCGAGGCAATGAAGGTGGAGTTGGTGCACGAGGGCCTGCGCCAGCGCTTCGTGCCGGACGCGAAGTGCCTCGGCGAGTGCGCCGCGCTCGGCCGGACGACCGCGGAGAAGCTCATCGCCCGGGTCGGCTAGGCCGCGACGGGAGGTTGCCCTTTTCGTCCGGTGGGGGCTGGGAGAGCTCGGGTTGTCGCTGGTAAACGAAGGAGGTGCACAGTGATGGCGATCGTGCGGAAAGCGAAATGGTTCGTCGTCGTGGCGTTGGCGATGTCCTGCTGGATGGGGGCTGTCGCATCCCTGCAGGGAGTCGCCGAGGCGGGCGTGATCGGCTCCCGCCTGGCGGACGGGGCGGGTTCCCCGCAGGATCTGGCGAAAGTCCAGTCGTTATTGGAGAACAAGATCGTCGTCCAGAAGCTGGTCGACTACGGCGTGACGCCCGAGCAGGCGCTGGCCAAGGTCCAGGCGATGAGCGCCCAGGACCTGCACCGGCTGGCGTCGCTGACCGACCGGGCGGCGGTCGGCACGGACGGCGGCAGCAGCCTGATCACCCTCCTGGTCGCCATTATCCTCGTCATCGTGATCATCAAGCTGCTGGACAGGAGCATCATCATCCGCTGATGCGCCGGGTGTTGCGGTTCTCCGGTGCCGCCCTGCTCCTTGGCGGCGCCCTTTCCTTTGTTGCGGGGTGCGCTGCGACCCGACCGGGGGGTGCGGCACCCGGGGCCGGCGGCGGGTTCGCCGACGCGACGCACGTCATCCCCGGCGTTCCGTTCCTGCCGCAGGAGGATGACACCTGCGGCCCGTCATCCCTCGCGATGCTCCTGCGGTTTCACGGAAAGCCTGCGACGACACGGGAGCTGGCCGAGCAGACGCGGACCTCGGGACTCCGGGGGACGCTCATCACCGACCTGGCGGCAGCCGCGCGCGGCCGCGGCGTCCCGGCCGAAGTGACGGACCTCGACCTGCCGGCGCTGCGGCGGCTGATCGCGTCCGGAGAGCCGGTGATCCTGCTGATCGACCTCGGCGTCTGGGCGTGGAGCCGTCCGCACTACCTCCTTGCCTACGGGGTGACGCCGGAGGGGGTGGTGGCCCACTCCGGCCTGACGGAAGGGATGGTCATCCCCTACGCGACACTCATGCGACAATGGGAGAAGATGGGATGCCTGGCGGTCGTCGTCCCCGGGGGGGCGCGGTGAAGCGGTCGCTGCGGTCCGGTGCAGCACGAGCCCTGGCCGCCATTTCCCTGTCCCTCTTGCTCCTTGCCGGCGCGGCCGGGTGCGCGCACCTGCCGAAGATCATCGTCCTCGCGGATCCCCTGTCCGCGGACGAGCACGTGGCCCTCGGCGTGGCGTACGAGCGCAACGGTGAACCCGCCCTGGCTGCCCGCGAGTACGAGGCGGCCCAGTCGAAGGACAAAGCCTCCTTCCAGGCCCGCTTCAATCTCGGGAACGTCCGGCTGGCGGAGAAACGCTACGGCGATGCCAGGAAAGCATACCTCGCGGCTCTCGAATTGCGCCGGGGTGACCCGGAGGCGACCAACAATCTTTGCTGGGTTGCGATCCTCTCGGGCAACGGGCGAGAGGACGCGCTTCGACGCCTTGAAGCCGTGATGGTCGTCCCCGCGCACCGGTCGCCCCCGCTCCTGGACACCCTTGGTGTCCTGCTCGGGGCCCTTTCCAGGCTCTCCGACGCGGAGGATGCCTTCGCCGAGGCCGAGCTGCGCTGCGGCCAGAGGGACCCCGGTTGCACTGAAGCCGTGCGGGAAGATATTCGCAAGCACCGGGAGGATCTGCGCGTTCGTCTGCCAGCCCCGGCAGGAGCACCGTCTCCCGCACAGTGAGATTTTCAAAAACATCCGCCCGAGGGCGACTCGGGCGGCACGTCCGGGAATGCCCGCGGGTCAGATATCTTGCCGACTGGTGGCCGGGCCACCCCAGCCAACCCCTGCTCCGGTGACAGGCCGCTCACCGCAGCGGCAACGTCGCCCGTCGCCGCACACTCGTCCCGGTGATCCCGCCTCACGGCCCGACGATCCCATGGCGGGAGCTGCCGATCTGGCCAGATGGAGGATCACTTCGCTGTTCAGGCAACGGCCATTGGCCGCCGCTGCATTTGCCAGGCGGACCAGCAGGCCGGGCGGAATCCCTTCGACGGTGATGGTTGCCATGGCTTTGCCTCACCCATCGGACGCGGCCGGCTTTGCCGCTGCCGCACCGCTGACGGCCTCCGGCAGCTCCCGCGTTGTCTCTTCGAGCAGCAATGCGAGCGAGATGTCCGCCGGCGCCCCCTCGGCAACCAGCGACAACAGCGCCCCGGGATCCTCGATCACCGCGCGCACGCGACGCTCGCCGGCGTATTCCCACCCGCCGCGGCGCCCGCGCACGAAGACCGGCACCGCTGCTTTGGACGCCGCCAACGCCCTGGCCAGCCGCACCACGCGCTTTCTGCCATCGATCACCATCTCCTCCGGGGCGCGCGGGTTCCGCTTCAGCGTCATGCAGGCGCAGACAACCTTCCCGCCCCGCGTGGGCAACGCCGCCCGCGAGCTGCCGCCGAGGGCGTGCTGGATCTGCCCGCGCGTGTAGACGAAGCCCTTCTCGAATCGGACTGCGATTCCCGGCTCCACGACCCCGCCCCCTAGTGGTAGAACGTCGGGCGCTCGCGGGCCTCGCCTTCGGGCGGCGGGCCGCCGTCGTCCGCCCCGCCCTCGCGGCGCTGGGCCTGGCGCAGCAGTCCGCTGATCATCCTGGCCAGGTCCTGCAGCTCGGAGGCGTACTGGGCCTCGGTTTCGGCGTTCATCTCGCCGAGCGCGACCATGAGTTCCAGCAGCGGCGACATCTCCATGACGGCGCGCTTGGACGCCGCGAAGTGGCTCGTCTTCCACTGCTTCTCCCAGAAGCCGAGACCCGATGCGA
>CAZEOK010000039.1:0-25340 GCA_964513745.1 uncultured bacterium
AAATCGAGGTGTCGTTAGCGTCTTGACCCCGGCATCGCCGTTGACATTCTTGCGGGAGCCCGGAAGAATGACGCAAAACTCCCACGGCGTCGGTGCGCAGTCTGGATGAAAGGAGTCGAACATGTCACTGACTAAGGAAAAAGTTATCGAGCTGATCAGGGGCTTGCCGGACGACATCACCGTCGACGACATCATGGAGGAGTTGTATTTCAAATCCCAGGTCGACGAAGGGCTTGCACAGCTCGATCGGGGTGAGGGGATCCCCCACGAAGACGTCGAAAAACGGATGTCACAATGGCTCTCCCAATAAGGTGGGCTCCCAAGGCCGCCCACCAACTGGAAGCGATCGTAGAATACATTGCCGAGGACTCTGAACGCTACGCCGCTATCTTTGCCCGTCGAGTCATGCAAATCGTCAATACAATTCCGGTCCACCCCGCAGCCGGCCGCGTCGTCCCCGAGTACGGTGACAAGAGCTTGCGTGAAAGAAACCATCTCGGTTATCGGATAGTCTACCGCCTCACGTCGCAGGCTGTAGAAATCGTTGCCATCTGCCACGGCGCCCGATTGATCGAACATGCATTGAAGGCCGGTCAGGACCAGGAATGAACGTTATTCTGAATAAGCCACAGGCCACCAGAATTGCCTTCGACGAGAACAGCTTCTCTGTTTTTCTTGCAGACGGAAGGATTCTCAGCGTTCCCCTGGCTTTTTTCCCGCGACTCTTGCAGGCCGACAAGCGACAGCGCGAACACTACGAGTTCAGCGGCGACGGCACCGGCATCCACTCTGCAGATGCCGTTTTCTCGCGGACCCAGCCCGAATCCGGACCGGGTGGTTGGATCCGTCAGGATTATTTGCGGCAATAATCCGATTGCCCCGCGACTGACGGAACCCCGTAACAATCGACGGGGTATAGGGGTTAGTGCCCTCGGCCACTTCGAGGACCGCAGACATTTTCAGCCCTAAAATTGAGGTGTCGTTAGCGTACTAGCCACCGGCATTGTTGACGCGGCGGCGGTAGCCCCAAGGACCGGCGGTTAAGGAAAGGGGTGGCCCATGTCAGGGCGTACGACGCTCGCCGATCGCCCGACGTAGAGCCCTGGCTGCGCCGGCGACGTCGTCGGCCGCCGTCACCGCAGTCACCACGGCCACGTGCCGCGCCCCGCGTTCGAGTAATGCGCCGAGATTGTGGGCCTTGATCCCGCCCATCACCGTGAAGGGGATCGTCAGCCGCGGCACCGTGCGCTCGAGCGCGGCGGGGCCGAGCGCCGGAATGCCCGTGACCTTGGTTTCCGTGGGGAAGATCGGCCCGATGTTCACGTAGCTGGCGCCCGCGTCCTGGGCTTCCCAGGCCTGCTCGGGCGTGTGCGACGACGCGCCGATCAGCAGCTCGGGCGCCAGGCGTCGGGCTTCCCGCACCGGCAGGTCCCGCTGGCCGAGGTGCACGCCGTCGGCGCTCGCGGCCAGGGCCACGTCGAGGCGGTCGTCGATGATCAGCAGCGCCCCCGCGCGCAGGGTGCGCTCTCGGAAGGCCAGGGCGCGCTCGAAGAGCTCGCGGTCGTCGATCTCCTTCTCGCGCAGCTGCACCACGCCGACACCCGCGGCGAGCACTTCGTCCAGCACCGCCAGCGCCGTGCGGCCTGAGCAGAAGCTCTCGGTGATGACGACGTAGAGGTCGGTCTTCCGGAACCGTTCCAGACGATCGTTCGGCATCGCTACCCCCCGGCCACGAGACGCACGATCTCGAGGCGATCTTCTTCACGGAGCCGCGTCCCTGGCTGATCCGCTCGCCGGACGATCTCGCCGTTGCGCTCCACGACCACCGGAGCTTGTGCGAGGTCGAGCGCGACCAGCAGGTCGGTGACCGATGTCCCCTCGGCGATCTCGCGCGGCGCGCCGTTGACGATCATGCGCATCAGGTGCTCCCGACGAAGGCCCGGTCGAAGTCCTTCCAGACCGGATCGTAGCCCAGACGCGCGATGGCGGCGGCGACTTCCGCGGCGGGACGGCGATCTGCGATGTCGAACTGGCTCAGAGTCTCCTCACCCCCGGCGGCATAGCCCCCCGGACGGGTCGAGGACCCGGCGCTCATCCGGGTGACGCCGAGCGGGATCAGGCAGTCCCGGAACTCGGCGCGTTCGCGGGTCGAGACCGCGAATCCGGCATCGGGGAGGACGAGCCGCAGAGCCAGCAGCATCTGGACCAGATCGGCGTCCTCAACCGGCGCCGGGATGGAGAAGCCGCCGGGCACGTGGCGCAGCCGCGGGAAAGCGACCGCGACCGCACTCTGCCAGCAGGCCCTCTGCAGATACCGGGCGTGCAGCGCGAGCCGGAAAGCCTCGGCCCGCCAGGGCGCGAGACCGAGCAGCGCACCGATCGTCAGCGTCCTGACGCCGGCTCTTCCGGCCAGCTCCACGGCCATCAGCCGGCGCTCGAAGTTCGCTTTTCCCCCGCGCACGTGGACCCGGCGGTAGGTCTCGCGCTCGTAGGTCTCCATGTAGAGCGTCACGCCTTCGATGCCGCAGCCGCAGAGGCTGCGGTACTCGGGCTCCCCCAACGCCTGCACCTCGACGCTCACCGCGGGAAAGGAGGCGCGCGCGATCGTCACGGCCCGCTCGAGGTAGGGGAGATCGACGACGGCAGGGGCCTCGCCGGAGACCAGCAGCACCTGACGCAGGCCCCGGGCGGCCAGCGCTTCACACTCGGCGCGAATCTCCTTCTCCCCGAGCGTCACCCGGCGCATGTGCCCCCGGGCGGTTGTGGAGAACCAGCAGTAAGCGCAGGAACCGGCGCAGACGTTGGAGAGGTACAAGGGCGCGTAGAGTCCGACCGTGCGGCCGAAGTGGCGGCGGGTCAGCCGGTTCGCCTCCGCTGCAAGGGTCTCCAGATGCGGCCGCGCGGCCGGAGAGAGCAGTGCCGCCAGCTCCCTGGTCCCGCGCACCGGTTTGGCAATCGCCGCCTCGACGTCGTGCGGGCCGCAGCCGCCGATCAGTTCGGCGATCCGGGCGTCTGGCCACGCCGCGAGATGCTCCAGGAAGCCCATGCCGGTCAGCCGGGCAGGGCGTCCGTGTCGAGGAACCCGGTCAGAGGCGAGGAGGGTTCCGCGTGATCCCGCGTCGGACCGAGGCCGGCGCGATACCCGAGGCGCCCGGCCTCGACGGCCAACGCGAACGCGCGGGCCATTGCCGCATGATCCTCGGCGTCCGCCAGCGCGGTGTTCACGAGCACGGCGTCGGCGCCGAGCTCCATGGCCTCCGCGGCGTGAGAGGGCGCGCCGAGGCCGGCATCCACGACGACGGGGACGCCGGCCTGCTCGATGATGATCCGGATCAGCTCGCGGGTCAGCAGCCCGCGGTTGCTGCCGATCGGGGCGCCAAGGGGCATGACCGTGGCCGTGCCAACCTCCTCCAGCCGCCGGGCGAGGACAGGATCGGCCTGGATGTAGGGCAGGACGACGAATTTCTCGCGCACCAGCCTCTCGGCCGCGTGCAGGGTCTCGATCGGGTCGGGCAGCAGGTGCCGCGGCTCCGGCGTAAGCTCCAGCTTCACCCAGCGTTCCAGCCCGGCTTCGGCGGCCAGCCGCGCCAGCCGCACCGCCTCGTCAGCCGTTCGCGCGCCGGAGGTGTTGGGCAGGATCAGGTGCCTGCCGGGATCGATCGCCGCGATCAGATCCTCCGCCCCGGGGACGGAGAGGTCGACGCGTCGCAGCGCAACCGTGACGATCTCGGCGCCCGAGGCGCAAATCGCCGCGCGCATCGCACGAACCGAGGGGAATTTGCCGGTGCCGATCATCAGCCGGGAGCGAAAGGTGCGCCCGGCGATGATCAATGGCTGATCGTTATCTTCGAAGTCGATCTGCATGGCGGAAGAGGGTATGCAGTGGCGGATGTCATGTCAAATGAAGTTTCCTCCACCTGCTGTTTAATGCTGCCGTGCGCCGCTGTCACGGCTTCCTGCCCGAGGTGAAAAGCACACCCACATCGAGCCAGATCCCATCGTCAGTCATCGTCGCCGCGACTTCCTGGAGGTGTTCCCTCTTGAAACGCTCGAGGTCGTCGGGCGAAAGGGGGCTCACCAGCCGGCGAAACCCCGCGTTCCAGACGATGTCCCACCACTGCTCCGCGCTCTCGAGGAAATAGCCGAAGTTTTCTGCAAGAACGCGGATTTCACCGAACCCGGCGTTCTCAAAGAGCTGCCGGGAGCCTGCCTCGCTTGCGATGCGTTTCCAGGCCTGTCGCGGTGGCTCCACGCCGTAGCGGGTCAGGCGTTCGGCCATGAGGCTCCTCAACGGATGGAAATAGTTCTCCTGGAAATTGGAGATCATCACCGTGCCGCCGGGTTTGACAGTCGCGGCGATGTGCGCCAGCTGGGCGTCCATGTCCTCGGCGAAGAAAATGCCGAAAGCGCTGATCGCCACATCGAAAGTTCCGTCCGGGAATCCCAGCGCCTGCATGTCGCGCTCAAGGAATTCGATGTTGCCGACCTGCTGCGAAGCCGCCTTGCGCCGCGCCTGTAGGAGCATGCCGGGGGCGAAATCGACGGCGCTCACGCGGCCTTTCGGCAGCCGCCGCGCCACGGCCAGGCTGGCATGCCCGGTGCCGCACGCGGCGTCGAGCACGTGCTCACCGCCGCGCAATTCGAGCAGCGCGGCCATCCGGCCCGCGCTGCAGGGGAAGAAGCGGAGCACGTCGCTGTCGTAGCCGTCCGACACCAGGTCGAATGTTTCCTTGAGCAGGGCTTTGCGCTGTTGAAAGTCCATGTCGAACCTGCCTCTCCCTCTCTCCGCTGTTGCACCAGCACCACCGGGTGCGGAACTGACACGACGCCCCGGCAAGCGTGCGCCGGCCGCCAGCATACCCGAGAAATGCTTTGACGGGAAAATCAGGCGAGATTACCGTGCCTGCATCGCCGTCGCCGACTGCGGCTCTACGATCTGGAGGGGATGTCGTCGTGTCGTGCGCTCGGTACCGTTGCGGCAGCAACGCGCCGCGGAGGCAGTTGTATGGATAAGGTGATAGTCGTCGGGGCGACATCGGGGATCGGCAGGGAACTGGCGGCGCTGTTCTCCCGCAACGGTCACGTCGTCGCCGTCGTCGGCCGCCGGGAGCCCCTGCTCGAGGAGATGCGGCTGCTCGAGGAGTTGATCGCGGAGATGCACGGCGCCGACATCTTCATCCTCAATGCCGGCGCCGGCAAATATATCTATTGACACGACCTGTTCGGCGGAGCATATTCTATCGTTATGGAACTATCGAACTATGCGAAAATATTCAAGGCGCTCTCGAACGAACAGCGACTGAAGATCTTCATGATGATCTACGAGCAGAGCGCCGGAGGATCGACGGAAGGCACCATATTCCCCTCGCGGCCGAACGCCTGCTGTCCCATGGAGAAGGCGTTCACGAAGGTCTGCGATTGCCTCGATCTGTCGCGATCGACGATCTCCCACCACTTCAAGGAACTCCAGAATGCGAAACTCATCACCTGCGAGTGGGATGGGCAGATGTACCGTTGCCGCGCCAACGAGGAGACCATTACATTCTTGAAGGCTTTTCTGAAGTGATTTTTTTTACCTGCAGTGTTCGAGAGTGCTCGAACTCTAAAACGAAAGGAGGTGAGAGGCAATGTTCAGCTGTTGCGGAAAGGACGTGCAGTCCCTGTGCGAGCAGCTTGAGTGCAAGGCGAAGGAAACGCCGAACGGCATTCAGGTCGAGATCGTCGCGAAGGACCCCGCGAAAACGGAATCGTTGAAAGCCCTGGTCAAGGGCGTTCGCGACTTCTGCGGGTGCTGTTAGCGTAGACGATGCCGGGAAGCGGGCCCGCTTCCCGGCATCCGACTGTCTCCCTCGGCAGGATCCCGCCTTTCGCCGCTTGCCCTCCATCGCGCGGCACCACACATTTCCTCACAGAGCCGGTGGTGGCCTTCGGGCAGGTGATCCCCGCGCGCGGAGCGGTGGTATAGTGCACACCATACCGAGCATTCGCGGGGAGTGTGTCGATGAAACGTGCCTGGCTCCAGGCTGCCTTCGGTGCCTTCATGCTCATCCGTCTGCGGCACAGGCCGACGTCGCCCTCGTGCCGATCGAGGGCGGGTCGTCGGTCCTCTCGTGGGCTTCTTCGGGATCATCGTCCTCGCGGCGGCGGGGAGGCTCCTGCTGCTCGCGCCGGGCATCCGGAGGAGGCGCCGTGGCACGTGAACACCCGCTTCTCCAGCCGCGGTTTCGCTCCCGAGGGAGACGTGTGCTGCAGCTACGTCCTCGAGGGCACCGCGTGCCCGGCAGAGAGCCTCACTGCCCGCGCCGAGTGCGACATTGACGGCCACGGAAAGGCGACCAGTTACTGGGTCACCGATCAGGGCACGGAAGTGATGGCGACGAAATCGTGCGCGCCGTTTAAGGAGCTTCGGGCGTGGAAGGTGCAGGCGGAGCTTCGGGGGACTGCGACTGGAGGGGAGGACCGGAGTTGAACTGCCGCGCCAAGGCACCCGGAGACAGATGTAGTCGAAGCAGGAGGGGAACGATCACCACCGGTTTGGTGATTGCGGCCCTGCTGCTGCCCGCGCGCCTATCCAGGGCCGACGTGGCGCCTCCGCCCGTGGGGCGCATGGCGGAATCGATCATCCAGGGAAGACCTTCCCTCGTCCTCTACCTCGCTTATGCCCTGGTACTCGTCCTCGTCGCCCGGCTGCTGCTGGCCGCTTTACGTGGCCTCGCCCGCCGCCGCGGCGGAGAAACGCACGAGGTCGCCACGCCCGCGTTCGGGACCGGGAAGAAGTACGGAGGATACGCCTGGAAGATCTGGCTGGCGGTTGCCTGCGTCGTCCTGGTGATCGCGGCTGTGGCGATCCCGAACTTCCTGGAGTTCCGGAAGAGTGCCCGGGAACAATGGAAGACCCGTTATCCTGCGCGCCTCCTCCGCGAGATCGGGAGCACGGAGGTCGCGTATTTCGCTGAGTGGAATGTCTTTGTGGCTAACCAACCGCCCGTGACGCCTCCGCTGTCCCCGTCCCGGGAGGGATGGTTTTCCCAGACGCGATTCTCGCTCATCGGCTACGGCTTCTTCGACGAATCCTCGGTGCTGACCCCCGATTTCAACTGCAGCTTCTCCCTCGAGGGGCCCGATTTCCCAACGGCCGCCCAGGGCTTTCTCGCCCGCGCCGTCTGTGATCAGGACCATGATGACAAGCCGGAGATCTACACGATCACCGACAGCAGCGACGTGACCGCCTCCGGGGATGCGCCATGGTGAAGACCGACGACAGGTCTTGTGGTTCTGAGGGGTCGCGGAGGCAGGGCGCGCGGTTTGGACTTCGGGTTGCACCGGGGCCCGGCGGGATGAAACTCTGGGTGCGCGGGGGGCTGTCCGGTCTTGCCGTGTATCTCTTGCTCACGCTCGCGTTCGTACTGCCGGGGATCCGCCCCGGGTGGGGTCCCCTGGGGCTCGTCCCCCCCGGCGAGTTCCTGGCTTCTTTCTGCTACACGGTGATCGGGGATCCGGATGACCCGAGACATGTTCTGGCCCTCGGTTTGTTTCTTGGCGGGGCGTTCTGGGCATTCGCCGGAGCTCTCGTCGCGGGCCTTTTCACGGAGGAGACGAGGAAGACCGCACTCGTCCTTTTCGGCACGACGGTTGCCCTTGCTTTCGGGCTCCTCGTCGTCATCGCGAGTGGCGCGAGACCGGGTAAAGCGAAGACCTCGGAGGCGCGATCGAACCTTGGCGCGATCCGCGCCACCCAGGTCGCCTACTTCGCCGAGTGGGGTGTCTACGTGGGTAGTCAGCCTCCCACACCGCTCGCGGATCGACGCGCGCATCCCGAACGGATGAAGTGGGACCCGGACACCCGCTTCTCGATCCTCGGCTTTGCGCCCGAGGGGAAAGTGTGGTTCAGCTATTCTCTCGAAGGACCTGCCTGGTCGAAGGAGGGTTTCACCGCGCATGCCGAGTGCGATCTCGACGGGGACGGGTTGGTCTCGGTCTACACCACCGTCAACGCCAGCAGCGCGGTGCTCCATTCCGGCGCACCTTTCTGAACGAGGGCATCTAATGCCACGCGAGATATGGCACGGTTGGAGAGGGCAAGGAGCCTGGAAAGCATGACAGCGGAAAGAAGATCCCCGTGGTGGCGCTTATCCCTGTCGCTGGCAATCCTCGTCGGCCTTGCAGTGGTGATTCCGAACCTTCTACCCTCCGGGGGCTCGTTCCCCTGGGACGCATTCATCCCGGTGGCAGGTATCTGCGCAGGATGGGTATTCTATCTCTTGGTGCGCTCGCGATGCTGGATGGATATCGCCGTTGCCTGCATCTCTGCGCTGATGTATCTCTCTTTTCTCCTCGGGACATTTCGCGACTACCGCCCCGCGAAGAGGCCGGAGGTGAAGTCCAACCTCGGGGCAATCCTCGCCACGCAGGTCGCCTACTTCGCCGAGTGGAACGTCTACGTGGGCAACCAGCCCCTCACCCCCATCGCGGACCGCCGCCGTCACCCGGAGATGGTGAAGTGGGACCCGAACACGCGTTTCTCGATTCTCGGTTTCGCCCCGGAGGGGAGCGTGTATTACAGTTATGCACTTGAGGGACCGGTCTGGTCGAAGGAGGGCTTTACTGCTCGCGCCGTGGCGGATCTCGACGACGACGGCCAGCTGTCAGTGTATACCATCACCAACTCCGGCAGCGAAGTGACACATTCGGGGGACGGCTTGTGATCGCACGAACTCGATCGGCTGTCAGGGCAACCTGCAGTCTCGCGCTCCTCAAGCAGAGCACTGCGGCAGGATAAGAGGCCCCCATGAACATGCCACGGTGGTGGGGCACGATGAAACGGTCGGACCGCGGGGGCCTCTACGGCCTTGCCGCGTACGTGATCCTCGCCCTGCTCCTCGTACCCCTAGGCAAACCTGACGGGTACCGGGCGGCACCCTTCTTCACCTACCTGTCGTTCAACGGAATCCTGTTCCTGTTCGGCGTGCGAAACTCGTGGGGTGGAGCAGGGGTGCCGGAATGCAGCTTCCTCTTCCTGAGCGGGGGCTTCATCTGGTTTTTCGCCGGGGTGCTCGTGGCCAAGGCGAGGGAGCGGCTTTCACCTGGGGCACTCCTGGCAATAGCGGCCTTTGCAGGAATTTCGCTGCTTGCCAGTGTGTTCTTGCGGCCCGAAGACCCGCAAGAACAGTGCTCCAGAAGGAGGGGACTGTCAGTGCATTCCGGGTCTCAGCCCTACTGTTGGGGGAATCTGGCGACACTGCGCTCGGAAAGCGTCGGTTACTTCGCCGAGTGGAACGTGTACACCGAGGATCTCTCGAAGCTCAACTTCAAACCCTCGTACGAGGGACGCCCACCCTGGGACACACCGCCGTACCGGTATGACATCTTTACGGACGGGAGGGGGGGCTTTCTCGCCCTGTGCGCTGGCAACCTGGATGACGACCCGGAGCTTGAGGCGCACCTGGTGACGAATGACGGCGGCACGATCCATCGCCTCTTCGACGACTGCAGCAACAGAGGAGGCGGGGACGGCTTCGCCCGCGCGCTGATCACGGCGCGGGACACCAAGTCCGCCAAACTGGTGTTCCCGTTCCTTGCCGATGCGGACCCGCAGGTTCGAAATGGCGCCTTTATCGTCCTGGAATCCCTCATGGCCGCTACGTCCGTCGAGTCCCTCATCGCCGTCCTGAATGGCAGGGACACGGGGTTGCGCGGCAGGGCCGCGGCGGCTCTGGTGCGGATCGGCGGCGAACGGGCGCGCGCGGCGCTCACGGTGGCCCGCGACGACGCGGACATCGAGGTTCGGAAACTGGTGGCGGATGCCCTCCAGACCGTCGAAAGGAGCGGCAGGTGAAAAGGGCGTCTATTCGACGGTGACCTCGGCGTCCTCCATGATGGCGCTGTACTTGTAGCCCATCCCGTAGTCCTTGTTCGTTGTCACGACCCCCTTCACGAGAACGGTGTCTCCGACCCTGACCTTCACCTTCGGAGACGTAGTGACCGCCAGAACATCAGACCCCGGTGGCCCGGTGCCGTCAAAGAGACGTATCCAGTTCTTTCCTTGCACATAGGCGTCGTACCTCACGACCTTGCCGCGGACGGAGGTCTTCTTGCCGCTCAGGCTTGCCCTTTCGGCAAAGATCTCGCCAACACGCCTCTCGGCCCGCTTGATGCCGGCGACGGTGTCGCTGGAGAAAACTCTCACTCCTGGGCCATGATCGGCGTTGTCCCGGGGCGTTGATTCGGCCAACAGACTGTGGAATCTTAGCCAGGCCCGGTAATCCTTCTGTTCAGCAGCCCTGCCGAACCATTTCAAGGCCTCGGTTCTGTCTTGGGGCACGCCTTGGCCGCGGTCATACCTCTCCCCGAGGTCGAATTGAGCCCGGGGGTCGCCGCGCTCGGCAAATGTGACGAGTTCGGCCAGGGGGATCGTGGCGCTTGGATCATACTTTGGCCGGTTCAGGAAATAAGAAGCACCGATGACAACGAGAACAACCCCGACAAACACGAGAACCCCCGTCAGTCGTCTCATACGTGGACCCACCGCGCCAGCGGGCATGAGAGATGATACCACGGCAGCCCGCCCTTACCGTCCAAGACCGGGGGCACCACCCTCCTCGCGGCTGGGCAAAACACGCGTCGCTTTCGATTCCGGTTGGTCGCTATGGGCGCAACGCTGGATGTTCTTTCCGCCCGACTGTTTTTCGCCGCAGCGCGCGGACGCGGACCACTCCTGTCGACCTTCCCGATTGACATGCTGCCCGTTTCCCGGTAAGAGACGAAATCAACGGCGGCCCTCACGTCGCCGTGGTGTGTCGGGAGAGGCATCGTGACACTGGGGACCGGGCGTTCGCTGTCATTGCCGCTTCTGCCCGCCGTCCGCTCGCTGGCCGTGCCCTACGATGCCCGGTTCACCCTCGCCCAGTACGGGCTCATGCACGCCCTCGTGGACGCGACGACCGCCGGCCTCGTGCTCAGCACCCGGGGCGTCTCCGAGCAGGTGCTCTTCGCTGTCGTGCTCCTCTACAACACCCTGGCCTTCGCCCCGCAGTTCGCCTTTGGCGCGCTCGTGGACCGGTTCCCCGACCCGCGTCCGGCGGCCGCCATCGGCTGCGCCATCGCGGCGCTCGCAGTCCCGGCGGCGACGCTCGATCCCTTCCTGGGCGCGGCGCTCGCCGGCATTGGCAATGCCCTTTTCCACGTGGGGGGCGGGAGCGTCGTGCTGCGCATCGCTCCGGGGAGGGCGGCCGGCCCGGGGATCTTCGTCGCGCCCGGCGGGCTCGGGCTTTTTGCGGGGATCATGATGGGAAAGAGCGGATCCTACCCCGGGGTGATCATGATGCTGCTCATGGGCCTCTGTTGTGCCGCCGCCCTCATCGTCCAGGGCCCGCCGGAGAAGGAGGTGCGCGCCCGGCGGCAGACCGACCCGGATCTCTTCGAAGCGGCGCTGATCCTGGTTCTGCTCGTGGTGGCGGTGCGGGCGCTCGCCGGGATGACGGCGGTCTTCCCCTGGAGGAGCGGCGCGGTCATGGGGGGTGCCCTCGCCGTGAGCATGACGCTGGGGAAGGGGCTGGGAGGCGTGATCTCCGACCGCTTTGGATGGCGGCGGGTAGCGGTGACGAGCCTTGTGCTCTCGGCCCCTTTGATGAGCTTTCTTGGGGCCTCCGCCGTCCTGGGCCTGCTGGGGGCATTCCTCTTCCAGGTGACGATGGCGGTCACGCTCACCACCGTGGCGGTGATGTTCCCCTCGCGGCCGGCCTTCGCCTTCGGCCTGCCGTGTCTCGCCCTCTGGGTGGGCGCGCTCCCCGCCTTCACCCCGCACAAGTCGGCACTCGGAAAAGACGCGTTGCTGTGCGCGGTGATCCTCGTCTCCGCCCTCCTGCTGTACGGGGGGCTTGCCCTCCTCGATCGGCTGGGGATCGGGCACGCCGGGCAAAGCAGCGACCGATGAAGGAAATCACGCGTCATGGTGACCTACCTCACCGCATTCATCCTAACCGTGCTCATAGAAACGGGTGTCGCCCTCGCCTTGGGATACCGGGAGCGGCTGTTGCTCCTCGCGATCCTCCTGGTGAACGTCTGCACGCACCCGCTGCTCAACGCGCTGATGCTCGCGAATGCACAGGCTGGGCTTCTGCCCGCGTTTCCACTCCTCGTCGCGCTGGAAATTGGCGTGGTCTTCGCGGAGTGGCTCTTGCTGGAGGACACCTTCCGGGAGTACCCACGGCCGCTGTCGCGCCTCTCCTTGTGGATGAACCTCACCTCCTTCGCGGCAGGAGTGCTCATCTATTGGGTGTAGGTAAGATGGCCTTGCCAGAGCGCCCAGGCCCAGGCTTGCTTCCCCAGGGTGAACGGGGGAACAAAGGTCATGGCTCAATCTCGCCGGATGATAAGGACCCGTGTGGGCTTACCCGAGCCACCATCTCCGCACTGGGCGCCACCGGCGTTCTTCTGCTTTCCGCCGCCGAGGCGCGCGCCGACGTCGCCCCCACACCGGTCACGATCCCCTTCCTTCTGTTCTTCTTCGTGGTCCCTCTCCTCGCAATCATTGCCCGTCTCCTGCTCCTCGCGATCGGCCGGTTCTTCGCCAGCGACCCGCGGGCGACAGCGAGCCGCTCCGACGACTCCGCGGCCGCCAGCGACCCGCGGGTGCCGGCTCTCGGCCTTCGCGCGAGGACCTGGTTGGTGGTGTGCGTTTTCGGAACGGCTGCGGCGCTGTACTGGGATATCACTGCCTATCGCTCGGTCGCGGTGCGGCAGCAGAAGCGTTCCGAAGCCCGCTCCAATCTGGGCGCCATCAGGAGTACCGAGGTGGCCTATTTTGCCGAATGGAACGCGTATGTCGGAAATCAAGCTTTCACGCCCGTCGCGAACCGGGCCGGCGACGACCAGCGGGTCGCGTGGGTGGGCACGACGCGATTCTCGATCCTGGGATTCGCCCCGGACCAGGATGTGTACTGCAGTTACAGCTTGGAGGGGCCGGATTGGCCGACCGACGGTTTCACCGCCGTAGCCCACTGCGACACCGATCGTGACGGCAAGGTCGCAGTCTATACGATCACCAGCGGCGACCATGAGGTAAGAAAATCCGGGGGCCCCTTCTGAATGGATGGTTGCACGGGATCGCATGCCGCGAGGCCCTTCCCCTCCGCTCCTCGGGGGCGAGAGAAATGATGCGCCGCCCGCGGCCACACCGAGTCGCGCCGCAGCATTCGCTCGGTGCGATCCTCCTGTTGGGGATCCTGTTGTCGGCCCGCAGGGTCGAGGCCGACATGGCGTTCGGCCCGGACGTGCTCTTCTCTGCGCCCTTGCTTGTCTTCTTTCTGACTTTTCTCGTCGCGGCCGTCGCCCGCCTGCTGTTGGCCTGGCTCAGGACGCTCGTTACCCGTGCTCGGCGCGGTGCATCAGGAGAAGCTGCGGATGGCGTGCCCGTGAAGAGGGGTTTTGCGCGGGCCTTCAGAGCAGAGCTGCTCATTGCCCTCGTGTTCTCCGGTGTGGCATTCGCTGCGAGTGTAGTTGGCTATCGGGAAGCTCAGGAGAGGCGGTTGGTGAGGCAGGCGCGCCGGTCGGTCCAGAGCGAGGCCGTCCCCAACTTGGTCGCCATCTGGAGAGCCGAGGTGGAGTACTTTGCCGAGTGGGACGTGTATGTCGGGAACCAACCCTTCACGCCGATCGCACGCCGGGCCGGCGACGATCGAAAGCCCCCCTGGGACGGCACGACGCGTTTCTCCGTCCTCGGTTTCGCCCCGGAAGGAAACGTGGCTTGCAGCTACCGTCTCGGAGGACCGGATTGGCCGACCGACGGTTTCACTGCCACGGCGCAGTGCAACGACCGCGACGGCAAGGTCGTCGTCTGGACGATCGACAGTGCCACAGATGTCGTGAAAGAATCCGGGGGTCTGCCGTGAGCGCACGGTTGAGTCGAAGCGGTCGGAGGTTGACGCTGCGGGAGAGACGGTTGCTCGTGGGGGGCCTCGCGATCGTCCTCGTCGCCCGGCTGGCGGATAGATGTCGGCGCTCATACCCATAGGGATCAACCTTCTTATTGCTGCGCTGCTCGCGTTTGCGGGGGCGCTGGCGTGCCGCCTTCTCATCTTTCGGCACCCGGACCTGCGGGTGGAAAACGCGCTCGCGCGGGCCCCCCTTCTCTGGGCGCTCATCCCGCTGAGCCTCCTGCTCCTGCTCGCGAACGTCGTGGCGGTCGTGGTCCGGAAGATGCGTCCTGGTCTTTATTGGGGCTTCCCTCTCTGGCTCGACTACTCGATCATGGAGATCCAGTGGGGCCTTCTCACCGGCATCTTCGCGTTCACCTTCGGCTTCGCCTCGGCCCTCGCTCTGCGGGCCGGGCACCGCGAGAGGCACAAGGTGGTGATCGCCTCCGTGCTCTTCGTGGCCGCGATCCAGATCATGCAGTGGAACTACACCCGGCCCGTGACAGGGGAGCTCAAGGACGACATCTCGCCCTCGGGGATGGTGTCGCAGACGAGCCCGGTCAGCTGCGCGGCGGCCTCCGGCGCCACGATACTGCGGACCTTCGGTCAGGCGCGGACCGAGCGGGAGATGGCGTCGCTCTACAGGACCTCGGTGCTCGGCACCTCGGCTGCACAAATCATCTACGGCAACGCGCGGCTCGGCATCGGATCACGCAAGGTGGATCTGCCGGATCGCGACCCCGCGGGGCTTGTCGCCCCGGCGATGATCTTCATCGACCACCCCTTTGCGGGGCCGGAGGCCCACGCCGTGGCTTTTCTCGGCATGGAAAAGGGCAAAGCGGTGCTCTGGGACCCGCTCTCGGGGCTCGCCCGATTCGACGGACCGGTCCTGGCCACCTTTTGGAGGGGACACGGCGTTGAGTTCGACAGGCCCGACCGGCGGTAGCACGATGCAGCGTGCTGCGGGGGCGGCGACGAGCCGGCAGATCAGGGCGGCGAGGAAGGGACGGACCGGAACGACCGCGCTGACCTCTATTCCGACAGGAAGTCGTCCTTGTCGCCGCCGACGGAAACTGCCCCGATGGCCGGCGGGGCGGACATGACAGAGGTACGGGTGATCGTGTACACGGCGAGTTCCCCATCCTCATCGAGGTCGCACTCGGCGCGGGCGGTGAAGCCCTCCGCCTTTGACGGCCAGAGCGGACCTTCGAGGCTGTAGCTGCAGCGGACGTTCCCTTCGGGCGCAAAGCCGAGCACGGAGAAGCGCGTGTCGGTGGCCCAGGCAATTTTCGCCGCATTGCGGCGCCTGTCCGCTGCGGGAGTCGGCGGCTGGTCACCGACGAAGCGATCCCACTCGGCCATGTAGGCCACCTCGAGGTTGCCGATAGCGCCGAGGTTCGATTTGGCCTCCGAGGTCCTTGGTTTGAGACGGAAGGACAGGAAGTTCGGCAGGGCGACGAGTGCACACAGCAGCGAAAGAGAGAGCGCGGCAGCGGCGCAGAACGCGGACCGCACTCTGTGCGGCCGTTTGGGTGTGCGTGCGCGGTTCGCCTGATGTACAGCGAAGATCAGCAGCGCCACCGCCATTGCGACGAAGAGGTAGGCCAGCGCCCCCCTGGGGAATAAGAATAGGCGGGGGGGCAGCGGTGCCATGTCGGCGCGCGCGACTGCCGCGGTGCCGATCGTCGCCGCGAGGCCGGCGACCAGGGTGCCGAGGTAGCGACGACCAAACCTCGCGGATTCAGCCGTTGTCTTCATTGATGAGCCTGGTCGCACCGGAAAGGATGGTTCGCCGGCGACCGGTTGCGTGATGCCTGCAAGAGGATCGGCCGAGGGTTTCTCGCACATGGTTGCTTCGATCTTCCGGTCCTGGTTGCCGGTTGTCAACGCAATCCTTGACAAGTCCCGCTCCGGCGCCAATACTCCTACAAAGAATCGCGAGTGGCCGTGAGGCCATGATAGGGAAGACGGTGAGAAGCCGTCGCGGACCCGCCGCTGTAACCGGGGACGAAAGCCGAACGAGCCACTGTCCCGAAGGGGATGGGAAGGCACGGCGAGTAGGGAGATCCGGGAGCCAGAAGACCTGCTCGCGAGGCGGTTGGTGTGCTCCCCCCGTGGTGCGGGGGAGTCGCGGCTTGCACCGAGGGTGGAATACGGCATCCCCGGACCTGGTGACTCAGGTCCGGGGTTTTTTTTCGCACACGACGGGAAGGCGGGAGTCGGGAGAAGCGATGGGATTATTCGGGCCGCTGTTCGCGGGGCTGGCGTTCCTGACGGTCCTGCCGGTCCCCCGCCGCTGGTGCGGGGAGAGCGGAGATCTTGAGCGCAGCGTCGTCTGGTTCCCGCTGATCGGCCTGATGATCGGCGGGCTGATTGCATGCTTCGACATGGGGGTCACCGCGTTGCTGCCGGTGCTGCCGGCGAGCGTGCTGACCGTGATCGCGATGGTGGCGGTCTCCGGGGCATTGCACCTGGACGGGCTTGCGGACACCGCCGATGGCTTTCTCAGTTCCCGACCGCGCGAAAGGATTCTCGAGATCATGAGGGACAGCCGGGTCGGTCCGATGGGCGTGCTTGCGATCGTCGGCATGCTGCTGCTGAAGGTCGCGGTGCTGGCGTCGCTGGCGCCCGCCGCGCGGTTCGGCACCGTGCTGCTGCTGCCGCTGGCGGGGAGGACGGCTCCGGTGGTGATGATCTCGGCGCTGGGCTACGCGCGCGAGAATGGCCTGGTGACGGTGTTCCAGCGAAAGCGCACCATGTTCGCCCCGCTGCTTACGGTGGCGACGCTGGCTGTGGCTGGTTTCCTTGCGGCGGGGGCGGCGGGGCTGACGGCCGCGGCGGCCGCAGTCGGCGTGACCGCGATCTTCGCACTCTGGTGCCGCGCCAAGATCGGCGGCTACACCGGGGACACCCTGGGCGCCGCCTGCGAGCTGGCCGAGGTCGTGCCGGCCCTCGTCCTTCTGGTGTTCGCCCGGCAAGGGGGCGTCGCGTGAGACAGGTCCACGGCGGGAATCTGCGGCGGCTCGCGGCGCTGGCCGGGCTCGCCCCGGAGCAGATTCTCGATTTCTCGGCAAGCATCAACCCGCTCGGGCCTCCGGACTGGTTCTCCGAGGTGGCGGCCGCGGCGCTGCTGCAGGCCGTCCACTACCCCGACCCCGAGTGCGCGGAACTGATCCAGGCGATCGCCGCGCGCAAGGGTTGCCGCCAGCCCGAGACGGTGGCAGGCAATGGCTCCTCGGAGCTGCTCTTCCTGTTGCCGCGGGCGGTGCAGGCGCGCCGCGCGGTGTTGCCGGTGCCGGCGTACCTGGACTACGAGGCGGCGGCCGTCGCCGCGGAGCTGCCGGTGGTCAAGATCGCGATGGCGGAGGAGACCGGCTTCGCTTCCCGTCCCGAATTGATCGCACCGCACCTGCGGCCCGGCGACATCGTGTTTCTCGGCCACCCGTCGAATCCCTCCGGGGCACTGTGCGAGCCGGAGGAAATCCGCGCGCTCGCGGCCGCGCACCCCGAGGCGACCCTCGTCGTCGACGAGGCGTTCCTGGATTTCGTCGCAGGGGTCCCGAGTCTCGCCGCGGATCGGCCGACGAACGTGGTGGTCCTGATGTCCTTCACGAAGATGTTCGCGATACCGGGGCTGCGTCTGGGAGCGGCGGCGGCGGACGAGGCGATCGCCGGGCGGCTGCGTGCAATGCAGCCGCGCTGGTCGGTGAACGCGATCTCGCAGGCGGTGGGAGTGCGGGCGCTGGCGGACGAGGCGTTCGTCGGTGAGACGCAGCGGTGGCTCGGCCCCGCGCGCGACGGCTTGAAGCGCGACCTCGAGGCGATCCCGGGCTTCAAGGTCTTCCCCGGGCGGGCGAACTACCTGCTCGTGAAGATCGAGGACGGTTTCACCGCTGCCGCGGCGCTGACGAACAGGGTGCTGCGTGCAGGTATCGCGATCCGACCCTGCGCCAATTACGACGGTCTCGACGACCGCTTTTTCAGGGTCGCGGTCCGGACCGAAGAGGAGAACGCCCGGCTGGTGGCGGCCCTGCGCGACGCGCGCGGACTGCCCCGGCCGCCCCGGCGCGTGAAGCGGGCCCGCTCGCTGATGTTCCAGGGGACCTGCTCGAACGCGGGCAAGAGCGTGCTGACCGCGGCGATGTGCCGGATCCTCTTCCAGGAGGGGGTCGCGGTGGCGCCGTTCAAGTCGCAGAACATGGCGCTGAACTCCTTCGTCACCTTCGACGGCCGCGAGATGGGCCGCGCGCAGGTGGTGCAGGCGCAGGCCTGTCGGCTCGACCCCGACGTGCGGATGAATCCCGTGCTGCTCAAGCCCTCGAGCGACACCGGGTCGCAGGTGATCGTGAACGGCAGGGCCGTGGGCACCATGCAGGTTGCGGAGTACGTGCGCTACAAGCCGCAGGCCTTCGCCGCCGCCAAGGCCGCCTACGATTCGCTGGCCGCCGAGTTCGACGTCGTCGTGCTCGAGGGTGCGGGGAGCCCCGCCGAGGTCAATCTGAAGAGCCACGACATCGTGAACATGAACATGGCGCGCTACGCCGGCGCGCCGGTGCTGCTGGTCGGCGACATCGACCGGGGCGGGGTCTTCGCGTCGTTCGTCGGCACGATGGAGTGCCTGACCGCGTGGGAGCGCGGGCTGCTGGCGGGTTTTATCGTGAACAAGTTCCGCGGGGATGCGCGACTGCTCGCGGACGCCCTCACGTTCACGCTGCGTCGTACCGGGCGTCCGGTCTACGGCGTCGTGCCGTACCTCACGGGGCTCGGCTTGCCGGAGGAGGACTCGCTCGGTTTCCGCAACGGCTCCTATCACGACCGGCGGGCCGCCGAGGGGTGTGTGAAGATCGCCGTCGTGGACCTGCCGCACATCTCCAACTTCACCGACCTCGACCCGTTCAAGCTCGAGCCGGACGTGCGGCTCCAGGTCGCGCGCGCGCCGGCGGACCTCGACGGTGCGGACGCGGTGATCATCCCGGGCAGCAAGAACGTGATGGCCGATCTGCCGGCGCTCACGGCACGCGGACTCGGGGAAAAGATCGTCGCGCTGGCTGGGGCTGGCGTGCCGGTGGTCGGCATCTGCGGCGGCTTCCAGATCCTGGGCCGCGAGGTGCGGGACCCGCACGGGCTGGAGGGGCCGGTCGGGGGCGCGGCGCAAGGGCTCGGGCTGCTGCCGGCGACAAACACGCTGGAGCGCGAGAAGACGCTGACGCGGACGACGGCGCTGCATGTCGCCTCGGGGCTTACGGTGCGCGGCTACGAGATCCACCACGGCCAATTCGCAGGCGAGGGGTGGGAGCCGGGGATTGTGCGCGCCGACGGCGAAACGGTGGGCGTCGCCTCCGCGGACGGCGCGATCTGGGGGACCTATCTGCACGGCATCTTCGACGACGACGAGTTCCGCCGCTGGTTCATCGACCGTCTACGCGAGCGCCGGGGCCTGCAGCCGCTCGGCAAGCCCGTCGCGGTCTACGATCTGGAGCAGGCTTTCGACCGCCTGGCGGCCGCGGTGCGCGAAAGCATCGATCTCAAGGGCGTGCTGCGTCTGGTGGGGCTGGCGTGAGGCTGGAGTATCAAGTCATGGCGGCGATGGCGCTCGATGCGGCGTTCGGCGATCCGCGCTGGCTGCCGCATCCCGTCAGGGGGCTGGGGGCGCTGGCGGCGGGGCTGGAGACGCTGACGAAAAAACTGATCCCGTCGGCGCGGGCGGCCGGCGTGCTGACGGCGCTCGTGGTGGCCGGGTCGGCGGGTGGGGCGGTTTTCCTGCTGGTGCGCGCGGCCGCGGCGATCCACCCCGCGGTCGGCGACGCCGTATCGATCGTGCTGATCGCCTTTGCGCTGGCGGCCCGGGATCTCGCCGGCCATGCGATGAACGTCCAGCGGGCGCTCGATCGGGGCAACCTGGCCGAGGCGAGGCAGAAAGCGGCGATGATGGTCGGCCGCGACACCGAGGCGCTGGACGAGGGGGAGACGGCGCGGGCCGCGGTCGAGAGCGTCGCCGAGAACACCGTGGACGGCGTGACGGCCCCGCTGCTGTTCGCGGTGCTGGGCGGTCCGGCCGCGGCGATGATGTACAAGGCGGTGAACACGCTGGATTCGCTGTTCGGCTACCGGAACGAGCGCTACCTTAAGTTCGGCTGGGCCTCGGCGCGGCTGGACGATGCCGTGAATTATCTGCCCGCGAGGCTCACCGCGGCGCTGATCCCGTTGGCGGCGGCGCTGGTGGGCGCGCGCCCGGTGCAGGCACTGCGCTGCCTCGTCCGGGACGGGAGGAAGCATCCGAGCCCCAACTCCGGCCTCACGGAGGCAGCGATGGCGGGCGCACTGGGCGTGCGCCTCGGCGGCGTCAGCTCCTATTGCGGCACACGGTCGACCAAGCCCTTTCTCGGCGATCCGCTGGAGCCGCTCGGCAAAGCGCACATCCGACGCGCCGTCGTATTGATGGCGGCGACGTATCTGCTGGCGGCGCTGGTCTTTCTCGGAACACGGTGGCTCTCCAGGCACGGGTGCGCCGGGGTGGCGCCATGAAGCAGCGGGCGCGGGTACTGATCTTCACCGGCGACGGCAAGGGCAAGACCACCGCCGCCCTCGGCCTGGCATTGCGGGCCGCCGGCCACGAGATGCGTGTGCTGGTGCTGCAGTTCGTCAAGGCCGGGCAGAAGACGGGCGAACTCGCCGCGGCGCGGCAGATCCCCGGTTTCCAGATCGAGCAGCGGGGGTGCGGTTTCGTGCCCGCCGCAGGGAGCCCGCAGTTCGCCCTGCACCGCCAGGCGGCACGGGACGTGCTGCAGGAAGCTGCCGAGGCGCTGCGGGCGGCCTCCCACGACGTCGTGGTGCTCGACGAAATCTGCCTCGCGGTGGCGAAGAATCTCGTGTCCGAGCAGAGCGCACTCGAGCTCGTGGGTCTGGCTGGCCCCGGAACGATCCTCGTGCTCACCGGCCGCGGGGCTACACCAGGGTTGATCGCGGTCGCCGACACGGTTACGGAAATGTGCCAGAAAAAGCACGGGCTGCAAGTCGGCATCCGGGCGCAGCGCGGCGTGGAGTACTGACGATGCATCGCCCGAGAGTGCTGATCGCGGGGACCGGCAGCGGCGTGGGCAAGACCACGGTGACCGTGGCGCTGCTGCGTGCGCTCTCCAGACGCGGCCTTGCGGCCGGAGCCTTCAAGGTCGGGCCGGACTTCCTCGACCCGACCTATCTCGCGATCGCCTCCGGGCGTTCGTGCCACAACCTCGACAGCTGGATGATGGGGACGGCGTATGCCGCTGACCACTTCGAGCGTGTCAGCCGCGGGACAGACATCAGCGTTCTGGAGGGGGTGATGGGGCTCTACGACGGGTCGTCGTCCACAACGCTCGAGGGCAGCTCCGGCGAGATCGCGAAGCTGTTGGCGGCGCCGGTCGTGCTGATCGCCGGCGCCCACGGGATGTCCCGCAGCTTCGCGGCCCAGGTCAGGGGCTACGTCGGCTTCGAGGCCGGAGTCGACGTCGCGGCCGTCATCGCGAACAACGCCGGCTCGGCCCGGCACGCGTCGGGACTGGCCGACTCCCTGCGCATCGCGGGGCTGCCCCCTCTCGTCGGCGCCATCCCCCGCGGCGCGCTCGCGACGCTGCCGAGCCGGCACCTCGGCCTGGTGACTGCCGATCGCGGCCTGCTCGGGGAGGACGTGCTGGACCGTCTCGCGGACGCACTGGAGCTGCACGTCGACCTGGATGCGGTGATCGCTCTTGCCCGCGCCGCGGCACCGCTCCCGGGTGGGGAGCCGCTCGCCGCGCCCGAGCCTCCCGGTCGGCGGATCCGGCTCGGCGTGGCCTTCGACGAGGCGTTCCACTTTTACTATGCGGACACGTTCGATTCCCTCGAGCAGGCGGGCTTCGAGCTGGTGCGTTTTTCCCCGCTGCGGGAGGGAGTCCTGCCGCAGGGTCTGCGGGGCCTTTACCTCGGCGGCGGCTATCCCGAGGCTTTCGCCACGGCGCTCTCCGCCAACGAGACGATGCGCCGGTCGGTCAGGGAATTCGCCGCGAGCGGCCGCCCGGTCTACGCGGAGTGCGGCGGGCTGATGTACCTTTCGCAGTGGATTGCGGAGACGGGTGGGCGACGCAGCGACATGTGCGGTGTGCTGCCCTGCGGGACGCGGATGCTCGATCGGCGCAAGGCGCTCGGGTATGTCGAGGCGGAGTTGACGGAGGACTCGCTCTGGGGCGCGCCCGGCAGCGTCGGGCGCGGTCACGAGTACCACTATTCCGAACTGGCTGGGGACCCGGCCGGCAAGGCGGGGTGGAAATGCGTCTACCGTCTCAGTCGCAGCCGGGGTGGTGAAGAGGAGCGCGAGGGATTCACGAACGGGACGGTGCTTGCCAGTTACGTGCACCTGCATTTCGCCGCCCGTCCGGAAATGGCGCGGTGGCTGCACCACGCGTGCACAAAGAGAGCGGGAGATCAAGAAATGGGAGTCTGTCTGCAGTGACAATGTTCAGCCCGATCACAGCCTTGATGGGACTGGTTAAGACAGTGCACCTGCTGGGTGGAGGGGTGGCGCGGAGGGGAGGCTTCCAGCGGCGGACCGGAGGGAGCACGATGGAGGTCCGCAGCGACAGGACCCCGCAGCCCGCACGGGAACGAGGGCCTAGGCTTCGCTGTTGCGAAAACTTGCAGGAGATACGATGAGACCGCGAATCCACCTGGTCATCGAGGGGCGGCAGGCGCCCGAGGCCATCGAGGCCGCATCGTTTGCGGCGATCGACGCCGAGGTGCCGCGGCACGGTTTCGTGCCGGGGCAGTGGCGCGTCGTGCAGCGGATGATCCACGCGTCGGCGGACCTCGATCTGGCCGGGAGCGCCCGGTTCTCCGCTGGCGCGGTGGAGGCCGGGATCGCAGCGCTGCGCGCGGGTCGGCCGCTCTACGTCGACTCGAACATGATCCGGGCGGGGCTCTCGATGGCGCGACTGCGCCGGGTGCACGCGGCGTACGGCCCGGAGCGGGTGTACTGCCATATCGCGGACGAGGACGTTGCCAGGGAGGCGCGCACGGCCGGCCTGCCGCGGTCGCTCTTCGCGGTGAGAAGGGCCAAGGCGATGCTCGATGGCGGCATCGCGGTGTTCGGCAACGCGCCGGTTGCGCTGCTGGAGTTGAACCGGATGATCGTCGAGGAGGGTGTGCGGCCGGCGTTCGTCGTGGCGCTGCCGGTCGGCTTCGTGCATGTTGTAGAAAGCAAGGAGGAACTGATGGGTCTCGGTGTTCCGTACGTTGCGGTGGCAGGCAGGAAGGGTGGAAGTCCGTTGGCGGTCGCCGCCGTTCACGCGCTTTGCTCTTTGGCGGAGGAGGCGCGATGACGGCGAAGGCGCAGCAGGCGCGCGAAACGCTCCCCACGGTGATCCTGCTCGGGCACGGGAGCCGGGTGGAGAAGGCCGGGGGTGACATGGAGCGCGTGGCCGCGATCCTGAGGGACCGGCACGGCTTCCCGATGGTCGAGTACTGCTTCATGTCGCGGTTGCCCCCGCACTTCCCCGAGACGCTCGCCGCGGTCGTGAATCGAGGTGCGACCTGGGTGCTGGTGATCCCGTACTTCCTGCACCTGGGGCTGCACATCCGTCTCGACATCCCGGAGATGATGCAGGCGGAGGCGGCGAAGTATCCCGGCTTGCGGCTTCAGCTCGGCGGGAACCTCGGCTACGACGACATCCTGGTCGATCTGGTGCGAAAAAGGATCGATGAGTCGCTCGGCGTCGCCGATGTGCGGGAGGTCGCGCTGCCGGGACGGGAGACCTTCCCGGTGCCGCCGGGGCAGCAGGAGTTCGTGCCGATGGACCCTGCTGAAGCCAGGCAGTACCGGTCGGGGAAGTGTCATGGCCACCACCATTAGAAAAATGGCTGCTCATCTCTCGGGAGTCGGTCGGGTCACCATCCCGATCGTCGCGGCAGCGTTGCTCCTCGGCTCCGCTTCTCCCGCGTTCGCGATGCACATTTCCGAGGGGATTCTGCCGCCGCTCTGGGCGGGGATCTGGTTCGCGGTCGCGGCCCCCTTCGTGTGGCTGGGCCTGCGCGAGGTGCGCCGCCGCAGCGGTGCCTCGCCGCAGTTCAAGGTGCTGACCGGCCTCGTCGGCGCCGCGGTGTTCGTGATCTCCTGCATGCCAGTTCCGGTGCCGTTCACGGGCACGTGCTCGCACCCCTGCGGCACCGGACTGGCGGCAGTCATCGTGGGGCCGGCGGTGACAACGGTCATTGCCGCGGTTGCGCTGCTGCTCCAGGCGCTCTTTCTCGCGCACGGGGGGCTGACGACGTTGGGGGCGAACATCGTCTCGATGGGGGTGGTCGGGGCCTACTCCGGCTGGCTGGTCTTCGCGGCGCTGCGCAGGTTCGGCTGCGGCACGGTCGTGGCCGCCGGCGCGGCCGGTCTGATTTCGGACTGGGCGACCTATGCCGCGACCTCGGGGGAACTGGCCGCAGCGCTCCACGGCGGCGGGACCTCGTTCGACGCGATGTTCTTGGCCATCGCGCTGGCTTTTTTACCGACCCAGGCGCCGCTCGGGATACTCGAGGCCATCGTCTCGGGGGCGGCGATGAAGTTCCTGCTGGCACGCCGCCCGGAGTTCATCGGTGAATCATCGGTGGGGGCGGGCTGATGCGGGCGAAGTCGGCGCTCCTCGTCCTGGCCTTGCCGATGTGTCTGATGGCGGGTACGCTCCCGGCTCGCGCGGCACAGGATTGGGCTGGAGTCGACGAAAAGGTCGTGGAGAAATTCGCGCACGAGGCCGGACGCCCGCCCCGCGAACCGCTGATCAACACCGATCGCGGCGACCTGCTGCTCTTTGTCTTTCTCGTAGCGGGGGCCGTCGGGGGATTCGTGGCGGGCTACTGCTACCGTGCGCTATTCCCGCCGAGCGGCGGGAAGAAGGCGTGACGCGTGTTTGAGCTTTTCTCGGACATCTTTACATACCGGGAGAACCGTCTCACGGAAGTCGACCCGCGCGTGAAGCTCGTCGTCGCGCTGCTGGCGATCCTGCTGGTGCTCCTCTCCGGCCGGCCGGCACTGCCGCTGCTGGTCGCGGGCGCGGCGCTCGGGACGATGTCCGCGCTGGGTTTTCCGCTCCGCGTCGTGGCGGCGCGGCTTTCGATTCCCGTCGGCATGCTCTGCGTGGTCTTCGCGCTCCGTTTGTTCACGACTCCCGGGGAGGCCCTGTTCTCACTGGAGGCCGCGGGAGCCGTGCTCCACGCGACACGAGAGGGGTTGTGGCTGGGCGCCCTGGCCGCCGTGCGGGTTCTGGCCGCAACGAGCGTCCTCGTGCTGCTCGGGATGGTGGCCCCGGCGCACGCGCTGTTTTCGGCATTGCACTGGTTCCGGGTCCCGCGGAGCCTCGTGGAGATCGGGCTGCTGATGTACCGATTCATCTTCGTGCTGCTCGACATCGCGGCCGACATGGCCACGGC
>CAZEOK010000040.1:0-25106 GCA_964513745.1 uncultured bacterium
GGGCTGAAGCTGTAGCGCTCGTCCTCGCCCTCGAGGCGGTCGCCGCGGATCGTCCAGAGCCCAAAGAGGATGAACGATGCGGCCGCGACTATCTTGATGGTCGCGAGCGGCACGACCGTGGCCAGCCAGCTCCCGGCGGCCGCCGCCATCAGGTGGTTGGCCATGGTTGCCGCCAGGACGCCCCACATGACCGTCTGCCAGCGGAACCGGGTGGCGAAGGCCATCGCGAGCAGCTGGGTCTTGTCGCCCATCTCGGCGAGCACGACGAAGGCCAGGGATGCGAGAAACGCGGTCACGGGAACCCGGCATCCCCACCGGCGAGTTCGCTTCCGATCCTGCTCATCGTCCCCCCTGCGTCGAAAAAAAAGACCTTTGCCACGGCACGCGCCGCGACAAAGGTCTCGCCTGTTCAGTCACCCGAATCCGGCGCCACCGGGCCCTCGCAGGCCGTGCTGACGATGGTGGCCGGTTCAGCTACTCCCCCGTGTCACTGTTACCGTAACAGGTCTGCTCCCGGAGCGTCAAGGACCCACAGCACCTGGCCGGTCCCGATGCCGCGGACTCCTTACCTTGCCCGGCACCTGCGGCGAGTGCTATTTTATCTCCCGTGCCCTCACCGAGACGGCACGGGAGATGACCCGGGGGAGAACTTCGTGCGGGGTGTACTATTCGGCAGCGCCGCGCTGTGCTACGCCGCGGCGCTGGCTATAGCCTGGGCAGGGATGCACCTGCCCGTCCCACCGCCGGCGGCTCCGATCCCGGAGCCCGTACCAATCCCCGCCCCGGCCCCGGCACCCTCCGAATCGCGCTTGATAACTGCCGTTGAAGACCTGGCCCGCGAGCAGGCGGAAAGCCGGGAGCTGGTATCGGAGCTCCGTTCGACCGTTGCGCGCCTGCAGGATGAGCTCGCCCGGCAGAGCGCAGTCCCGGCCCCCGAAAAGCCGCTGGAGCGCACCCTGGCCGTGTTCGGCGGCGGCCTCATCCCCCCCGGGCAGGAGACGCTCGACCCTGCGGCCGGCGACGTCGTGCGCTCGCTGCTCCCCGAGATCCACGCCGACGACCGGCTGATCGTCTCGGTGGAAGGACACACCGACAGCCGGCCGATCCGCACCCCGCTCGGCAAGCCCTTCAAGGACAACGCCGATCTCTCCTTGCTGCGCGCACGCTCCGTGGCCGATCTGCTCGCGGCGCAGGGCGTGCCGGCCGCGCGCATCCGGGTCAAGGGCTGGGGCGACACCCGCCCCCTGGCCACCAACGACACCGCCGAGGGGCGGGACATGAACCGGCGCGTGGAGATCCGACTGCTCCCCGCGACGCCGGAGCCTTGAGGGAGCGCCCGTGTACACGAGCCACTTCGGCCTGCGGCTGCTGCCTTTCGAGAACGTCCCCGACCCGGCGTTTTTCTTCAATGAGGGGGAGTACCAGCGGGTGCTGGACCGGCTCACCAGCGCCGTCGTCTCGGGGCGGGGGCTCATGGTGCTTGCCGGACCCATCGGCTCCGGCAAAACGACCCTCAGCCAGAAGCTCATGGCCGATCTTCCCGAGGGCACCGTGCAGCTGTGGCTCGCCGAGCCGCCCGGCTCCGACCGCGAGCTCTTTCAGGCGGTCCTGCATCAGCTCGGAGCCGCATTCACCTGGGAATCGCGTGTCCTCGCCCTCGGCGTTCTGCGCGAGCGGCTTCTGAAACTTCACGCCGCCGGGGGACACTGCCTGATCGTGGTCGACGAGTCGCACAAATTCGACGACGAGGGGCTGGAGGCGATCCGGCTGCTCAACAACCTGGAGCAGGGGGCGACAAAACTCATCCAGGTCCTCATGCTCGGCCAGGAGGAATTGACCGAGATGCTCACCAGGGCCGGCCGCGAGGCGTTCCGCCAGCGTATCGCCAACCTCGAGGTCCTCGGGCGCATGACACCGCCGCAGGTGCGCGCCTACGTGCTCCACCGTCTGCGCGTAGCCGGCGGCGAGCCGCTGATCTTCCCGGACCTGCTGCTGGACGCCATAGCGGAGGCTGGCGGCGGGATCCCGCGTCTTACCAACTCGCTCTGCGATCGGGCGCTCCTGCACGCGTTCGAATGCCGGAAAAGCGCGATCGACTCCAAGGATCTCCTGCACGGGGCGGAGGAGGTGGGCGTCTATCGCAAGGCCTTTCACTTCCTCGTCGGGCGGGAGCGGACAGCGGCCGAGCAGCCGGCGGTGGCGATTCCCCCCGTGACGGTGCTTGACCCTTCGCAGGCGCAACCCGTGGCGCCGGTGCCGGCATCGGTCACGGTTGCACCGGTTGCTCCTGTCACACCGGTTGAACCGGCCGAGCCCGTTGCTCCGATCGAGCCGGGATCGTGGGCCGGCATCTCCCCGCAGAGCGCAGCCGAGCCACAAAACCTGCCACCCAGCCGCAATTTCGCACCGCTGGCGCTGCTGGCCGGCGGGGTTGCGGCCCTCGCGGCGAGCATTGTCTACTACGGCACGAAAGCATCGGCTGTCTATGGAGACGACTGGCTCACCGCCCTGATCCAGAGCGTGATTCGCTAGCCCGCGGGGAAGAGTCGCGGGCGATCAGGGGCCCCGGAGGGGGATGTGCGACAAGGAATTCTGCGTGCCTAGGATGGCCACCGGGGGGACAGACCGAGTTTCCGACCCCTATCTCCGCGGTGCGACCCGGCACAGCGGGACGAGCATCGTGGTCCTCCCGGACCGCGTGACGAAGATCCAATCCCCCGGGGCCGCGACAGTGGAACTTGAAAAGACGAGGCGCGCCGGCGAGATCGGCCACTCGAGCGGGCTGTTCAGCGTCCCCGCGGTCCTCGAGGCGGATCTTGCCGCCGGCCGCATCGTCACCCGCACCCTCCAGGACGTGACCGGCGTGGAGACGCGCCTCGAGGCGGGTGTGAACCTCGCGCCGGAGATGAGAAAAATCGGCGCCGCCCTCGCGGCGGTCCACCGGCTGCTCGTCCTGCCCGACGCCATGAAGGCCCCCATCCCCGGCTTCGAGAGGGACGAGGGCGGACCTCGCGCCTTTCTTCACGGAGACTACACGCTGGTCAATTTCTTCATCGACAATTCCGGCAGCCGGCTGACGATCATCGACTGGCAGACGGCGAGCTGGCTCAGCGGGACGGGTACGTGGGGACCGGTTGCGATCGATCTCGCGGCGATGGTGCTGTCGCTCTTCTCGTGCCGGTTCCACCACCGGCGACGACTGGCGAACGCCCCGCGCCTGGCCCGCCTTTTCCTGGATGCCTACTTCTCCGCGTCCGGGATCGCTCTCGACCGCGACCTGTTCGTGCGTCAGACAGACACCGTCCTCGCAACGTTCCGCGGCTGGTGGCGCCGGGCGGGCGGCCCGGCCGAGTACCTGCTCCACCTGCCCGGGCTGACCATGGCACGCCACCGCCTGCGCTCCTACTCCCCGCCGTCGTGAAACGCGCAGCCTGATGCGCTCGCCATCCCTCGCCGCGAACATAGCCCGGCTCTCCTCCGGACAATTCTTCCGCCAGGCGACCGGCGTTTTCACCGCGATACTCAAGCCCCGGTTTCTCTCGCCCGAGCAGTTCGGCCTCTGGAACCTCTTCACGCTCGTGGCGGACTACACCACCTACGCCGACATGGGGGTCATGGAGTCGATGCGGTACATCGTGCCGCTCGAGGAGGGCCGCGGCGACTCCCGGCGCGCGGCGGCGGTGCGCAGCACGATCTTCTGGGGCACCTTCAGCGCCCGCGTGATCGTCGTGGCGGCGCTTATCGGGATGGCGTTTCTCTCCCCCTATCCGCTGCTGGTGCGCATGGGCTGCGCCGTGATCGGCGTCGAGATCCTGCTGCGCTGGTACCAGCAATACGCCTCCTATCTCATGCTCGCCTACCACCAGATCGCCTGGGTCTCGAACAGCGTCTATCTGCGCTCGCTCCTGAACGTCACGATCGGTCTGCTGCTGCTCTGGAAATTCGCCCTGCCCGGGCAGTACCTGGCCACGCTGCTCTGTTCGCTCGCGGTCCTCGCCTACCTGCTGCTGCGGCGCACCTGGACCGTGAGCGCGACCTTCGATTCGAGGCTCTACGGCGAGGTGCTGCGCAAGGGTTTCTCCATCATGGGGATCAATCTCTCCATTTTTCTGCTGAAGTCCGTCGACCGGCTCATCGTGGCCTCCTTCCTCGGGGTCACGGCCCTCGGCTACTACGCGCTCGTCGGGATGATTTTCGACTTCCTGATCGAGATTCCCACGGCGGCCCGCGCGGTCATGGAGCCGAACCTGATGAAGGAGCTCGCCACGGGCGAGCAGGACGCCCTTCTGAGGAAGTACTACGCGCAACCGCTGGTGAACACGGCCTACTACCTCCCGTTCCTGATGGCTTTTTCGCACTTCGCGATTCCCGTGGCGGTCGAGCTGGCCATCCCGCGGTACGCCTCGAGCGTCCTCCCGGCGCAGACCGTGCTGTTCTGCGCCTTCTTCATGGCTCTCATATACCCCTTGCGGGGGATACTCATCGCCTTCCGCTGGGAGCGCGGCGGCGTCGCCGTCATGATGGCGGGGCTCGGCCTGCAGTGCGCGCTGAGCGTGGCACTCGTCTCCCGGGGCTACGGGCTGGTGAGCCTCACGGCCTGCAAAGCCCTGGCGATGGGGGTCGTCTTTCTCGGGATCAGCGCTCTGATCGGCCGCCGCAGCGCCGCGGCAGCGCGCCTGGTCGGCGCGACCGTCCGCCAGACCATGGTCCCTTTCCTGGTGACGGTGGCCTGCCTCTCTCTGAGCCGCATCGTCACGCTCGCACCCAACAGGTACCTCGACGGCGGCGCAAAGTTCCTGCTCGTGAGTCTGGTCCTGGCCGGGGTCCTCGCCGCTGCAATCGCCAGGAATCCCCTCGTGCGATGGCCGTTCGCCTGCGGGGGGTGGCGCAGGCGGGGCGACAGCGGCAGGGAAACGGCCTGATGGGCGAGCGGCCGGCCTACACTGCCGCGATCCGCAGCGTCGGCGACAACGACCTGCTGCAGCAGACGCTGGCATCGCTGGCACAACAGACGATCCCGCCGGGAGAGATCGTTCTCGCGATCCCGGACGACACCAGCCCCTGGCGCGTGAGCGACCCGCTGGTACGCTTCGTCGGGGCACAGCGGGGGATGGTCACCCAGCGTGCGGCCGGACTGCGTGCCGCCTCCCTGCCGCTGGTGCTGCTGCTCGACGACGACATCGTTCTGGAGCCTCGGGCTGTCGAGACTCTTCTCGAGCCGCTCCAGCGCGGGCGGGCGGACTGCGCGGTGCCCTACTGGCCGGAGCTCTGGCCGCAGCCGGGGCTGCGCCGCCGGCTCAACGCCTTCTGGGGGATCGCCGTGCCGCGGCGCCGGGGCGGCATCGACTACACTCCCGGAGGAGGGTACTACTACCCGCTCACGGAGCCGCCGCCCGAGGGGTGGGCAACCCGGGGGGGGGCAGGGGCGGTCATCGCCGTGTCGGGTGCATTTGCCATCGCCCGCGGCGCCTTGGGTGACCAGGATCTGCAACAGGTGTCGATCTACGCGTTGCGTGAGGACGCGGCACTGATCTATTCCTGGCACCGCGCGGGTGGTCGATGCCTGATGGTGCCCGGCGTCCGGTTCAGGCACCTGGGGGGCACGACGCGCCAGTCGCCGCAGCGGGCCTACTTTGCCTACCTTGCGCAGGTCCACAACCAGATCCTCTTCTGGAGAAAGTACATCGACCCGGAATGGAAGCGGCATTCCCTCGGCAGTCTCCGGGCGCGCAGCTCGCTTGCCTGGTATCTGCTCGGCATCGTCTTCTTCGCCGGCTGCGCGGCGATCCGGGGTCGAACGCTGAAGCCGCTGCGCGGCGCCCTGGCGGGTTTCTTCGCCTGACGATGAACAGCGGCGGGAGGCCCCGGCCCCGCGGTCGGCGGCACCCTTGACTTCGCCGCCCGCAGCCCGGACACTTCAGGCGTCGTCAACGAATGACGGGCAGGGGATCGTCTCCACCACAACGAGGATTCAGGCTCGGGGATGACATTCCTTTGGGAGCGACGGAGCGCATAAACAGCACGGGCGTCCTGACCCTTGTCAGCGGGAACCACGCGGGATCGACCCAGCGCGAGTGGCGATGATGCGCGCCAGGCTTGCGTACATCATGTCCCGGTTCCCCGGCCTGTCCGAGACATTTATTCTGCGTGAGATGAACGCCATGCACGCAGAGGGCTGGGAGATCGCTCTCTATCCCCTCATCGTCCAGGACGAGAAGATCGTTCATCGCGGGGTCGATGCCTGGATGGCGCGGGTGCGGCGGGTCCCGTGGATCTCGATCGAGGTGCTGTCCTCAAACCTCTCGTGTCTGGCGTCCCACCCCGGCCGGTATCTGTCCCTGCTCGTGCGTGTTCTGCGGGAAAATCTGACGAGCCCGAACCTTCTCGTCCGCGCGGTCCTCCTGTTCCCGAGAGCGGTAGCCATGGCCGGGCGGATGCGGGCCGAGGGGATAGAACACATCCATGCCCACTACTCCACGCACCCCGCGCTCGTCGCGTGGATCATCCACCGCCTGACCGGGATATCCTACAGTGTCACCGTCCACGCGCACGACATCTTCGTCCGGCGGGCGATGCTCGCGACCAAGCTGCGGGATGCCGCCTTCGTTGTGTCCATATCCGAGTTCAATCGCAGGTTCCTGGAAGAGCACGTGGGGGCGTGGGTCCGCGGCAAGACGCACATCGTACACTGCGGCATCGATCCGGCGATGTACGCGCCGCGGCAGGACCGGCCGCCGCGGGAGCAGCGGTTCGAAGTGCTCAGCATCGGGAGCCTGCGCCCCTACAAAGGCATGAGCTACCTCGTGGAGGCAAGCGCACTCTTGTCGGCCAGGGGGGTGCCGATTCATTGCAGGATCATCGGGGAGGGCGAGGAGAGGCAGCGCCTCGAGGCCCTCGTCGCGGCGAGGCACCTCGAGTCGGTCGTGGAACTGGCCGGGGCGAAGACACAGGTCGAGGTGGCAGAGATGCTCGCGGCAGCCGACTGCTACGTTCAGCCGAGCATCGTGACGCACACCGGGAAGATGGAGGGCATTCCCGTCGCGCTCATGGAAGCACTTGCCAGCGGACTTCCGGTGGTCGCCTCGGACCTGTCGGGGATCCCCGAGCTGATCCTTCCCGGCAAGGCGGGATACCTCGTGCCGCAAGCGGACGCACAAGCGCTTGCGGTCGCGATGGAGGGTGTTTACCGCAACCCGTCGGAGGCCGCCGAGCGGGCGCGGACAGGGAGGGAACACGTGCTCAAGGAGTTCACCCTGCAGAGCAACGCTGCCCTGCTCTCATCGTTGTTTGAGCAGCAAACGGGCCGCTGATCTCCTCGGTACGCCCGCGCGGCATCTCATCGGGCGTTCCGGCCGGGCTCCCGCAGGGCCGCTCCCCCGCCAGGCACGAAAGGTCGCACGTCACCGGGGCTGTCGCTCGTGACGCGCCAGGAGACGATCGAAGAGCTCGAGGGTTGCCCGTGCTGCCGACTCGATGCCGTAGCGCGCCTGCACGACGGCTCTGCCTTCCCGTCCCATCGCCTTCGCCACCACACGGTTCTCGACGAGCCGCCCCATGCTCTCGGCCAGAAGGCGGGGGTCCCGCGGCGGGACGATGAAGCCCGTCCGGCCGTCTTCTATCACGGTGCTGTTCGCTCCGGCGGCGACGGCGACCACCGAGAGCGCCGACGCCATCGCCTCGAGGATGGCGAGGGACAGTCCCTCGTAGTCTGAGGACAGGACGAAGGCATCGGCGTCACGGAGAATTGCCGGCACATCGGTTCGCGCGCCGAGGAAGATCACCTCGCGGCGCAGGCCGAGCCGGTCCGTCAAGGCCTCAAGCGGCTGGCGCTCGCTACCGTCTCCGACGAGGAGCAGACGGCAGGGCGAGGGCGCCCGAAGCCGGAGCAGGCTCATCGCTTCGAGCATGACCGCGTGCGCCTTCTGCGGGTGCAGCCGCGCGGCGCACACAAAGACAAAATCCGATTCACCGATGTCGCACTCCTCGCGAATCCTGCCACCGCCGGCCGCGGCGCGGGAAAAGTCCTTCAGGTCGACGGCATTTGGAATCACCACGACCTTCTCCGGCGGGTACCCCACCTCCTGGACGTAGAATTTCCTGACCTCCTCGCCGACGCAGATGGACTGGGCGGTGAAGAAAAAAAGCAGCCGGTCGATGAACCTCCGGCACGGAGACTTCCAGAGATCGACGTTTTGCTCGGTGACGACCATGGCGGGCACCCCCGTGAGGATGCCGGCGATCCTGCCCCAGAAGTCCGCGGTCCAGAGGAAGGTGTTCAGCAGATCCGGTCGCTCGCGCCGCAGAAAGCGCAGGAGCCTGAAAAAGGCGGCGAAGTCGACGGCGCGCGCCTTTTCAATGCAGTGCACCGGAATGCCCGCCTCCTCCAGTTCGCGGCTGTAGAGCCCTTTCTCTTTCAGGCAGAGGATGCTGACGTCGTAGCGGTCGCGGGGAACAGCCTTCGCGAGGGCGATGAAAAAGCGCTCCGCGCCTCCCACGCCGAGGCCCCAGATCGCAAAGCAGAGCTTTTTTCTCGCGGGCCTTCCTGGCTGCAGCTGGCTCATGGCCGCGAGTCGGGCACCGGCTCCCACTTGGCGGGAGCCTTGCCGCGCAGGAAATCGATCAGCCCGAGGAGGGTGCCGACGTTGCCGAGCAGAAAGTAGGAGGCCGCGGACGCGACCTTTCCGGGGAGCGTGGTGGGGGATTTCCAGCCGAGGATCGAGAAAAACAGGGCGCACCCGTAGAACAGGAACTGCGCGGCAAATAATCCGAGGAAGACCGGATCACCGGCGAGGAGAAGAGAACTCGTGAAAAGTAATAACAGGTGGACGGGCAGGAGGCGCCGCAGCACCTTGTTCACGCCGAGGCCGAAGGAGAAGAAGCCGAAACGAAAGGGATTGAGCACCGCCCGGGTGAGCCAGATGCTCCGCAGGCTCGTCGAGACGATGCGCCTCCTGCGCGTGATTTCGTGGCGGGGATTCTTCACGCGCGGTGGGATGACGACGACCGCCTCGGGCGCGAAAGCGAAGCGGTAGCCCTGGCGCACCACGGAAAGGCAGGCGAAGAGGTCGTCCGTAACGGCGTCCGGGAAGGGACGGAAAAGACTTCTGCGGATCGCGTAGAGCAATCCGTTGTTCGCCGTGACGCTCCCCGAGCGGTTCTCGAGCCTCCTGATCAGCACGTCGAAGCCGAGGTACGTGCGCTGCCCGCTGCCGAGGTGGCCGCCGTTGCCCGTGTACTGCATCCGCCCCCCCACCCCGCCGAGCGAAACGTCAGCGAAGAAGCGGACGAGGGCGCGGAGGGCGCCCCGCTCAAGAGCGGCGGCGACGTCCGTGAAAACCAGCACCTCCCCCCGGCAGGCCGCAACTGCGTCATTCAGAGCTGTCGTCTTTCCCCGGTGCTCCCGGAAGGCGAGGACGATGGGTGAGGCGGCGGCGCACCGCTGCAGCACATCCAGCGTCTCGTCGGTCGAACCGTCGGAAGAGAAGACGATCTCGAGTTTCTCGGCCGGATAATCGAGGGCCAGGCAGTTGCGCAGCTTGGCTTCCACCATCGGCGCAGCATTCCTCACCGCGACGATAACGCTCACCGGCGGCTGGAAATCCGCCACAGCGACCGGCGCCGGCCGCGCCCAGACCTGCCGCGCCACCAGGATCGCGGGGTACGCAAGAACGAGAAGGATTGCGGCGAGGGAATACAGGAAGATGGCGGTGATCATGACACGGAAAAGCAAGGCCCCTCGGGGGGAGGAACCTTCACCCAGCGCCGGCGGAAACAGCGGCCAGCGGTTCTGCCAAAGCCACCGCAGGGGGTATCTGCCCGCCGGCACGGTCGCGTCGCGACTGGGCGAGGAAGACCGCGGCCTGGGAGAAACCCAGGGAGAGCCAGAAGTACTTATGGTCCTGGGCGTTGAGGGTGAAGAAGGTGATCAGGAGCGTGAGGTAGGAGATCTTGTACGCCTTTGTCATCGAGACCGAAACAAGGTCCCCCGCCGAGCGAAAGAGCTTCTCGGCCCTCAGGAAGTTCCGGTAGCCGACCACGATCATCGCGGCAAAGAACAGGAAGCCGACAATGCCGGCCCCGACGATCGTGTGGAGGTAGGAGTTATGGGCGGCCCGCTTGAGCTTGGACTCGTCGTCGGTGAAGCTCTGGGCGACCGTGGTACGCCCGTAGAGTTCGTGGAAGGTTCCCGGACCGGCACCGAGGACGGGGTGCTTGAGGAACTCCTCCCATCCGACCTGGAGATAGGAGAGACGTCGGGACAACGAGATGTCGGTTTTCATCTCGACCGCGGTGAAGGTCGTCAGCTGTCGCTCCCAGAACGACCGCGGGACCAGCAGCGCGAAACCGACGATCGCGGCAGCGAAGCTGATCGTGAAAAAGCCCAGATGCCTCGGCCTGAGATTGCGCACGTACTCGATCGCCATCAGCAACAGGGAGATCATGAAGATCAGGAATCCCCCCCGTGAGAACGTGAGGATGACCGCGACCGTCCCGATGCCGGCGAGCAGCATGATGCCGAGACGGGGGAGCAGCCGCGTGGAAAAGAGGAACCAGTGCATCAGGAACGGCAGGCTGAAGGTGATGATCGAGGCAAAGTAGTTCGGGTCGTAGGAGCCGCCCTGCCCGCGTTTGACGAATTCTGATTCGATGACGTTGAGGGAGAACGCCTGCACATCGAAGACATAGCCGACGATCGACATCAACGCGCTCGCGGTCACGCTCGCCACGACGACGACCGGGATCTTTTTCTCAAAGACCGTGGGGCGAGAGAGGAAGAGGAGGCTCAAGCCGAAGTAGACGATATCGAGCAACTGACGGCGGAGCTCGTTCGCGGCGACTACCGGGAACTCCGAAAGCAGAAAGGAGATGAATCCCGTGACCATGAAGCCGGCGAACAGGAGCCAGAGGCTCGAGCGGAGGTTGAAGGTGAAACGCTTGTTGAGGAGCACCGAGAGCACCAGAACGAGAACGAGCCAGGCGCCGACGATCTTCTGAATCGTGAAGAAGCTGTACCCGCCCACATCGAGGATCGTCGTGTAGTTCTGAAAGGGGAGATAGGCGACGAGGAAATAGAACCCGACCTCCGTGGCCCGCCCAAGATAGAGGAAGACCAGCAGGGTCAGGGCCGGGACGAGCGCCAGGTAGGCGTAGCGCGTCGTCAGCAACGCAACCGAGAGCCCCCCCAGCGCACAGGCGAACAGCAGGAAGGAGATGTTCTCAATGCTCCACGCCCGTGCGGTGCTCACCTTCGCGTCCCCGCGCGTACCGGTCACGAGTAGTATCGCAGGAACCAGATCCGGTAGTTGTACAGGGTGAATACCACGAGCAGGCCGACCAGGGCGATCACGACCATGCCGTACAGACGGCTCCGAACCGGGTTCTCGGGCCTGCCGAGCGAGAAGAGGACGGGCAGCTCCGTGTAGGTCTGCACGTCGCTCGGCTGCTTGAAAGTGTGGTCAAAGTACTCGCGCAGGAAGCCCAGGCTGATTCCGGTGATCAGGCCGATCAGCAGCCCCAGGGAAAGCACGAGCGGCGGGCGGGGGTACACCGGCCCTCCGGACGGGAAGGCCCGGTTCAGGATGTTGACGCGGGTGGTGATCCCGGTGCTGCCCAGCGAGCCGTCGACCAGTTCCTCCTGCGCCCTTTTTGCGTAGGTCTCGAAAGAAAACCGCAGCTGCTGGGACTCGGCCTGCATCTTGTTCGTGACGAACAGCTGCTTGCCCAGGCGGAGGTTCTCGGTCTCGTACCCGCTGATGGTGTCCTCGAGGAACGCGATCTTGGTCTCGAGAGCCTTGAGCTGGCTGGCCACATTTTTCATGTATTGCGACGCCTCTCTCTTGAGGGCATCCGCGGTGTTCCGCACCTGTTCATCAATGGCCATCGCGACTTCGCTCTCCGGGTGGTAGGTATTGAGAATCCGGCCGCGTTCCACGTAGAGCTCGGTGAGCTTTTTCGCCAATTCGACGATCACGAGGCTGTCAAGATAGGAAAAATACTGGATGTCCTCGCTCTTGAGAGCGTCCTGCAGCTGCTTGAGAGTCCCCTGGGTGTCGACGTAGGAATTGCGCAGGCGACTCAGCTCGCCCTCGGCCGCCAGCTTCAGATTCAGGTTATTTTGCAGCTCCCTCGCCGGGTCGGCGCTGCCGCTCTCGTCAAGCACTTTGATGATTTCATTGTCATTGTTGTCGAGTTGATTCTTGAACCGGGAAGCCTGATCCTGAAAAAAGCTCCCGGATCCGCCGACGTTGTAGATCGCGGCCCGTTTCTTCAGATACTGCTCCAGCAGCGTGTTGAGCAGGTCCGCGGCAAGGCGCGGATTCTTGTCGTAGTACCTGATGCTGATCACGTTCGAGAGCGGCACGACTTTCGTCGCCAGGTTGCGCAGCACCCGCGCCACCGGGAGCGACGTCGCGTCTTTGCCGGCGCCGTGGGTGATCCCGGGATAGGTACCGCTCAGGCTCGCGATCGCGGCCCCGACCACCTCGGGGGACGTCAGCATCTCGATTTCGGATGCCAGGTCCGCCTTGGTGACCTCGGTGAAACGGCGCGGCACGCTGGACTCCATCGCCTCCGGGCTCTTCTCCGGCTGCTTGCTCTTGACGAGGATTGCGCTCGACGCCGAGAACGTCGGCGGCCAGTAGAACGCCACCAGCGCCGAGCCGAGGAAGATGAGAAAGGTCGTCCAGAAGATCAGGCCCTTCTGGACGAAGAGGATCGTGATCAACTCCCGTTTGTAGTCTTCCGTGCGCATGGTCATCCCCTCAGACTATTTTCCGATTTGCACTGCATCGATCGTGACGCCCCAGCCCCTGAAGAACAGGATGTCGCTGATGTACCTGGAGATCTGGGCGGATTCCGAAAGCTGCGTCTTCGGCACGATGACGATATCGTCCGGCTGGAGGAAGAAGAAGGGGCTGGCCGTGGTGAAGTCCTGCGCCTGGTGCATGTCGACCCTGGTCGCGACGAGGTCCTCGCCGCGCTTGCGCACCACCATCACGCCCCGCATCTCGGCGTCGTCGGTGGTGGCGCCGGCCATCGCGATCGCCTGCAGGATGGCGATCGGCTTCGCGATCGGGTACGAGCCGGGCTTGTTGACCTCGCCGACCACGTACACGACGGTGCCGCTGTGCTGCTCCAGGAACAGGTCGCAGTGGAGGCCGGGCAGGTATTCCTCGTATTTCTTGTTGAGGTATTCGCTGACCTCGGGGACGCTCTTGCCCGCAACGTAGGTGTCGCCCACCATCGGGAAGGTAACGTACCCATCGGGCCTCACGGTCACCAGCCGGCTCAGACCGCGGGGGGCGGTGTGCAGGTCGGCCTTGAGCTCCTTGATGCTGGCGCGGAACTCGGGGATGACGACGTGGAGCTCGGGCTTGCGCAGGACCTTCGCGTATTTCCCCCGCAGTTCGTCCTCGAGTTGCGTGACAGTCTTCCCCACGACGAACACGCTCCCGATGTAGGGGAGCGAGATCGTGCCGTCGGGCCGCACCCGCTGCTCCTCGTTGAGTTCATGGGCCCGGGCAAAATTCACCTGGATGGTGTGGTCGACGGCGATCACGAACTCCTCTTTCTTCACCCAGGTACGGATTTGAAAGAGCACATCGAGAACATCCCCCGCCTTGATCTGATAGGATGCGAAGAGATCGTACGGCGCCTTCTGTTGATCGAAGGAGAAGGAGGTACGGCCGATGACCACCTCTTGGCCGGGAGGCATGGTGAGGTTGTTGTTGGCCGGCGCGCACCCGACACATGCCAGGGCGAACGCGGTTAATGCCGTGAGAACCCCGTGTCTTTTCATGGCGTTTGACCTCTGGTCCCCTTCGTCCCATGAGTGGAGAAACCGGCCTCGCTGACCCGAATCCCCCGTGATGTGCCCGTCTGCATCGTGGTTGCCCCCCCGCGCCCTAAGTTTCACAAGGCGTCCCGCGGCGATTACGCTATGGCATGGACGGTCTGCCACTGCATGGGCGCTGCCCTGAGTCCATCGCCTGGCAGTCCCCCGTTAATACGATCTGGCGCAGCACCATCGCCTCCGACTTCCCTCATGCCGCAAGCCCAGGCTAAGCCATCTCTGCAGAAAGGCAGGTTGAATAACATGCCTCGTCCCCAGAATAAATGAATGGCGCAGAATGTCAACTTCACCTTTCCCCCGGTTATTGCCGCCACATCGTTTGTCGTCGGTTTGGGTACAATGCGGCTCCTGGAGTGCGGAAGCTGGAACATGCCCCCCCGGGCCCCCGGGACGGTGGCAAGATCGGCAGAGGGGGGATAGCCCGATGGCGGAGCCGGGACAGGCCGGGAGCGAGCGCTCCTTTCCGGGGAGGATGATCATCGCCATCGTCCTCGCCGGCATGACGGTGCCGCTCTTCCTCCCCCTGGACTTGGGGGACGACGACCTTGGCCGCGTCCTTGCGTCGATTACCAATCCCGCCCACTTCCCTCTCTTCTACCTGTTCGCTCAGGGAATGTATGCCCTGGCGCGCCACAGCCGCGGGCCGAGGCAGGCCTCGCTGCTGAGCGTCGGCGCGCTGCTCGGATTGATCGCGGCCGTTGAGGCAATCCAGCCTCTCGCGGGAAGGAGCTCGACGTGGGCAGATGCCGGCATCGGCTTGCTCGGAGCCGCGGCTGGCCTCGTCGCCTGTGCGTTGGCAGAGCGGACGCCACCCCGACGCCGCATTCTGTTCCATGGCTTTATCGTGATCGTCCTCGGTCTCCTGCTCAGGCCGGCGCTTGTCGAGATCGCTGCCATCCGCGCCCGGGAGATGCGGTTCCCCGCCCTCGGGCTTTTCGAGGACGGCACGGAACTCCCGCTCTGGAAGGGGACCGTGGACGCGCACGGACCGGAGACACGGGTCAGCGTGAGCCGCGAGCGCGCTTCCCATGGGACCGGATCGCTGCGAATCGCCACAGCCCCCGGGAAGTATCAGGGCGTCGCGTTCAGCGCCGGTCGCGGGCAGTGGGGCAATTTCGCGCGATTCGCCGCCGACGTGTACAACCCGAGCGATCATTTCCTGCTGGACATCGACGTCCTCGATCGCAATTCAACGGGCCACGAGCGGGCGACGCTCTTCCACAAGCGCATCGGGATCGCACCGGGATGGAACCACATCGTTATCCCGCTCGAGGAAATCGCGGGCGGCCCGGCGCAGCGCCGCCTGCTTCTCGGCGCCGTGCGCAAAGTGCTGTTTCGCACAGGCTCAGATGGCCCCGGTAAGCTCTTCTATCTCGACCAGATCCGGCTTCTCTAAGCGGCCGCCGGGGCGCACCGGGCGGCGGATCGACCGCTTGACAGGTTTCAGCGTATGGGAATAATGGGGCATCAGCGTACGTGCGAAGAGAAGCTCATTCTCCCGCGGAGAAACTGCCGGTGGCGAAATTTCGGGCACAGATATCGCATTCCAGGGTCGGATACCTCAAGGCATCAGAATATTTCTATCGCCTCTTCACCGGCTTCCTCTCGCTCGCGGCACTCGCCATCGCCTCTCCGCTGATTCTCGCGATTTCCCTGCTGATACTGCTGCAGGACGGATGGCCGATCTTCTACGTGGGGATCAGGCTTGGCAAGGACAAGAAGCCTTTCCGGATGTACAAATTCCGCACCTTGATCCCCGAGGCATATCAGCTCATCGGAGCCGAGCAGCTCCGTGACCAGTGCTCATCCAGCCGGACCCTCTTCACCCGATCCGGAAAGTTCCTGCGCGAAACCCGGCTTGACGAAATCCCCCAATTTCTCAACACGCTGAAGGGAGACATGGACCTGCTCGGCCCCCGCCCCGTACGGCCCGAGGTCTATGAGAAAATCTGCAGTCACATCCCGGGATATGACATCCGTTTCACCGTCCGACCCGGTCTGATCGGCTATTCCCAGCTCTTCACGCCGCACAGCACCAGCGAACGCATCCGCGCCCTTATCGATTACAAGTTTCTGCTGAGAAAACATCGATACTCGTCGGAAATCGGGCTGTTCATCAGCAGCCTCATCCTCCTCGGAGTCAGGCTTTTACAGCGGACCGGCAGATCTTTCCTGCACCTGCTCAAGCTCCTCATCGTCAGACGGAAGGAAAAGCGGGTGGTGGATCGTCGTTTCCCGAAGGGCGTGACGGTGAAGATCAGACCGGAATCATCCGCGGCCGAGACGTTTCTCGAGTCGAGTCTCGAGGACGCTAACGAGGAGGCCATAGCCGTCTGGACCGCGTCCGAGCTCCCGCCGGGACGATTGCAACTCGAGATGAAGATACCCGTCAGGCGGCACTTCAACGGGGGCCAGCGCGAGATCGTGAAGACCATAGATTGCGTCGGGGAGATCTACTACGTCAAGGCCGACGGGGGGAACAACCATTTCCGCTATGTGCTGAAATACACGCCGCTTTCCGCTTTCAACTATTACCTGTTGCACCAGCACCTGCTACAGAGCAGCATCCTCGCCCCGTCCTGAGACCGTCGACTCCACTGAGGGCCGGGATCGCGACCCGGAGCCGTTCAGGGGCACAGACCTGCGCGGAACCGACGTACGACACAGCCGACCGCGCGTGATCCGGCGCTACCCGCCGGCGTAGATGGCTTTCGGGATGTAGTACCGCCGCTTGTTGAGCGCCACGCCGAGTATTTTGCCGCCGGCCTTGGCGAGCCGCTCCTTTGCGTCCTGGACAACTTCCCAGCGGGTTCGCTCACACTCCACGACGAGCACGACGCCGTCGAAGTGGCTCGCGACGATCGAGGAGTCGGAGGACCCGAATATCGAGCTGCAGTCACAGATAACGTAATCGAACTTGCTCTTGAGCGACGCTAACCGCTGCGCGAAGACCTGGGTGCGGGTGATGTCGAACAACGTGGTCTTTGCGCCGCCGTTGGGGAGGAGCATGAGACGCGGATCCTCCGTCCGGCAGACGACGTCCTCGAGCCCGATGTCCGACGTGAGAAAATCCGAAAAGCCCGGCTGACGCGGGATGCGGAAGTGATCGTGGAGCACCGGAAAGGCAAAATTGCCGTCCACCAGCAGCACCTGGGCGTTGGCCTGGTTGGCGAGACCGTACGCCATGCCGAGCGCGGTCACGGTCTTGCCCTCGCCGCGGTTGCAGCTCGTCACGAGGATCGTGTGCACTTCGCGTTTCTCAGCAGCGCTCAGGACGCTACCCTGCACCCCTGCCAGGGCTCCGAGGTTGTCTGCCAGGATCTTCTTCAGTTCCGGAGCGAGGACGCCGTCAGATTTGCCCACGACCCGATTCCTCCCTGTTTGACTGGGGACCCTGCCCCTCTTCAGGCAGGAGACGTTTCATTCATTATGTAACTGTGCTCGACCACTGTCAACGTTGTCTGCGCACTCGGCCTCGGCGCGCGGTGGGACGCGGTTGCTCCCGGAAGCATTCATTCGGCGAGCTCGGAGACGGTCACAAACTCGTAGCCGCGGCTTTGCAGGTCTTCGATGATGATCCTGGTCGCCTCCACGGTCAGGGCTCGATCGGTTCCGGGCGGCGATCCATTTTCGTAGAGCCCGTCGTGGAGCAGAATGATAGCGCCTGGATAGATCCTGTCGAGTACATGGCTCGCGATGTCCTCAGCCGCGGTCAGCTCCCAGTCCATCCCCCAGATGTCTGCACTGACCAGCTGATAGCAGTTCTCGGCGCACCACTGCGGCAATTCCGAAGGAACCTCGTCATAGGGGCAGCGCAGCAGCGTGGCATGTGAGCCGGTCGCTCGGCAGATAGCATCGTCGCCCTTGGCGATCTCGTCCGTAACCACGTCGAAGGACCCTTCGGTCAGCTTCAGGTGCGAGTAGGTGTGGTTCCCGACCTCGTGCCCCGCGGCGGCCATGCTCGCGACCGTGGCGGGGTACGAGTCCACCTGCTCGCCGAGGACAAAAAACGTGGCTCGCACGCCGTACTGCGCGAACATTTCGAGCAACTGGGAGGTGTACGGCTCGTTCGGGCCGTCGTCATGGGTCAGTGCGACCTTCATGGAGTCGGCGTCGGACGAGCAGGAAACCGGAAACAAGAAGACGACAAGCAGGGCCAGCAGACGCCGGACAGGCCATGCCGCCCATCGAGAGCGAAAGGCGAGCCTGCGGCTTTGAAGGACATTGAGGCTCATTATCGGCTCGCCTCCATTCCCTTGCCTGTCAAGGAATTCCCCGGATGGGACACGTTTCCATTTGAAAGCAGCAAAAGTCAAGATTGAATTGGCTTGTCACCATGCCGGCTTCGTGACTGATGAGCCCTTATACTTGCCTTGTCTGACACATCGCCCAGGCGATCCAACAGAGTTTCATCTCCTTGGTGGGCCTATTGAGACACCATCAGGTGGCGGGACGCGCCAATCACCCTATAATGAAAGTATGGGATATTTTGCCGGAGAACATGCCTTGAATCGTTGTCTCCGGCGCCGAGGCTGGTGGATGGTTGTTGTTCTGGCTCTGGCGCTCCCGGGGAACCCGCAACCGGGGAGGGCGGCAGACGAGTTGTCCCTGGCGCCGCAGCGGGAGCACTGGGCCGAGCAGGTGTTCCTCGACGACCTGGACGGGCGCATCACCCCGAGCCAGGCGGTGCGATTCAGCTACGGACACGATCCGCGCCTCGGCGGGACCGTGTCCGTCGGGCCATGGCACGCGGGTTCCTGGGGAGCGCGACTGGAGTACAAGCGTCCCTTCGCCTCGCCCACGGGGACCATCCGGGGCTACTACCGGACCGAGGGACTCCTGCCCTATCAAGCCGGCGTCATCGTCGCGTTCATGAAAGGCGCGACGACACTGGCCAAGAGAAGGCACCCCCTGGCACCGTCGCCGTCCTGGCGCCCGTTCACCGTTACGGTTCGCTTCCCCCCCGCGGGGGCCGATTCCTTCAAAGCCGCGTTCGGGCTGTCCGACCAGACGGCCGGACGGGTCGAATTCGCCGGCTTGACGATCGGCAAAGGGGCGGAGGAGCTCACGTTTCCGGAAGAACCGGCAGCGGTGACTCGACCATCGCCGACCACGATGTTCGCGGCCGCCGAGGCGTTCCGCCTCGGGAGGGAAGGTGAAACGCACTGGCTGGTGACGCCGGCGGGACGGCCCTTCTACTCCATCGCCACCGACGGGCCCTCCGGGAAGGCCAAGGACGGCCCCGTTCGTCGCGGCGATGAGTGGGCCGCGTTTCTGCGCGATCTCGGCTTCAATTCGCTCGCGGGGTGGACGAGCGTCGGCTACTGGTCCGAGGTCAACACCGCCCTCGAGAGCACGGGGGCCGAGCCCTTCCCGCTCTTCGCCACTGTCGAGAGCAACACCCTCCCGGGCCACTTCGGCCGCCTGGAGGACGCCCAGGGGAATTCGGGTATGCCCGGCCACGCGTTCCCCGATCCTTTTGACTCGGCTTTCGAGGAGGCGTATCGCGCGAAGGTCCTGAAGGTGTACCAATCGCTCGGCGGGAAGCGCTGGTTCGCCGGCTGGTTCGCCGACAACGAATTGGACCACACCGGCCTGGAGCGGCAGGTCTACTCCCCGCACTGCGCCGCCGCCTTCAAGGAATTTCTCGTCCGCCGTCACGGCACGATCGAAGCTCTCAACCAGGCGTGGAAGACCGCCTACGCCTCCTTCGATGCGCTGATCGCAGCCCGCCCCGACCCGCTCCTCCCGGCGAGGGCGATGGCGGAGGACTTCCGTCTTTTCGCGCGTGAGATCGTCAGCCGTTACATCGACACCACGATCCGCGTCATCAGGTCCGTCGACCCCGGGCGGCTGGTGTTTTCCAACCGCTTCATGTCCTCGGGGATGAGCGGCAACGCCGCCGTGATCGATCTGTACTCCCGCTACGACGGCATCGCCGTCAACCTCTACCCCCAGAATCAGCAGCCCGGGCTCGGCGACAACGAGAGGGCGTTCTTGAGGTTCTTCCACGAGAGCACCGGCAAACCGGTTCTCGTCACGGAGTGGTCGGTCCCGGCTCTCGACTCCGGATTGTACGATGGCCCGCCGAAAAACCTGGACTGGTCGTGGAACACGGTGATCGGCACCCAGGCCGACCGGGGAAAGCAGGCGGCGCGCCTCACGGTCGATTTCTACAATCTCCCCTTCGTCGTGGGCGCCCAGTGGTTCACCTGGAAAGATTTCCGGGGGGAACGCCGAGCCAACCGCGGCCTGCTCGGCGCCGACGGCCGCCCGTGGGACGAACTGCTCCGCCAGCTCCAGGCATCCCAGAAAAGGATCGGCCGCTGAACGGCTACTCGCCGACGATCTTGACCAGAACCCGCTTCCTTCTCATGCCGTCGAACTCGCCGTAGAAGATCTGCTCCCAGGGGCCGAAGTCGAGCTTGCCGGCGGTGACCGCAACCACAACCTCGCGGCCCATGATGGAGCGCTTGAGGTGCGCGTCGGCGTTCTCCTCGCCGCTGTTGTGCCGGTACTGCGCGACCGGCTCGTGCGGCGCGAGCCTTTCGAGCCAGTGCTCGAAATCGCCGAGCAGCCCCCGCTCGTCGTCATTGACGAAGACCGAGGCGGTGATGTGCATCGCGTTCACGAGGGCCAGACCTTCCCGGATGCCGCTCTCCGCCAGACACAGCTCGACCTGAGGCGTGATGTTGACGAATCCCACGCGCGAGGGGATGGTGAACCAGAGTTCCTTGCGAAAGGATTTCATGTGCGGATTCTACCAAGAAAAAGCCCTCCCCCGGTTTGGCACCGGAGGAGGGCCGCGTCGTGACGGTTACTTCGCCGGGGCCGCCTCCGGCTTCGGCGCGTTCGGGTCCCACCACGCGCCGTCCTTGAGGTACTGGTCGATCGCCATGCCGGCCGAGCGGCCCGCCCCCGCCGCGAGGATGACGGTCGCCGCGCCGGTCACGATGTCGCCGCCCGCGAAGACGCCCTTCTTGGTCGTGCGGCCGGTCTTCTCGGATTCGACGACGATGTAGCCCTTGCGGTTGAACTGCATGTCGGGGGTCGTCTGCGCCAGCAGCGGGTTGGCACTCGTGCCGATCGACGGGATCACCGCGTCGACCGGGAGGACGAAGTTCGAGCCTTCCTTCGGGATCGGGCGGCGGCGGCCCGAGGCGTCCGGCTCGCCCAACTCCATCTCCAGGCACTCCAGCCCCTCGACCCAGCCTTCCTTGTTGCCGATGACCTTCACCGGCGCGGTCAGGATCTTGAACTGCACGCCCTCGTGCTGCGCGTGCTCGACCTCTTCCTTGCGCGCGGGCAGCTCCTCCATGCCGCGGCGATAGACGATGTACGCGTTGTCGGCGCCGAGCCGCAGCGCCGTGCGCACCGAGTCCATCGCCACGTTGCCGCCGCCGACCACCGCCACGTTCTTGTGCCGCTTGATCGGCGTGTCGGCGTTCGGGAACTCGAAGGCCTTCATCAGGTTGTTGCGCGTCAGGTACTCGTTCGCGCTGTAGACGCCGTTGAGGTTCTCGCCGGGGATGTCCATGAACCAGGGCAAACCGGCGCCGACGCCGATGTAGACCGCGTCGAAGCCGTCCTGCTCCATCAGCTCGCCGATCGTGCGCGTCTTGCCGACGACGAAGTCGCACTTGAGCTCGCAGCCGAGCCTCTGCAGGTACTCGACCTCGCGCTGCACGATTGCCTTCGGGAGGCGGAACTCGGGGATGCCGTAGACGAGCACGCCGCCGGCCTTGTGCAGCGCCTCGAGGATCGTCACGTCGTGCCCGGCCTGGATCAGGTAGCCGGCGCAGATCAGCCCGCCGGGGCCGGAGCCGACCACGGCGACCTTCTTGCCGGTCTTCTTCGGCATCGCGGGCAGCGGGGACTCTCCCTGCTTCGCCTCCCAGTCGGCGACGAAGCGCTCGAGCCTGCCGATCGCGACCGACTCCTGCTTCTTGGCGATCACGCAGACCTTCTCGCACTGCTCCTCCTGCGGGCAGACGCGGCCGCAGACGGCGGGCAGCAGGTTCGTGGTCTTGATCGCCGCGACCGCCTTGGCGTAATCCTTCTCGGTGATCGCCTTGATGAAAACGTTGATCGGCACGCTCACCGGGCAACCGGCGACGCAGCTCGGCTTCTTGCACGCCAGGCAGCGCGAGGCTTCGAGCTGCGCCTGCTCCTCGGTGTAGCCGGTGGTCACCTGTTCGAAGTTCGTGGCACGCTTCTTCGCGTTCTGCTCCGGCATCGCCTGGCGGGGGATCTTGGGCCGCGGGGCCTTCGGTGCCGGGGTCGCCTGGTCTTTCTTTTCGTCGCTCATCGTCTCGTCGTCCTCGATCTCTCTGGGGTTACACGCTCGCCGCGGCCCGCTGCTAGACCGTCTGGCAGGTGCCGCGGCCGCTGGCGCAGCGGTCCTTCGCCAGCTTCTCCTCGGGGAGGTACTGCCGCTGGCGCGCCATCATCTCGTCGAAGTCCACCTGGTGCCCGTCGAACTCCGGGCCGTCCACGCAGACGAACTTGGTCTTGCCGCCGACGGTCACGCGGCAGGCGCCGCACATCCCGGTGCCGTCGACCATGATCGTGTTCAGGCTGGCGAAGGTCGGGATCTTGTGCGGCTCGGTGACCTTGCAGGTGAACTTCATCATGATCGGCGGGCCGATCACGACCGCGCAACCGATTTTCGTGCCGCCTTCGATGATCCCCTTGAGCTCGTCGGTGACGAAACCCTTCCTGCCGTAGGAGCCGTCGTCGGTGGTGATCCGGACCTCGTTGCTCGCGGCCTTCATGTTCTCCTCGTAGATCATCAGGTTCTTCGAGCGCGCCCCGAGGATCGAGATCACGTGGTTGCCCGCGGCCTTCATCGCCTTGGCGATCGGGTGGATCGGCGCGACGCCGATGCCGCCGCCGACGCAGACCACCGCGCCGTCGAACTTCTCGATGTGCGTCGGCTTGCCGAGCGGGCCGGCGACGTGCGGGATCTTCTGCCCCTGCTCGAGGCGGCCGAGCAGCATCGTCGAAGCGCCGACCTCCTGGAAGACCAGGCTGATCGTGCCGGCCTTCGCGTCGCTGTCGGCGATCGTCAGCGGAATGCGCTCCCCGCCCTCGACCGGAATGACGATCACGAACTGCCCCGCATGGTGCGCGCGGGCGATCTCGGGGGCTTTCACGAGGAACTCGACGATGCGCGGCTCCTCGGCCAGCCAGACTTTCTTCTCCAGGATCTCAAACATTGCTCTCTCGTCCCCCTTCGGGCTTGCCGGCCCGCCTACCAGTTCTGATTCGTCAGGTCGTCGTACTCGGTCTCGAAACGCTTGAGGTGCTTCTTCTCCTCCTCGAACAGCAGCTTGAACACCTGCTTCGCGTCCGGGTCGTCGACGTAGATCGCCAGCTTCTCGTACGTGGCGACCGCCTCGCGCTCCTTGACCATCGCAGCCTCGATCGCGTCCTTGTAGGAAGCGTCGGCATCCAGCGCGACCGGCTTGATGAGATCGGCGTAGCCGAGGGTGTGGACCTCCTTGTTGAGCTTCGGGATGCGCTTGCTCTTCTCGAACTTCCGGATCAACTCCTCGAGGTGGCGCTTGTGGCCGGCCTCCATCGCCGCCAGCTCCTCGAGGAACTTCTTCACGCTCGCCTGCGAGGCTTTCGCCGCCGCGCCCTTGTAAAAGGCGATGGCATTGTCCTCGGCGATCGTGGCGTAGCTCATGATCTCCGCGAAACTCAACTCTTGCATGTGCGCTCCTTTGCCCGGGTCGTCACCCACCACTGTTCGAGCGCGACGGACGGACCGGGCCGTTGCGTGCAACCCTCTCCCCGGGTGGGCGCCCGTTCCCTGTCGCGGCGAATGATTTACCTACCAGTTCCGTCAATTTGTGTCAAGGAAATCAAGGGCGTGACGGCATGCTATAGTCGAAATCAAACGTCAGGGACGACAGCGAAGGTGGAACCGGGAGGGGAGACGCCGGGCATGGTGGTTCCGAGGGTCGCCACAGGCCTCGAGTCATTTCTCGCGCAACCGCCGCGCTCGCTCGCAAAGGCGCGACTCGGCCTGCTCTGCAACCAGGCTTCCGTCGACACACGATTCATGCACGCGCGCGACCTCATCGCGAAGAAAGTCGGCCGCCGGCTCACCACGCTCTTTTCGCCGCAGCACGGCATCTTCGGCGAGCAGCAGGACAACATGATCGAGTCGGCGCACGGGCGCGACCCGTCGCTCGGCATCCCCGTGTACTCGCTCTACGCGGAGGTGCGTCGGCCAACCGCGGAGATGCTCTCGGGCATCGATGCGCTCCTCGTCGACCTCCAGGACGCAGGCTGCCGCGTCTACACCTTCATTACGACGCTGCGCTACTGTCTCGAGGAGATGGCGCGGCTCGGCAAGAAGGTCGTCGTGCTCGACAGGCCCAACCCGATCGGCGGCGGTGTCGAGGGCAACCTCCTCGATCCCTCGATGCTCTCCTTCGTCGGTGCCCACCGGCTGCCGATGCGCCACGGCCTCACGCTCGGCGAGCTGGCGCGGCTCTTCGCCGCGGCGGGCAACATCGACGCCGACCTGGAGGTGGTGCCGCTCCTCGGCTGGCGGCGGCGGATGCTCTTTGCCGACACCCGGTTGCCCTGGGTGCCGCCGAGCCCGAACCTGCCGACACCCGACACCGCGCTCGTCTACCCCGGCCAGGTTCTCCTCGAAGGCACGCTGCTCTCGGAGGGACGGGGCACGACTCGGCCCTTCGAGGTCTGCGGCGCGCCCTGGGTGGACCCGGCGCTGCTCTGCGCCGCGCTGCGCCGCCGGCGCCTGCCGGGGACGATCTTCCGCGAGGCCTGGTTCCAGCCGACGTTCCAGAAGTGGGCGGGACAGGTCTGTGGCGGCCTGCAGATCCACGTCACCGATCCGCGCACCTACCGCCCTTACCGGACGACGCTGTCGATCCTCGCGGAGATTCGCGCCCTCTGGCCCGACGCCGACCTCTGGCGTCCCCCCCCCTACGAGTACGAGACGGTGCGCCTGCCGATCGACCTACTGACGGGAAATCCCCGCGTCCGAGAGGGACTGGACGCGGGGCTGAGCGTCGGCGCCATGGAGCGGACCTGGACCCGCGAATTGTCCAGCTTCGAGGACCACGCCGCAGCCATCCGTCTCTACCGGTAGCACCATGGACGGGCACGCCACCGGAGCAACCGTCGCAGGATCCGAAACCTCCGAGCACGTACCGGCTAAGTACTGCTTCACATAAATACGATGACGTATAGTATGGGGCATGATACCATTTCC
>CAZEOK010000041.1:0-24109 GCA_964513745.1 uncultured bacterium
GGAGCCTGCCCACGGCAAGCGCAGTCGTCGGCGATGTCATGGAGATGGCGCGGCGCATCAGGGCGGGCGCGGGCGCCCCGCCGCCCCTGGCGATCGCGCTGAGTCCCACGCGCGAGGTCCTGCCGATGGACGAGGTCGTCTGCCCCTGCTACATCCGCATCCAGGCACTGGACAAGCCGGGCGTGCTCGCCAATATCGCGGGAATCCTCGCCGGGCACGAGATCAGCATCGCGAGCGTCATCCAGAAGGAGCGCGAGAAGGGTCGGGCGGTGCCGATCATCCTGATGACCCACGAGGCGAAGGGAGCGGCCGTGAGCGCCGCCCTCGAGGAGGTCGGAAAACTGCCCACGGTGAGCGGCGCGCCGCTGTGCATCCGCGTGGAGAAGGGCGAATGAGCAGGTCGATCAAGAAGGGCCATGTACCGTGCGGGCTGCGGGGTCCTGTCGCTGCGGACCTCCATCGTGCTCACTTCGTTCCGCTGCTGGAGGCCTCCCCTCCGCGCCACCCCTTCGCCCGGTATGTGCTCCACGGCGGACAGGTCCACTTCGACATCCTGCCGAATGGTGAGGGAGCATGAAATATGTGATTCTGATACCGGACGGGGCGGCGGACTGGCCCGTCCCGGCGCTGGACGGCAAGACGCCGCTGGAGGCAGCCGCGACGCCGAATCTCGACCGGCTCGCTCGCGAGGGGGAGTGCGGGCGCGTGCGCACGGTTCCCGAGGGGATGGACCCGGGCAGCGACGTCGCCGGCATGAGCCTCTTCGGTTGCGACCCTGCGCTCGCCTACACCGGCCGCGCGCCGCTGGAGGCGGCGAGCATGGGCGTGCAGCTCGGCGACACCGACGTGGCCTTGCGCTGCAATCTCGTTTCCACCGGGGGTGGCGCGGTCGAGGACGCCGAGGCGGTGATGATCGACTACAGCGCCGGCCACATCACCACTGAGGAGGGGCGCCGGATTGTCGAGGACTTTCGCGGGTCGGACGTCTACCGGGAGCGCTTTCTCCCGGATTTCGAGATCTTCCCCGGCGTCGGCTACCGCCACCTGCTGGTCTGGCGTGGGGGGTCGACGGCCGCGCGGCTTACCCCGCCGCACGACATTCTCGGGCAACGCCTGGCTGATCACCTGCCGCGCGGGGCGGCGGCGCCGAGCCTGCTGGGCCTGATGGCGCTCGCGCACCCGTGGTTGCAGCTGCACCCGGTGAACCGTGACCGCCGCGGCCGCGGCTTGCCCGCGGCGGACAACTTCTGGCTCTGGGGGGCGGGGAAGCGACCGTCGCTGGAGCCGTTCGGCGTCCGTTTCGGCATCTCCGGCGCGGTGATCTCCGCGGTCGACCTGGTCAACGGCATCGGCGTGCTGCTCGGCCTGGAGCGGGTGTCGGTGCCCGGTGCGACCGGTTACGTCGAGACCAACTACCGCGGCAAGGCCGAGCACGCGCTGGCGGCGCTGTCGCGCCACGACGCGGTTTTCGTGCACATCGAGGCCCCCGACGAGGCGGGCCACGCCGGCGAGGCCGCGCAAAAGGTCCGCGCGCTCGAGCGCATAGACGCCGAGTTCCTCGGGACGCTGCTTTGCGGACTCGGGCGGCTCGGCCCGCACCGGGTGCTCGTCGCCCCCGACCACTACACGCCGCTCGCGCGCCGCTCGCACGTCGGGGAGCCGGTGCCGTTCCTGATCTGGCCGCGGCCGGGCGCCGCGGGCGCCGGCGCCGCGCGCTTCACCGAGGCCGAGGCGCTGGGGACCGGTCTGCTCGTCGAGCGCGGCCACGAGCTGCTCGACCGGCTCTTCGCGGCGCACTGATGGCGAAGCAGGCGGGCGCCGGCGAGAAGATCGTTTGCGTCAACAAGAAGGCGCGCCACGAGTACGAGATCCTGGAGACGCTCGAGGGCGGTCTCGCGCTGACCGGTACCGAGGTCAAGAGCCTGCGCGCCGGGCAGGCCAGCATCACGGAGGGCTTCGCCGCGATCAGCGGCAACGAGGCCTGGCTGGTGGACTGCCAGATCCAGCCCTATGCTTTCGGCAACCTCAACAACCACGAACCGAAGCGCCGGCGCAAGATCCTGCTGCACCGCCGCGAGATTGCCAAGCTCGTCGGCAAGGTCAAGGAGAAGGGGCTCTCGATCGTCCCGTTGAAGATCTACTTCAAGAACGGGCTGGCCAAGGTCGAACTGGGGGTCGGCCGCGGCAAGAAGCTGCACGACAAGCGCGAGGCGATCAAGCGTCGCGACACCGCCCGTGAGGCACAACGGGAGATGAGTGTCCGCATCAAGGTCTGAGGCGTCCTCGGCCGGCCGGGATGCATTCGGTCCGCGCCGCCGCGCTCAGGGCCCCTCGAGCACCTCCAGGAGCGCTCTGGCGAAGTCCTTCACGTTGTAGGGTTTGACGGCGACGGCCCGGAAGCCGTGGCTGCGGTAGTTGGCCATGACCGGGTCGTTGGAGTAGCCGCTCGAGACGATCGCCCGCGCGCCGGGGTCGAGCGCGAGCAGGCGCGTGATCGCCTCTTTCCCGCCCACGCCGCCGGGGATCGTGAGGTCCATGACCACCGCCCGGAAAGGCCGGCCCTCTTCCAGCGCCTGCCGGTAGAGCTCCAGCGCCTGTTCGCCGCCGGTCGCGGTCACGGGCTCGTAGCCGATGGAGCGCAGGATCTCCGACGCGACTTCCCTCACGAGCGCCTCGTCGTCCATGACCAGGACCCTGCCGTGGCCCGCCGGGTACGGTTCCTGCTCCCTGGCGATCGCCGCCGGCGCCGCACCGCGCGCGGCCGGCAGCCAGATCCGGAACGTCGTTCCCCGGCTGGGGGCGGACTCGACGCTGATGTGACCGCCGTGCCGCTGCACGATCGAATGGGCCGAAGCCAGGCCGAGCCCGGTGCCGTCGGGCTTGGTCGTGAAGTAGGGATCGAAGATCCTGCCGAGGTGCTCCGCGCTGATCCCCGCCCCCTCGTCGTGCACCGCGATCAGCACGTAGTCGCCGCCGGGCAGCGCCGACAGCTCGCCCGCTCCGAGGGACGTGTTCTGCACCGCGTAGGTGACCGTTCCCCCCGGGCGCATCGCCTGCACCGCGTTGAGCGAGAGGTTGTTGAAGACCTGGCTCATCTGTCCGGCGTCGACCTCCACGGGCCAGATCCCCTGGCCGCAGGCGAACACGGCCTTTGTGCTGGAGCCCGAGAGCACGAAGCGCGCCGATTCCTTGATGATCGTGACGATGTCCGCGGCGCGTCGCACCGGTTCCCCGCCCCGCGAGAAGGTCAGCAGTTGCTGGGTGAGATCGGAGGCCCGGCGCGCGGCCGCCTCGGCCTGGTCCAGGCGCTCCTGGGCGCGAAGCCCGGGCGCGAGGTCCCCCCTGGCGAGACTGATGTTGCCGAGGATCCCCGTCAGCAGGTTGTTGAAGTCGTGAGCGATGCCCCCCGCCAGCACGCCGATTGCCAGGAGCTTTTCGGACCGGACCAGTTCTCCCTCGAGCCGGCGTTTTTCGGTGATGTCCCGGAAGGCCAGCACGATGCCGATGATCCGGCTCTCGCGGTCGTGGATTGGCGCGGCGGAATCCTCGATCTGCAGCTCGCTACCATCCTGGCGCACCAGAACCGTGTTGCCCGGGAGCGAGACGATCGAGTCGGTCGAGAGCACCGCTGCCACGATGTTCGCGCAGGGTTCGCGGGTCTGCGCATGCCGGGTCGCGAAGACTTCGCAGAACGACCGCCCCGCCGCCTGCTCGGAAGTCCAGCCGGTGAGCTCCTCCGCAACCCGGTTGAGCAGCACGATCAGGCCGTCGGTGTCGGCGACGATGACCCCGTCGCCGATGCTCCGCAGCGTCACCGCGAGCCGCTCCTTCTCGTCGGAGAGCCGCTGCTCCCGCTCCCGGAGCGCGATGCTCAGGCCGTGGAACGCCCGGGCGAGGTCCCCGATCTCGTCGTCGGCCGTGGACGGTCCCAGCCCCGGGGTCTGGCCCTCCCTCCATCGCGCAACCGCGTCGTGGAGATCGAGGATCGGGGCGACAACCGTCCGCCCGACGACGATGTGCGCGACGGCGACGAACGTCAGCCCGAGCACTGCGCCGATCAGCAGGCTGGCGAGCACGATCGAGAGCAGCGAGGTCCGGATCTGTCCCGCGGAGAGCGCAAGGCGGGCGAATCCGATCGTGGTCTCCGGGGCCTGAGGGATCTGGAAGCGGATCGGGACGTAAAACTCGAAGCCGCCGTGCTCCTTTCGGCTCAAGGGGGTCGAGTTCTGCCGGAAGTGCTCGATCGCCTCGGGGGCGGGGGGGCGGCGCATCTCTTCGAACGGGTAGGCGTCGATGGGGCTCCAGATGCTGGAGAAGACCTGTACGAAGAGCAGGTCCTCGGCCCGGACGATGTCGGCGGCCTTGCCGAGCAGGTCGAGGTCCTCCGCTGCCAGCCCCTCGGACGCGGCGCGGGCCAGGGACTGCCCGAGGGCGACGCCGCGCGCGACCAGCTGTTCCTCGGCCGCCGTGCGGAAGAACCAGGCGAAGAGGAGTGTGCTTACCACCGTGATGCTCAGGGTGGACAGGACGAGGAAGAGGGAGAACCGTGTCTTGAGCGGGATTCTCACTTCATGTCCCGGAGCGGGATGGCGCCGTAGGACTTGGTCAACTCCTGCCCCTTCGGGCCGCGGGCAAGACTGAGGAAGGCCGCGACCTCGGGCCGGAGCGGCTTTTTCGCGATCAGGAAAAGCGGGCGGCGCAACGGGTAGGAGCGGTCGACGATCGTCGTTTTCGTCGGAGGCACGCCGCCGAGAGCGAGCATCTTGACCGTGCGGTACCGCGCACTGGAGTAGCCTGAAGCGCCGAAACCCGCAGGCGTTTTTTCGACGAGTTGCTCCACGATGGCGGTGGAGGCCAGATCTATGACGGCTGGCCCCAGAGCGGGAGCCCGTCCCTGGAGGACTTGGGAGCGGATGGACGACTCGACGCCGCTGAGCCCCTTTGTCGGCCGCTGCAGGAAGACCTGGATGGCGCCGGCCGGCCCGCCGAGGCTGCTCCAGTCCCGCAGTGTTTGCTCGAAGACCGCGGCCGCCTGAGGGAACGTGATCGTTCCGACCGGGTTGGTCGGGTGCACGATGAAGACCAGGGCGTCCCAGGCCACCTGGAAGAACTCAACCTCGGCCGGATCGTCCGGGAGCCTGCCACGGCAGGAGGCGGCCAGGTCGGTCGCGCCCGCGGCGAGTTCCTCGAGGCCGAGGACGCTGCCGCCGCCGCGGACGAACATCTTGACGCCGGAGAGCTTCTCGTAATCATCGGCGAGGTCCGAGAGGTAGCCGACGTTGCTCACCGAGCAGCCGCTCACGACGAGCCGTGCGCCACTGGTGCCGCTTGCTGGCCGCGGCGCCGGTGCGAGAAACAGGAGAGCGAGCAGCGGCGTAATGCGGAACGCGGCTTTCATAGAGCCTCCCCTGCGTCGTCTTGTCCGACGCGTTGAGGGGAGTGTAACCGATGCCGGGAAAGCCGACAACTGGGCTGGGTCGGCCTTCCCGTTGCACGGTGTCCCGGCGGCCGGGTTGCATTTCATCGACTGGCGACGTACATTATGGACTGTGTTGGGCCTCACGCTCGAATGGGGGAGAAACGGTTTCGACCGGGACAGTTGAGGTCATGGCAGCAGGCCGAGGTTTCCTCGGAACCTCGTAAAAAAACTGGGGAAAATAAGTAATCGCCAACACCGATTACGCTCTCGCGGCTTAATACCCGCGAGCGTTCCGCCTTCCCCGCCTGACGGGGAGAACCGGGGCGTCGACTAGTCAGGCTGGCTGAAAGCACCCCGCCCGGGGGGCCGTAGGCGAGATCAAATCGGGCTGGCTTCGTCCGCTACCCTGTCGGCGGGGTGAGGGCGAGGCGAGATGAAAAACACCGAACAAGCCTGTAGACGTCGTGGCCGAAGGTTTCGGGACACGGGTTCGACTCCCGTCTCCTCCACCATTGCAAAGAATTCGAACCGCCGTCCGGTTCGATCTCAGAGTCCGTCTCCCAGTCCCGGGGCGCAGTTTATTGTTGCCATAAGCTCAAGGGCTCGGAGCTTCGCTGTCGCCTTGAGGGAGGGGCTACGGCAGCAGGGTATACGGGCGACCGTCCTTGCTCCTGATGATCGAGAAGTGGCGCCGGTCCGTGGTGAGAATCTTCGTGATCCTCAGGCGTTCGGCGATGGCGGCGACGGAGGAGTCCACGAAACCAATCGCGGCGTCGCTGTAGATTTTTAACAGCCCAACGCATCGCGACAGGTCGTCGGCGTTGAAGTGCACCACCGTCAACTCGCCCCCGGCGAGGGCCCGGACGAACGCCAGTTCAGCGTGGCGACCGAGGTGGGTTCCCATCAAATAGCATGTCTCTGGGACGACCGTCGAGGGCACCAGAAGTCGTCCTTCGAATTCCTCGGCGAAGTCGGCGCACCGGCGGTGCCAGGCATCCTTGCGATCGGCAAGGGCGTAGAGCACACCCGTGTCGAGGAGCGCGGCCTCTAGGATTTGCCCTTTTTCCACAGAAGGTCTTCGTGCTTTTCCGCCACGTCGCTGCGGCCGCTGCTGCCGATACCCACGATTGAAAGTTTCCCCTTTTTTTTCGCCCGCTTCTCGCGGACATAGAGGGCGGTCGCTTCCCGGACGACCGAGGCGAGGGTCTTGCGCTCCTCGCGGGCGATCTCCTTAAGCTCGTCCATGAGCTGCTCTTCGGCGAAGAAGGTCGTTCTCTTCATGGTGCGTGCCAGAAGTTCATGGGATGAATATATATGCTATATGTCAATTCGGCAAGAGCGGATCGAGGTGGGGAAATCCAGGCTCAGCGGGAGAGCCACTCGAAAGGAATGTCCACGCTGATCCCTCATGGTGCGCTGACTCCCAGCGCCGCGAGCGCCGCCCGCGTCGCAGCGCTGCCGGGATTCCAGCGCAGCGCCTCGCGGTACTGCCGGATCGCGCCGGCGCGGGCTCCCTGACCGGCCAAGGCCTGGCCGAGGTGGTGGCGCGCCCGCCAGTTCCCGGGATCCAGGGCGAGCGAACGGGAGAAGCGCTCGATCGCCTCTGCCGGCCGCCCCTCGGCGGCGAAGATGATCCCGAGGTTGAGCCAGGCCATCGCGTCGCGCTCGTCGAGCGCCAGGGTTTTCTCGAAACACTCGCGCGCCGCTGCCGTCCTGCCCTGCCGGAGCTGCGCGACGCCGAGATTGTTCCAGGTTTTGCTCCGGTCGGGCGCGAGCGCGAGGGCGGCGCGATACTGGGTCACGGCCTCCGGCAGCTCCCCGGCGGCGGCGAGGGCATTCGCGAAATTGAAGGGGTAATCGGGGCACCACCCGCAGAGGCGTGTCGCCTCGCGGTGGTGGCGGATCGCCTCGTCGAGCCGCCCCGCCTCCTGCAGCTTCGCGCCGAGGAAGTCGTGTGCCTTATCGTCGGCGGGGTTGATGCGCAGGACGTTGGAGAACAGGGCGATGTCATCGCGCCAGTACCCGGCCTGTCGGTGCGCCGCGATCGCGCTCGCCCCGACGACGGCGCAGGCGGCGGCCGCAAGCACCGCCAGCTTGCGTGGCTCCCGGGGGGCGGGCAGCCACCAGGCCGCCGCGACGAGAACACCCGTGAGGGGGAAATAGGTGTACCGGTCGGCGCCCGCCTGGTGGCCGACCTGGATCAGGCCGAGCACCGGGAAGAGCGCGGCGAGGTACCAGGCCCAGCCTGCGGCCAGCCACGGCCACCGGTGGCGGCAGACGACGGCGAGGATCGTCAGAAGCGCGAGTGCGACGAGCGTCGCCGCGAAAGCGGGGCGTGAGTAGGACTCCCCGGCGTGCGGGTAGAAGAAACCCAGCCGTGCCGGCCAGAGGGCGCGGCCGATGTAGACCAGGGGCGCCTCGGCCGCATTCGCCGCCCGCGCGGCGAGGGAGTAGTGCGCGAGCGTCTGCACTGCGCCGCCGCCCGTCTGCGCCGCGAGAGTCAGCGCCGAACTGATCCCCGCCACGAGGAAGAAGGGGGCCTTCTCCAGAACGAGGGACGCCGGCGAGCGAAGCCGTGCCCGGTCGAGTGGCCAGTAATCGAGCGCCAGCAGGAGCAGGGGGAGCGAGACCGGCATCGGTTTCGCCGTCAGCGCGAGCGCGAACAGCAAGGCGCTGGCCAGGAAGCGCAGCCTCCCCGGGCGGCGGGCATAGGCAATCCAGGCGGCGATCGCCAGCGTGGCGAGGAGCGCCGAGAGGACTTCCTTGCGCTCCGAGACCCAGGCCACGGCCTCGACGTGCAGCGGGTGGACCGCGAAGAGCGCGGCGACCAGCGCGCTGCGCCAGAGCGCTCCGGTCGCCGCCCGCAGCACCAGGAGCAGCGCGAGCGAGGTCAACGCGTGGATCAGGAAGTTGACCGCGTGATGTGGTCCCGGCGCCATGCCGAAGAGGCTGACGTCGGCCATGTGCGAGAGCCACGTCAGCGGATGCCAGTTCCCGCCGTGCATCGTGGTCAACGCCCAGGCCGTGCTCCGCCAGGAGAGCCCGTCCCGCACCGCGGCGTTGTCGGTCAGATAGACGGAATCGTCGAAGTTGATGTAGGAGAAAGACCGGACCTGCCCGAGGGCGAGTGCCGTCACCAGGAGGACCCCGCAGGCGGCGATGAGAATCCGGAGGCTACGCATGGCGCGGACTCCCCGCGCGGGTTGCGATGGCCGGCGCGGGGTCAAGCCGTGGCACGACGAAGGGCGTCACCTGGCCGCTGGCGGCGCTTTGTCGATATAGTGCTGGATGAATTGCCGGAAATAGAGATTGTTGAAGCTGCCGAAGTTCTTCTGGAGCGGGAAGTCGCCCTTCAGGTTCACGGAGACTTCTCTTGCCACCGCGATCTTCCGGATGGCCGTGGCCTCGGTTTCGTAGAGGGCGATCTCGTACACCTTGTCGTTCTCCCCGGTGTGGCGGGCGCCCCCGCTGCCGGCGCCGCTGAACCGGAGCGACTCGCCGTCGGCCGCCATCTGCAGGGTTTCGCCCGGGCCGATGTTGAGCCACTGCCGCTCGTTCACGAATACGGCCCTGAGGAAATACCGCTGCCGGCCGTCCTTGTCGGTCTCGCTGATCACCCCCAGCGAGAGCAGCGGGTAGCGCGGGCTGAAGGGACGCAGCGCGTTGCCGGTCATCACGCAGACAGTCTTGCCCGAAACGTTGTCACAATGGACCTTGTACCGGGGGTCGAACGGGTCTTCCTGCAGCAGTGCCTTGGGAACGGGAGTGGGAACGGAAACGGAAACGGGAACCGGAACCGGAGCGGGAGCGGTGGTACGAGGCGTCGCGCACGCCAGCATCATCGCGGGCAGCAGGCACGCTACGATGAGATTACCCACGCTGCCGGCCCTTCTTCTCTCTCCCATGATGCTCTCCCGAACGCCGCTGCTCTAATTAAGGCCCTGACAAAGGCCCATCTCCTGCCCAGGAGCCTCCTGACACGACTCCACACTCTCACCCGCGAGGATTCTCGGAACTGGGCGGCGATTTGTCAACGTGAGCGATCGGGCGCGCTCACCCCAGCAGGAACGTCAGGTCCTCCCGGCTGAGCGCCGCCCCGCCCCCGCCGCCTTCGGCTCCGGTCAGCACGGCCCGGTAGAGGTCGAGCTTGCGCTGCTTGAGCGCCATCATCTTCTCCTCGATGGTGTGGCGCATCAGGATCCGGGTGATGGTCACGGTCCGGCGCTGGCCGATTCGGTGCGTGCGGTCGGAGGCCTGGTTTTCCACCGCCGGATTCCACCACGGGTCGAGGTGGAAGACGTAGGAGGCGCTCGTCAGGTTGAGCCCCTGCCCCCCCGCCTTGAGGCTCAGCAGAAAGACGCCCGGCCCCCCGCCGGACTGGAACTCCTCGACGAGCCGCTTGCGCTTCACGGTCGGCGTCGAGCCGTCGAGCCGCGCGAAGGCGATGCCGCCGCGCTCGAGCTCCGGCTCGACCAGGTCGAGGAAGGACGTGAACTGGGAGAAGACCAGCGCGCGGTGTCCTTCGTCGAGCAGCTCACGGAGCTGCGCGATCAGAAAGCCGATCTTGGGCGAGGGCTCCGGGTGCGCGGGGTCGACGAGTTGCGGCGAGACGCAGATCTGCCGCAGCCGCAGCAGCGCGGTGAGGGCGATGATCCGGGCCTGGGCTGCCGTTCGCGAACGGTAGGCCGTGTCGATCGTGGCCCTGACGGATTCGACGGTCCGGCGGTAGAGCGGCTTCTGGTGCTCCGTGAGGTCCAGGTAGATGTCGGTCTCGACCTTGGGGGGCAGCTCCTCGAGGATCTGCTCCTTGGTCCGGCGCAGCACGAACGGACGCGTGCGCCTGATGATCGCCTCGGTTTGCCCCTCGCGCAGGTCGCCGAGCAGGCCCGGCACCGCGAGCTCGAGGATCGAGACGTATTCGCCGAGGTGGTTCTCGACCGGCGTGCCGGTCATCGCCAGCTTGAAGCGGGCCTGGAGCTGCCGGACGGCGCCGGTGGTATCGGTTGCCGCGTTCTTCACCGCCTGCGCCTCGTCGAAGACGATCACGTCGAAGGGGATGGCCTTGAGCCGGTCCAGGTCGCGCCGGACAAGGCCGTAGGTCGTGAGCACAGCATCGGCGCCGCCGAAGTCGGTCGAGCGCTCCGCGCCGCCGTAGGAGGCGACGGCGAGGCCGGGGTAGAACTTGCGGATCTCGCTCTCCCAGTTGAAGAGCAGGCTCGGGGGGACCACGATCAGGTGTGGCCGCCGGCCATCCTCCCCGGGCGGGCGCACCAGACCCTCCCGGATGCCACCGAGCAGGATGATCGCCTGCAGGGTCTTGCCGAGGCCCATGTCGTCGGCGAGGCAGGCGCCGAACCCGTGCTCGTAGAGGAAAGCCAGCCAGTGCCAGCCCTCCCGCTGGTAGGGACGCAGCGTCGCCTGCAGCCCGGCGGGCAGGGGTCGCTCCCCGATGCGCTCGAAGTGCAACAGGCGGTCGACGACGGCCTCGTCCCCGGGTGGCAGGCGCACCGTGACGCCGCGGCGCCGCAGGTGGATCCAGTCGAGAATCCGCAGTCGGGGGACTTCGACGATCTCCCGCCGTCCGCCTTTTTTCGCACCGCCGTCGCCCCGGACGCCGCCGAGCAGGGTGAGCACCTCCCGCGCCGCGGGGTCGAGGACCCGCAGGCAGCCGTCGATCTCGACCGCGCCGCTGCCCTTGAGAATGCGCTTCACGTCACGCGCACCGAGCAGCCGGCCGTCGCAGCGGATCTCCGGCCTGATCTCGAACCAGTTGATCCCCGCCGGGCGCCGTGCGTCGAAGCTGAACTCCCAGGTCGCGCTGCGCACGGGCAGGCTTGCCTCGCGCAACTCGATCCCCACGGCGTCGAGCGCCGAGATCAAGGGCGGAAGCCCCTGGTAAAGCGCTCCGGCCGGCACCTGCATGAGGTCGGCGGCGGGCATCTCCTTGAAGATCTCCCAGCCGAAGAGACCGAACGGGATCCGGTAGAGATCGAGCTCGCGGCGCAGCTCGACCGGCGCTGAAACCCAGCGCGCGCCGTCGGGGATCAGGGCGCGTCGTTCCAGCCGGGAGGTCACGAGATTGGTCTGGAGCAGATCCCGCACTTCGTGGCGCAGGTGGTGCCGGTCGATCGCCTCGTGGCGCACGGCCCGCGAGATGGCGCCCTGCGCCTCCTTGAGTGTCGGCGCGGCGAGGATCTCGATGAAGGCCGCGCAGAGCACCGAGCGGCGCTTGTTGGCGCGCAGAGCCTGCGAGACCCGCAGCTCCGAGAAGCGGAGGAACCTGGTGAGCGTCGGGTTGGGCTGCACCGCGGCTTCGCCGAGGACGACCTCCGCGCGCAGCTGCCGGCTGTCCGGGTCGCTGCCGGGAAGGATGCTCAACCGGTACCGTGGCCGCACTTCTTCCGCCTCGGCCACCCGCCCGGCGATCTTCAGCAGCGCGGCGGCAGGAGCCTTGCCCTCGTCCGCCGGGTAGTAGAATGGGACCCGGAGGTGGTGGAGCACCCGCTCTCCCGCATCGTCGTCGGAATGCTCCGCCTCCGGGCCGTGGAACAGGAAAGCTCCGGTGAGCTCATTCCAGATGCGCCACCCCGAGTGCTCGATCGCCACCGAGATGGCGCCGCCGTCGGCGTCGAGGGCGATCCCGTCGCCGATCTGCCCCCCGCGCAGCGCTCTCCCCTGGAGCAGAAAGACCTTCGCGGCCCGGATGCCTTCGGCTCTGGCGTCAAGCTCGGTGCGTGCGGAATCATCGTCCGCGGGGACATACCGCAGCGGTCGCTCCCCCGAAGGGGTTTGCAGCAGCAGCGGCTGTTTGCCGCCATGATCCGCGAGATACCGTGCGAGGAACCGCAGCTTGCCGTCGAGGTCGCGGCGCAGGTACGGCGAGAGCAGTTCGCGCAACTCGGGGGGGCAGCTCGCGAAGTGGCGATACTCCGGCGCCGGCTGGCCGTCGTGCGTGATGAAGAGGTCGGCAATCGGCCGCCCCGGCACGATCGCGATCGCATACCCAGAGCCGGCCGGGTCCGTCCGGCCCGTCGACTTCGCGGCCGGCGCTCGCGCTGACGTCGCGAGCGCCGGTGGGACCTGCTGTCGAGCTTTTGCCGCACCGGATTCGATCTGCCGCAGCAGGACCTCCCGTTTGCCGGGGAGCCAGCCTTGCACCATGAACGAGCCGGGGTTGAGCAGATTTTTCACGGTGAGCAGGGAGCAGACGATGTGCTTGCAGTTCCGGCCGGGTTCCCAGGCCGGACAGGTGCAGGCGAAGTCCAGGTCCCGCGCTCCCGCCTGGATGTTCACGAGGTACAGGGCCTGGCCGAGCACCGAGGCGGTGAGGACCGATCCGTCGGCGCTCCAGCGAAACTCCGAGAGGGCGCCCCGCCGGAAATACTCGAATCCCCGCAGGATCGAGGCTTTCGGGGCGAGGCTGTAGAGCCGGCCCGGCGGGAAGACGCGCAGGAGCTCGAGGAGCGGATTCGAGGATTCGGCCATGGAGCGCGTACCTTCGTCTCCCCGGCCGCATCCTGTCAAGCCCGGCGCGGACCTGCATGCCGGTCCCTGCCCGAGGCTCGGCCGTCGTCGCGTTGGCAGGGCCGGCTCTTTTCCCGATGGATCGGCCTTGTTTGCCCGTATACTTGCGAGCCATGAAGGTACATCCAGGAAGTGGTCTTCCCCCGCGTCTCCCGTCTGCCGCCCGGGCCGGGCTGTATGCCCGGGCGGCGCAGTTGGCGGCCTTCACCATCGGCTACAACCTGCTCGAGGGGCTGGTCTCGGTTTATTTCGGGTTCGCGGACGAAACGGTCGCGCTGTTCGGCTTCGGGCTGGACTCATTCGTCGAGGTCATCTCGGGGATCGGCATCTGGCACATGATGCGGCGGCTGCGCGCGAGCACGGACGGGGAGGGCGCGGACGAATTCGAGAAGACCGCGTTGCGCGTGACCGGTGCTTCGTTCTACCTGCTGACGGGCGGGCTGATCGTGACGGCGGCCGTGAACCTCCTGCAGGGCACGGCGCCCGAGACCACCTTCTGGGGGATTGTCGTCGCCTCGGTCTCCATCGTCGCGATGTGGCTGCTGATACGCCTGAAGGTCGCCGTCGGCCGCGCGCTCGGCTCGGCGGCCATCCTCGCCGACGCCGCCTGCACCCGTGCCTGCCTTGCGCTCTCGTTCGTGCTGCTCGCCTCGAGCCTGGGATACGAGGCGACGGGGATCAGGCACGTCGACACCCTCGGCGCGTTCGTCATCGCCGCGCTGTCCTGGCGCGAGGGTCGCGAGGCGTTCGAGAAGGCGCGTGGCGGCAGCTGCAGCTGCGGCGGAAAATGCTAGAGTACCGGCATGGTGCACAAGAAGCGCAAGCGCCGCATCGCCCAGAAAGCCGGCCTTGCCCCCGGCACCCTCGTCCCGACCTCGGAGCCGGATCACGGCCGCTCCGCGGTGGCGATCACCCGGACGCTCTACGACGCAGCCGGGTATGAGGAGCGTGGAGTCGCCGCGATCGAGGCGGCCTTCCCCGACCCCGGCGACCAGCGCACGCTCTGGATCAACGTCGACGGGGTGCACGACGTCGACATCCTCGATCGCGTGGGCAAGCGCTTCGGTCTGCACCCGCTGCTGCTCGAGGACATTGCCCACACCGAGCAGCGGCCGAAGCTCGAGAGCTATGGCAACCACATCTTCATGGACCTCAACGTCTTTCATGGCCACGAGGGCAGCGACGAGATCCACGGCGAGCAGATCAGCCTCGTGCTGGGCGACCGCTGGCTGCTTTCCTTCAACGAGGGGCCCCAGCCCTGGGTGCGGCCGCTGCGCGAGCGGCTGAAGGCCGACAAGGCGCACTGCCGCCAGGGCGGGCCGGACTACCTGGCCTACTCGATCATCGACGCCATCGTCGACAGTTATTACCTCGTGCTCGAACGCCTCGGCGACCGCATCGAGGTTCTCGAGGAGGAGCTCATGCTCTCCCCCACCCCGAAGACGCTCCACGCGGTCTACCTGCTCAAGCGCGAGGTGATCGACCTGCGCAAGTCGGTCTGGCCGCTGCGCGAGCTGATCGGCGGCCTGCAGCGCGAGCGCGATCTGGTGCGCGAGTCGACCGGCGTCTACCTGCGCGACCTCTACGACCACGCCGTGCAGGTGCTGGACACCGTCGAGACCTACCGCGACATCCTCGCCGGCATGCTCGACATCTACCTCTCGAGCGTCAGCAACCGGATGAACGAGGTGATGAAGGTGCTCACGGTGATAGCGACGATCTTCATCCCGCTGACCTTCATCGCCGGCGTCTACGGCATGAACTTCGAACACATGCCGGAGCTCTCGTGGCGCTACGGCTACGGCCTCGTCTGGGGGATCATGATCGTTGTCGCCCTCGGGATGCTGGCGTACTTCCGGCGCAAGAAGTGGTTCTGAGGTAGCCCGGGTCGTTCAGGAGGCCCTGATGCGCCCCGCAAGGCGCAACGCCGCAGATGGGCCCTTTTCAGCGCCCGTCGCTGTCGGCGAAGATGCCGTAGAGGTTGTCGGCGGGCGGCGTCCCGCGTTTTTCCAGCGAGACCGCGCAGCGCTCGGGCGGCGGATGGTCCTTGCGGTTCAGGGAGACGAGCAGCTGCACCGCGTCCCAGCCGATGCGGCCGGTTCCGGCCATCGCGGTCAACTCCTCGAGCGCCGAGCGGTTGTTGAACGACGTGCGCCGGTAGGGGCGGGGCGAGACCAGCGCGTCGTAGATGTCGCAGACCGCCACGATCTCGACGAGCGGGTCGGCCAGCGCGATGCCGTGCGGGTAGCCCGAGCCGTCGCGTCGCTCGTGGTGATCGCGGGCGACCCCGGCGCTGTAATCCGCGGCATCGCCCGAGTAGTGACTGAGCAGCACGTGGCCCGCGAGCGTGTGCTGTTCGAGCTGCCGGCGCTCCGCGCGGGTCAGCGCGGTGCGCTTGATCAGGACCTCCAGCGGCACGCAGAGCTTGCCGAAGTCGTGCAGCGGCCCCGCCACCGACTCGGTCGCGGAGGCGGCGTGGCCGAAGTGCCGCGCGAGCAGGCTGGAGAGGGCGAAAACCATCAGGATGTGCCGGTAGGTGTAGCCGTCGTTTGCCTGAAACCAGTCAAGGCCGAGCAGGCAGGGCTCCGGGAGCCGGGCCTGCGCCATCAGCTGCTCGAGTTCGCGGTACTCCTGATCGCTGCCGAAGATCGTCGCGTACTGCTCGACGCCGACGGCACGCGCCAGGTCGCGGCGGACCGTCCCGTGCTCCAGCAGGACCCGCAGCTTCGGGCGCCGGCCCCGGCCGGCCTCGGCAACGGCCTGCAGAGCCTCGGTGGTCAGGAAGGTGCCCGCGGGGAGGATCTCCTCCCCTTCGAGCGACCGGACTGCGAAGTCGAGCCGCGGCGGCGTGTCGCTGCTGCGCATGATCCTCTTCGGTGGCAGCGGGTGTCCCGCGCCAATGAGTTTCTACCTGACCATGAGGCCCGGCGTCAATGCCGCCGGTCCCGCCCCAAATCCGCGCGTAAGAGGAGGCGAGCAGGAACCGCTGGCGACGAGACTGCAAGAATTGCGGTGCATTGCTCGTACAACACACGGCGAGGGAACTCATGGAACTCGTGATGAAACGAATTCCGATCGCCGGGCAGAAGAACCTCAAAATCAAGGCCTGGAGACATTTGCTCTCACCTGGTTCCGCGCGTACGCGCGAAACGGGGTCCCGGTCCCGGGCGGAACTGCTGCCGTGTGCTATGATGCCGGCACATTACGGGCACGACGGAGAATCAGGATCGATGGCGCGTCAACTCACCGTTCTCGTCCTCGCGGCCGGCCGCGGCACGCGGATGCGCTCCGCCGTCGCGAAGGTCCTGCACCCGGTCCTCGGGCGCCCGTTGATCGCCTGGCCGCTCGAGGTCGCTCGAGCGCTGCCGGCCGCCCGCCGCGGCGCGGTCGTCGGATTCCAGGCCGACGCGGTGACGAAGGTGCTGCCCCCCGGTTTCGCGGCCGTCCTGCAGCGGCAGATCTGGGGCACCGGCCACGCCGTGCGCCAGGCACGCCGCCTCTTCGCGGGAGAGGGCGACACCGTGGTGCTCTCCGGCGACACGCCGCTGCTGACCGCGGCCACGGTGCGCCGCCTCCTCGCCGAGCACCGCCGCCGCCGCGCGACGGTGAGCTTCCTGACGTCCCGGCCCGTGGACCCCGCCGGGTACGGCCGCGTGGTGCGCGACGCGCAGGGCCGGGTGCAGTCGATCGTCGAGCACGACGATGCGGACGCCGCCACGCGGCGCATCGTCGAGGTCAATGCCGGGGTCTACTGTTTCGACAACCGTTTTCTCGACCGCGCCCTCGGGCGGCTGCGGGCCGCCAACCGCCAGCAGGAGTATTACCTCACCGACGTCATCGCCGCCGCGGTGCGTGCCGGGCTCGCCGTCGTCGGCGTCCCCTGTGACGACCCGGAGGAGATGCTCGGCGTCAACGACCGCGGGCAGCTCGCGCGCGTCAACGACGTGTTGCGCCGCCGCGTGCTCGAGCGGTTGATGCGCTCCGGGGTCACGGTGGTCGACCCGGCCTCGACGTGGGTCGAGCCCGGGGTGCGCATCGGCGTCGACAGCGTGCTGTTCCCGGGGACGACCCTCCAGGGGGCAACGGTGGTCGGCGGCGGCTGCCGGATCGGCCCGCACGCCAGGGTCAGGGACAGCCGGATCGCGCCCGGAAGCGTCGTCGCCGATTGCTGCGTCGTCGAGGAGGCTGCGATCGGACGCGGCTGCCGCGTCGGCCCCTTCGCGCACCTGCGTCCCGGCACGCGCCTGGCGGCCGGCGTGCGCATCGGCAATTTCGTCGAAACCAAGAAGGCGCGGCTCGGCGCCGGAGCCAAGGCGAACCACCTGAGTTACCTCGGCGACGCCGAGATCGGGCGGCGGGTGAACGTCGGGGCGGGCACCATCACCTGCAACTACGACGGGTATGCGAAGTTCACCACGGTCATCGACGACGACGTCTTCATCGGCAGCGACACGCAATTGGTGGCGCCGGTGCGGATCGGCCGGGGCGCCCTCGTCGCGGCCGGCACGACGGTGACGAAAGACGTCCCGCCGGGGGCCCTGGCGCTCTCGCGCGCGCCGCAGAAGACCGTCGCGGGCTGGGCCGCCCGCCGCCGCGAACGCCTCGGAAAAAAATGACGATGCCGAACCGTGCCGTCCCGCCACCGCCCATGTCAGTCGCCGGCGAGGTTTATGGTCATGCCCGAAGTGCAACGGGAGCGGCGGAGGGGTGGCGCGGAGGGGAGGTCTCCGGGGCGCGCAGCGAAGCGAGCACGATGGAGGTCCGCAGCGTCAGGACCCCGCAGCCTGCACGGGTACGGCAGGTGCTGTACTTGCCCGAAAATTTCTTGGGAGATAAGCCATGTGCGGCATCGTAGGCTACATCGGCGGGCGGCCCGCGCTTCCCATCCTGATCGACGGGCTGCGCCGGCTTGAGTACCGGGGGTATGACTCGGCCGGCGTCGCGATCATCGAGGGCGGGGAGGTCGCCGTCTGCCGCAGCGTCGGCAAGATCGCCGCGCTCGAGGCCGCCATCGGCCCGGCGGGGCTCACCGGCACGCTCGGCATCGGCCACACCCGCTGGGCGACCCACGGTCGCCCGAGCGAGCAGAACGCCCACCCGCACCGCTCCGGCCCGTTTATCGTGGTGCACAATGGCATCATCGAGAACCACCTCGTGCTGAAAAAGCGCCTCCAGCGCCGCGGCTACGCCTTCTCGTCCGAGACCGACACCGAGGTCGTGGCGGTCCTGTTGCACAGCCACTACCGCGGCGGGGACGCCCGCCGGGCACTGGTCAAAACCCTGGCCGAGATCGAGGGCTCCTACGCGCTGGCGATCCTCTGCACCGAGGAGCCCGAGTGCCTGTACGCCGCTCGCGAAGGGAGCCCGCTCGTGATCGGCCGCGGCCAGGGCGAGCAGTTCCTCGCCTCCGACGTTCCAGCGCTCATCGCGCACACCCGCGAGGTGATCTACCTCGACAACGGCGAGACGGCCGTGCTGCGCCGCGACCGGATCGATCTGGCGGACGCCTCCGGCAGGACGCGCCGCCCGAAGCCCTGCCACATCGCCTGGGACCCGGTGTCCGCCGAGCGCGGCGGCTACAAGCACTTCATGCTCAAGGAGATCCACGAGCAGCCGACCGCCTGCCTCGACACCTTCCGCACCCGCGTGAGCCAGGCGGCCGGACGGGTGATCCTCGACGACGAGGTCGGCCTCACGCCGAAGCTCGTCGCCGGGATCCGCCGCGTGCGCTTCCTTGCCTGTGGCACGTCCTGGCACGCCGCATTGATCGGCGAGCACTTCGTGGAACGGCTCGCGGGCCTTCCGGCAGAAGTCGACCTGGCTTCCGAATTCCGCTATCGCGGTGCTCCCGCCGAGGATGGCGTGCTCACCGTGGCCATCTCGCAGTCCGGGGAGACGGCCGACACCCGGGCCGCGTTCGCCGAGGCGCGCTCGAAGGGGGGCTTCCACCTGGCCGTCTGCAACGTCCTTGGCTCGAGCATCGCGCGCGAGGCCGGCGGCGTGCTCTACACCCACGCCGGGCCGGAGATCAGCGTGGCCTCGACCAAGGCCTTCACGTCGCAGCTGACGGCGCTCTACCTGCTCGCGCTGGCGCTCGGGCAGCAGCGCGGCCGCCTGCCCCGCGCCGAGGTCGCGAGGCACCTGGCCGACCTGGTGCGCCTGCCCGCGCTCATCGGCCGCGCGCTGGCGCTGGACGGCGCGGTGGCCGAGCTGGGCCAGCGTTTCGCGAAGAGCCGCGACTGCCTCTTCCTCGGCCGTGGGGTCAATTATCCCGTCGCGCTCGAGGGCGCCCTCAAGCTCAAGGAGATCTCCTACGTCCACGCCGAGGGGTACGCGGGCGGCGAGATGAAGCACGGGCCGATCGCGCTGATCGACTCCGAGCTGCCGGTGATCGTCCTGGCGCCGCGCAACGAGAACTTCAGCAAGATGTACGGCAACATCGAGGAGGTCAAGAGCCGGTACGGCATCGTGATCGCCTTCACCGACCGGGCCGGCAGGGACCTGGCGTCGAAGGCCGACCATCTCTACACGGTGCCGCGCACGAACCCCTTCCTGACGCCGATCCTGCTCACCGTGCCGCTGCAGCTCTTCGCCTACCACCTCGCCGACGCGCGCGGGCACGACGTGGACCAGCCGCGCAACCTGGCCAAAAGCGTCACCGTGGAGTGAGGCGGTTTTGAAGCCCCTGCGCGACGAGGGCTCTCTCCAGGCTCGTCTGTACGACGGCCTTCAGGACCGGAGGCAGCGGCGCACCGCTGTAGCCTTCCGCCCCCGCCGAGATCCGCAGCGCCTCGCGCAAGTGGGGGGTCGCCTCCCGGTAGCGCCCGAGGCCGTTGAGCAGCAACCCGAGGTTGCAGTGGGCCATCAGGTGGCGGGGGCGGATGCGCAGCGCCTCGCGGAAGGAGGCGGCCGCCTCTTCCATCCGGTCGAGCGCGAACAGCGCGTTCCCGAGCCCGAAGTGCCCGCCGGCGTAGCCGGGCATGATCCGGACGGTTTCCCGGTAGCGGGGGAGGGCTTCCTCGGGACGGCCCTGTTCGAGCAGAGTGTTCGCAAGGGTGCTCTGCACGAGCCAATTGTCGGTTGTGACCTCGAGGGTGTGCAGGAACAGCGTTTCGCCATTCTTCCAGCGGCCGACCTGGATCGCGGTTGACGTCGCCAGCAGGATGACCGCGGCCCCAGCCCCGAGCGCCACCCCTCGACGGCGGAGCCCGCCGCCCGCCCCCGGGAAACTCCAGGCACCCGCAATCAGGAGCCCGACGATCGGGAGATAGACGTAGCGGTCCGCCATCCGCTGCAGCCCCACCTGTACCAGGCCGATCACGGGCACGAGCATCCCGAGAAACCAGAGCCAGCCGACGGCGATGGCGGGCCGGCGCCGCAGCGTGAGCACGGCCGCGGCCGACAGTGCGCTCAGCAGCAATAGCGCGGCCACGACCTGCACCAAGGGCGGCGCGGTCAGCGGGTGGGGATAGAACACGCCCAGCGAGGACGGCCAGACACTCTTGCCGAGGTACAAGGCGTACGCGACGAGGGCGTTTGCGGACCGGACGCCGGGCGAGAGCCCCGCCAGGGAGACCACGGTGCCGCCGGAGCCCTGCGCGAGGTACGTCAGCGCGGCCGCCCCCGCGCTCAGCGCGAAGAAGGGGACCTTCTCGAGCACGAGCCAGGCCAGCGGCACGGTGCCCCGCTCGGCGTCGCCGGCCGGCCGGGCCAGCCGCGTGCGGCCGAGGGGCCAGATATCGAGCAGCAGCAGCACGAACGGGACGGTGACGAGCATCGGCTTCGCTGCCAGCCCGAGGGCCAGCGCCAGCAGCGCCGCGAGGTAGCTTCCGGCGCCCCGGCGCCGCGTGTAGCGCTCGTAGGCCAGCAGCACGAGCGCGAAAAGGAGCCCGGAGAGCACCCCCTTGCGCTGCGAGACCCAGGCCACGGACTCGACCTGGAGCGGGTGGGCGCCGAAGAGCAGAGCCGCAAGGGCGCTTGGCGCCGGGGCTCCCGTCATCAGGACAAGCGCCAGGAAAAATACCCCCGCGGCAAGTGCATGCAGCCCGATGTTGACAGCGTGGTGGGCGCGGGGGTCGAGGCCGAAGAGCGAGACGTCGGTCATGTGCGAGATCCAGGTCAGGGGGTGCCAGTTGTCGGCGTAGAACGTGGTCAGGGCCCAGCGCGCTCCCTCGAGCGTGAGCCCGGCGCCGACCCGGGGATTGTCGGACACATAGAGCTGGTCATCCAGCGGGATGAAGCTCCGGCTCACTCCGCCGACCAGATAGGGCAGCGCGGCGGCCAGGCCCACGAGGAGCACGATGACGGCGAGAACGCGCGGCCGGGGCCGGGCTCCCCGGTCGGCGTCCCTGGCAGGCATGCGGCGGAGTATACCGTATGCGTCCGTCGCGGGTGACTGGCCGCGCACCCGCTCGGGAGCGTTACCGCCTCAGGACGGCGGCGAGTCCGGAGCGCGCTTCGACGGACTGTGGCCGAAGGCGCAGGGCTTCGCGGTAGGCGCCGGCAGCCTCAGTGGGTCGCCCCAACTCCGCGGATGCCCGTCCCAGGGCAAGAGCGGCCTCGAAGAAACCAGGATTCAGGCGCAGGGCCTCGCGGAAGTGTCCCGTCGCCTCCTCGGTGCGCCCGAGCGCCGCGAGGGCCAGGCCGAGATTGTGCCGGGCTGCGGCGTAATCGGGCCTCAGCCGCAACGCCTGGCGGTACTGCTCGATCGCGCCGTCGATCTGCCTCCCGCGGAACAGGACCATCCCGAGATTGTTGTGGTTTTCCGCCCTGGGGCTGGATTGCAGGCTTTTCTGGAACTGTTCGGCGGCCTCGTCGAGCCGGTCCCGGGCAAGCAGAACGGCCCCCAGGTTGTTGTGGATCAGCCAGTTGCCCGTCGTCACCGCCAGCGCGCGCCGGAAGAGCGTCTCGCTGTCGCGCCAGTGCCGCAGGTGCGCGGCACTCAGGCCCGCGAGCAGCAGGAGGATCGTGACGGCGACGATTGCCCGCGGCGGGAGTCGGCGCCGCGGGGATGAGGTCGGCGGCACCGACCAGGCGAGCATCAGAAACACGCCGAGCAGGGGCAGGTAGGTGTAGCGGTCGGCGCGCGCCTGCCCGCCCACCTGGACGAGGCCGAGCACGGGGACCAGCATCCCGAGGTACCAGAGCCAGCCCGTCGCCAGGAAGGGCCGGCGGCGGCGCCCGGCCCATGCGACCCATGAAAGGGCCGCGAGCACCAGCAGGGCAGCTGCGATCACGGCCGGCGAGGGCAGTGAGGCCGGGTGGGGGTAGTAGACGGCCGGGCTGGAAGGCCAGATCGCGTCGCGGAGATAGACGGCGTACGAGACCAGCGCGTTCGCCAGACGATGCCCCGGCGGGTGGCGCTCCAGAGTCGCGAGCGTTCCCCCTGTCCGCTGGGCGATCAGGGTGAGCCACGAGGCCCCGGCGCAGAGCGCCAGCAGCGGCACCTTCTCGGCCAGCAGGTGCCGCTGCTTGATCCTGTGCGCCGTGGCGGCTCCGGCGCCAGCGGTGCCCGGCGACCGCCCCAAAGGCCAGAAATCCAGCAGCAGCAGCACGCAGGGCGCCGTCACGAGCATCGGCTTGGCCGTCAGGCCCAGAGCCAGGAGCGCCACCACCGCGAGGTAGCCAAGCGGGCGCGGGCGGCGCGCGTATTGCGCGTAGGCGAGCAGCACGAAGGCGAAGAGCAGACCCGCAAGCACGTCCTTGCGCTCGGCGGCCCAGGCGACCGACTCCACGTGCAACGGGTGGACTCCGAAGAGCGCGGCGACGAACGCGCTGCGGCCGAGAGCTCCCGTCATCCGGTGCAGGGCGACACAGAGGAGGGCAGCCGCCAGGGCGTGGATCAGGACGCTCGTCAGGTGGTGGCCCCGCGCGTCCAATCCGAAGAGCGAGATGTCCGCCATGTGGGAGATCCAGGTCAGTGGGTGCCAGTTGCTCGCGTGAAAGCTCGTCAAAGCCCAGCGCACGCCGGCGCGGGTCAGGCCGTCGCGGACGCGGGGGTTGTCGTAGATGTAATCGCCGTCGTCGATGGCGATGAAGGAGCCGCTGACCCCGCCTGCCAGGTACGGCAGCGCGGACAGCACGGCGACTGCAGCGGCCGTCGCCCAGACCCTTACCCGCGCGCTCGGGATGCCGGCGGCGTCTCCGGAGTCCATTCCGGCTATGCTATCATGAATGTCTGGCCCGGCTGGCTGGCCGGCTAGAGGAGGTTCTGGTGGGCGATATGCAGGGGCGGGACAGGATCACCGCCGATCAAGTTCGTTACGTGGCGTCCCTGGCGCGCCTCGACCTTGCCCCCGGCGAGGAGGAGCGGCTCACCGGCCAACTCAACGCCATCCTCGAGTACATGGGTCAGCTGGCGGAGGTTGACACGACCGGCGTCGAGCCGACAAGCCACGTGCTGCCGCTGACGAACGTGATGCGCGACGACGTCGCGCATCAGTGCCTGTCGACCGCCGAAGCGCTCGCGAACGCGCCGGCCGCCGATCAGGGCCACTTCGCGGTGCCGAAGATCATCGAATGAGCGATCTGGTCTGGCTGACGCTGCGGCAGTTCGCCGACGGGCACCGCCGGGGCGATTTCTCCTCCGAGGAGGTCACCCGCGCGCTGCTCGAGCGCATCGGGCGCGTCGAGCCGGCGGTGCACGCCTACCTGCGCGTCGATGCCGACGCGGCCCTCGCCGCCGCCCGCCGTGCCGATCGCGAAGCCCCGACGCCGGACCGGCGCCCGCCGCTCTGGGGCGCGCCGCTCGCCCTGAAGGACAACCTTTGCACGCGCGGCGCGCCCACTACCTGCGCCTCGCGCATCCTGGAGAACTTTGTGCCCCCCTACGACGCGACCGTCGTCGAGCGCCTGCGCGCGGCCGGCGCCGTGTTCCTGGGCAAGACGAACCTCGACGAATTCGCGATGGGCTCCTCGACCGAGAACTCGGCGTTCGGCGCCACCAGCAACCCCTGGGACACGGCGACGATCCCCGGCGGTTCCTCGGGGGGCTCCGCGGCCGCCGTCGCAGCCGGCGAGTGCCTTGCGGCGCTCGGCTCGGACACCGGCGGCTCGATCCGCCAGCCCGCGGCCTGCTGCGGCATCGCCGGGCTCAAGCCCACCTACGGCAGCGTTTCGCGCTACGGTCTGATGGCCTTCGCCTCCTCGCTCGACCAGATCGGCCCG
>CAZEOK010000042.1:0-8785 GCA_964513745.1 uncultured bacterium
AACACCTACGACGCCCGGTTCAAGATGAACCCGCCGCTCAGGGACCAGCGGGATGTCGACACTCCACAATCCATCGCCGTCGAAATCCGTGAATAGCTCCAGTTCGTCACAGATACCGTCGTCGTCCGTGTCCTCGAAGGGCTCCATCAGATCCGCGGTCGGCAGCAGCACGACCAAGTCGGCCGACAAGCCCAGCCCGGCCGCGTAACCGACTGCCTCGGCCGGCCAGGACGGCTCGTAATCCCATTCGCCGTCGCCATCCGCGTCGACGTTCGCTCCGGTGTCAAGGTAGAGCGTGTCCGCGATGGCGCCAAGGGCGATGAGGTCCTGTCCTTTCTGCTCGAGGAAGCCTGCGAGTTCGGCGTCGCTGCCAGGACAGCCGACTTGGAGAGATAGTGTGCGCCCCGGGATCGTGCCTGCTGCGTCTTTCACGGACTTCACGAGATCGGTGATCGCCGACGCCATCTGCGGCGCATCGAGCCCCGTGAGGCACACACCCGCCAGATCGGGGTGCCGGGTCAGAAGCGACGCAGCAGTATCGGCAAGATGCGAGACGTGCAGCGGGTCGGCCGGACTGATCGCCCCGGCAAGAACCTTCATCCCCGCCAGCACGTCAATGCCGGAACATTCCGCCCCGGACAGAAGTGCGGCGATCGTGGAATCGTCGATGAGCGTCCCCTTCCCGGCAGTTTCCGCGCGATAGACGTCGAGCACGATGCGCTCCACTGCGTTCGCTTCGAGTGTCGCGACGAGAGTCGCCGGAGTGGCTAGCGCCGGATCGTCCCCGGCGACGAAGATCTCTCCCAATCCGAGCACATCCCACGAGTGGCCGAGCAACTCGATCACTCCGGCGGCAAAGTCGATCAAGGTTTTGGCGTCGGCTGCGGTGATTTTCTTGCCATTCTGCGCCTGGACGGCATTGATGAACGCCTCCAGAAGATTGACGGCAGCGTTCAGACTCCCCCGATCGCGAGCTTCGATGGCGTTCTCCACCTTGCCGAGCAGACTCTTCTTCAACCCAGCATCGATCGTCATGTCGCCGAGGATGGCCGGCAGATCCGCGAGATCGTAGATGGCGAACGAGCAGCTCCGCGTGCTGGAATTGCCCGCCGCATCCACCGCGATGACCTGGATCGAGTATGTCCCCGAAAAATTGAAAATCTGCGGGTTTGCGTAGGCCGCCGTTATCGTCGGGTTCTCGTCTAAATTGTCCGTGGCACGCCAACTCACCGTGACATCTCTATCGTAGGCCCCGCCATCAACGACGCCATCGAACAATATCGACGGTGGCCCGAGATCGATGGTGAAGTCCGACGCGGCGGAGGATGCGTTGCCGAATTCGTCCGTGGCGGTCGCAGCCAGCACATGGAGCCCTTCGCGGGAGACGCTCCCGCCGCTCCACGATTCTCCGTCCAGAGTGGCGGTGACGACCGGGGCCGCGCTCAGCCCATCGCTCGCCGTGACGACGGGCAGCACCGCGACGTTCGCAAGCGCCGGCACCGTGATCGAGATGCGGGGTGCCACCGTGTCGACCGCAAAGGGCGAGCTCACGACCGAATCCCCGGACAGGCGCCCGTCGGAAGCCGCCAGCCGCAGCAGGACGCTGGCGGTCTCCACCTCGCCAAGAAGATCCCGGGCATCCCAGACGAGCGTGTACGCATTTCCCGCAGCGCCGAAGAGCATGGGCTCCTGAGCGCTGTGACGAGGATCGGTTGATCTCGGGTCCAGCTCGATCCAGGTCAGGCCGTCGCGGGAGACTTCAAGCAGAGCCAACGAACAATCGTCTCCCTCCTGGTCCGTGCCGACGAAGGTGACCTCGGCCAGCCCGCTCCCGTCCTGGCGCTGGGCGGCGGCGGTGATGAGCAAAGTCGGGGGGTGGTTCGGCACTGACGAGGCGTCGAGCGGCTCCGAACCTTGCGCCACCTCGTCGCCATCGGAATACCCGTCGCCGTCGCTGTCCGCGTTGTGCGAGTCGGTTTCGCCGTCGTCTCTGCTGCCGTTGTGGTTCGCGTCCTCCATGCCGTCGGAGAGACCGTCGCCGTCGCTGTCGGGATTGAGCGGATCGGTGACGGTTGTCGGGTCGGCGTCCGCAACGAATATCGTGGTGTCCGTGTCGACACTCTCGGGCACCGTCAAACCCTTCTCGGTGCCGTCCTGGATGCCGTCGCCGTCCGAGTCGGCGTTGCGCGGATCGGTTTCCCCGAGTTCGGGTTCCCAGAGGCCGTTGGCATTCAGGTCCTCCGAGCCGCAGTTGCCGTCGATAAGACCATCGTCGTCGGTGTCGGCGTCGAGAGGATTGGTCTCGCCGAGGGCCAGCTCGAAGATCGAATTGCCGTTCTTGTCCTCGAGGGAATCCGCAAGGCAGTCGTTGTCATCATCGGTGTCAAGGCTGTCGGACACCCCGTCGGCATCGTGGTCATCGTTCGCCCACGTTCCCGGATAGGGACCGCCATATGCCCCCAGGTCGGCCCGCGTCCCATCAGCGTCGATCCAGGGCAGATCCCGAGACAACCACCCATGGTTGGAAGAGAGCAGCGCAAGCTCCGGGTCACCCTTGTCGATGGCGGGCGAACCGGAGCGCAGCCTGAAGTCGGAGAGCCACGGGCTAGCGGTGTTGTATGACACGAACTCCGGATCGAAATCGTAGAGCTCGCGGACATCCTCGGCGAAGCCATCATCGGTCCTGAATGTCGTGCGGATCAGATCGACCTCGTTGCTGGAGAAGTCGTTGTAGACCACAGCCGCGCGCCCTGCCGCCTCTTCGATGTCGACCGCGACTTCGTTGTTGACGAAGATGTTGTTCCGCACGTCGACACCGCCGTAGAAGAAAGAGTAGGAGCCGATCTGGTTCGCGGCAAAGGTATTGTTGTAAATCCTGGTCCTGGTCGTGGCGCCGGAGTAGACGCCCGTCCCGTTGGAGACGAATATGTTGTTCGCAACCAGCACGTTGTTGTCGAAATAGCACTTGATCGCGGTGGAATCCGTGGCGCCGCCCTTGATGGTGAACCCGATGACTGCACTGCCGTCCGTCGCGTGGATGACTACTCCGCCTGCGCTGCCGTCGATGGTCGTGCCGGAGGGGCCGCGCTCGCTCATCAGGAGCACGTTGGTCGCGGGAGAGGTGATTACGGACGCCTGCCTGCCGACATTGAGTTCACTTTCACGGTAGGTCCCCTGACGGACCATCACCACTTCCCCGTTGCGCGCGGCCTCCAGCGCCGCGGTGATGCTGGAGTACTCGCCCGGCACCCAGAGCGCCTTGAATGGCCGGGCGGAAACGGGTTCCGTCGCGAGCCCCCCCAGGCCGGCATTGTTCACCGCCTGGAGAACGTACGTGTAGGTTGTCCCGACAGTTACGTCCTTGTCCTGGTAGGTGAGCATCGCCTGCGGCAGCTCCGTTTCGGCAGCAATCTGGCAATAAGTCACGCCGTTGAACTCCGCGCTCGAACCATCGCATGAACTGCCAAGCTCATCGTGCCGATACAACCGGAATCCGGCGAAACTGCCGAGACTGTTGCCGGAGCTGTCCATGGTCGGCGCCGTCCAGGAGAGTTTCACCGAAGCGTCGTACCCGGAGGCGACGAAGGCCGTCGGGGCGGCCGGTGCGCTCGTGCGGATGCTGAACGTCTTTGCCGTGTCGTTCGCGGACACCCCGTCGCTGTTGATCGTGGCGTAGACCTTGTTCACCTCGTTTCCGTCCTCGTCCTGCAGATCGATCTTCAGCTGATATTCGCCGTTCGGCAGGTAGACGAACTTCCCAGTTTTTTCGGACCAGCCGGCACCGCTCCAGGTCAGGGTTCGTTCCGCCTCCCAAGGCAGGTCCTCACCCCGCGTGAGATCGACCTCAACGTCCTTCCATGTCTGTCCGCCGGCGCTCACGACGTAGGTGTCGCCACCTGGTTCAGTGGAAACGGCGCGGATGTTGACGGTGACCTTGGAAGTCCGATTTTCGAGAAGCTTGAAAGCGATCGTGCCTGCGAACTGTGGTTCGCAATCCTGAGTAGCTATCGAGAGGTCCTTGACGAGGGGCGGCAGGGCGCGGGATGCGGCCTGGAGGAAACCGGCCGTGTACGATATTGCCTCCTTCATCTGCTCAGCGATGATGTTATCGTCGTCGCTGCTCTTGTAATAGGTATCGAAAGAGAAAGCATCGAAGCCATAGTGGCCCCATTTTGAATTGAATGGTTGCCCAGTGTAACCAGCAGTCGCCTTCCAGAATGGAATATCATCGATGGGACTAATCCATGATGGAAGTTTTAACCGAGTAGCTGCAATGATCCCATTGTCAGGGCCGTTGTAATAGTCCCTTGTATCAGTAGAATTGAGGCTTACAATAGGAGCTATATTATGGCATGCGGTGCAATTCGATGGTAACTCGCCGTATGCCTCATTCTCGAGGTTGTCACCGTACCATGGGTCGACCGGAATTTCGAATATGGGTTGGAGGTGTTCAATGTTTGCCGCATGTGCCGGAACTGCTTGATCCGCAATAAGGTGTGCCATCATAGCCAAGTAATAATAGGCACTATACTCACCCGTCCCGATAAAATTAAAGGCTCTATATTGCGGGAGAACACCATCTTCGGGATATTGTTGGTCAGCTCCCCACCACGAATCGATTGGACCTCCATTATATCTGCCGGCGTCTTCCTGGTATCTTTTCCCATGTGCATTAACGTCATCGGTCGGGCCACTCATCCATGTGTCGATTCCATCGGGGTATAATAAACCACCATCCTTGAATTTCATGATATCGGGGTAATCATCAGCGCTCATTATCTCCAAGGATTTTGATCCAATTACCATGTGCGATGAAGAACCCTTGTATACCACCGACCACCATGCATGAGCATCGCGTCTAGCAAGCACGATCAGCCATACAGCTGCAATCCGAAGAATGATTCTGCATTTTCTCATATAGCTGCCTCTATTGTTACGCTTCGCTACATGCTGCACGGATTGGTCAATTCCCTGACATTTCATGCTTCGGATGGCTATCCTATTTATATGGATAATCCTGGCCAGTGAGAAGCCGCAATGCGAAGAAAGCCTCTTTCCTGATATCGTAATTACTGTCTTTCAATGCATTCTTAATAAATGGGACAGCTTCACTTACGTCCATTCGCCCAAGTATTTCGATAGCGCTTCTGCTTCGCGGTTCTTCAATAATATCTTCAATAAGGTAGGGCACATACCGTTTATCCCAGACATTGAGCATCGCGTAGTAGAGCCACCCGACTCTGTTGTCTCTTCTTTGCAGGAGTTCGACCATGAAATCCTTGTCGCTCTCCTCCTGGTGACTCTGCATTGCGTGCATCAGCGCCATCTGGATGTCACTCACGATTTCCCCTCTGAGTCGGTCATCCAGCAGCGCACTTTTGAGCAGTTTCTTGTCCTCCGGATCGTCAACGGAAGTCTGTCGCAGGTATGTACGAAGCTTGGACTTCTCCTTCGGACTGAGCGTCGGGTCCTGGCATCTTTTCAATGCCCGTGCAATCTTGCCCTTCCCCTCGTCAATTGCTTCAAAGTAATCGCGAAACTCCTTTTCCCGTGCGGCCATGGCGGCTGACCGCTCAGCGTCTGTGGGCCCAGCAGGCGCTGCCTTCTTCAGAACGGTGATCTTTTCGATGGCGAATGCGTTTGCTCCTCCACCGGGATGGCGGACGAATTCCACCATGAGATTCTTTTCTCCAGCACGAAAGAGAAGCCGCTCGAGGCCCTTGTCCAACGGCAGATCGCGGAACTCATCCGTGACCGTTCCAGTGACCGACCGGTCGACGGAAACCGGCACTTTTGTCAGGTTGCCGATGATCGTGAGCACTTCCCGGATGTCGGCCTGCTGCGCCGACACCGAGAGGAGGTCCTTCTCCCACTTCACGAGCGGAACCGGATGCCCCTGCTCCTTGTCGGCTACCGGCGGAGAAATCGTGGCGTCCTTGTTGAATGCGAACGAGTTTGACACTGGAGCGAAAAGAGAGTGTGTGGCAGCAAGAAGTACCGCAACTGCCGTGGAGCATCTGTGTATCGCGAATCCGAACATGCCGCCTCCCAGGCGGCATTGAAGCCGCACCTGCTGGCCATGCGTTTCGGAGCAGCAGCCCTCGGCGGATCGCGAGGACCACATGATACTGGCACTGACAAACAGGACGGGATATATATCTACCCGGCGGCGTTTGTCAAGCGATTTCCAGAAAGGTTTTCTGGGTTGAACCCTACACGCCAGATTACCTTGCCTTCCCGCACCCAGACCGGGAGGATCACCCCGCAACGTACTTCTTGATCTTCTCCCGCGAGTCCACGATCTCGCTCTCCATCGCGGTCAGCAGCGTCGTGAACCCCTCCTCGGCTGCCTTGAGCTTGCTCTCCTCGGCGGCGGCATCGCGCAGCATCGCCTGTTCCTGCTGCTGCAGGCGGCCGATGCTCTGCTGCAGCTCGGCAATCTGGGCGCGGATCGCCTCCGCGGCGCCGCCCGACTTCCTCAGCTCCTCCCGCTTGCGGCTCACGGTCTCGGTGAAGACCTCCCGCTGCAATTGCAGGGCCTGGAGCTGGTCCTTGGCCGCCAACAGGACCTGGTCCCGGGCTACGTTTCCGGTCTTCTCCAGCGCCTTCATCGCGGCGCGGTACCGGCCCGACTCCTCCGGGATGATCTCCGTGAACGACGAGACCAGCGCGAGAAACTGCGCCAGCGCCGGCCCCCTGCTCGCGATGTCCGCCCGGACCCTGGCGGCCAGGTCGGTCGGGCTACCGATCGGCTGATCGGCCGCGGGTGCGGCGGATCCGGTCGGAGATACGCCGCTCCCCTCATCAGGCACGAGCGCGGCTTCCGGCTCACGCGTCTCGACGGTCTCGTAGAGGGCCTCGTTGATCCGATCCAGGAAGCTCTTTTTCCCCGACTTGTCCGACATGGGCGCCCTCCCGACACACGTTGGCATTTCGCCTTCCGGAACGCTCCGGCTGCCGCGCATTGTATTCCAGCGGGGAATGAAATCAAACGGGACCTCAGCAGCGCACAGCCGGCCGGCATTGACAACCCTTCGCCCTGCCGGGAGAATCCTTTGCGTCACGAGGGAACAAACACGTGGGATCGCTGTCACCGGAGATATCATGAAAACTGCGTTGACCCGCCTCCTGTTCGCTGCATTGTTCCTGGCAAGTCTGCCGTCGCGCGCCGCCGACGGGGGTGTGTCCGCGCAAAAAGCCGAGGCCGAGCAGCTCTTCGCGGCCGGATCGTACGCGAAGGCATACGAGATCTACCGGCGACTCGAAGGCGCGGCGCTGCCGACGGTCGAGGCGCGCTGGGTGAAGTTCCGAGTCGCCGACACGCTCTGGCGCTCACAGGCGGCGACGCAGACCTCGGACGCGACGAAGTTCGAGCAGGCGCAACAGCAGCTCGAGGCTCTGATCCGCGATGCCAGGCGCGATGAAGATCACGACCTGGTCTGGGCGGAGGTGCAGGAGTCGCTCGCCGATTTCTGGTGGATGCGCCGCGGCGCGCAGAACTGGGGGCAGGCGTGGCCGTACTACGAGCGCGCGCTCGACTGGTGGGCCGGCGCGGCGGACATCGCCGCGGCCCGGCAGCGGTACCTGCGCATCGTCTGGAACACCGCCAAGCCGCCGTGGGTCGAGCCCCACTACTCTTACGGCTACTATGGCAACTACCTGCCGTTGCCGGTCCTCGAAAGCGCACTGAAGATTGCGCAGACCGACGACGAGAGGGCGCACGCGCACTACCTGATCGCGATGGCCCTGCGGTATCGCGGCGGCGACCTCGAGCAGCTCCGGCGGGTGCCGGCGGAGTTCGCGGCCGCGCTCGCGCCCGGCAGGCGGACCGACTGGTACGACGACGCGCTTTTCCACTGGGGCGAGTGGCTGCTCGGCAACGGCACGGTGGTCCGCGACCAGCAGGGCGGCTGGCGGCAGGAGCCGGACTTCGTCGGGGCGCTCGGGCTCTACCGACGGCTTGCGGCCGAGTTCTCCAAGGGGGAGACGCGCTACCTCGACCAGGCCGGGCAGCGCATCGGCGAGATCACCAGGCCGGTCGTCGGCCTGTATGTGTCGAACGTCTTCGCGCCGGGCGCGGAGATCCAGTTCGGCCTTACCTGGCGCAACGTCGGGAGAGTCGACTTCTCGCTGTACCCGGTGGACCTGCCGCGCGACGTGAACCTGGGGGAAAGGGACGCCGGCGCCGGCAGCTGGGTTCAGCAGATCGACCTCTCCATCGCCGAGCGGATCAAGTCTTGGTCGAAGCCGACCGACGACAAGGGCGACCACAAGCCCGGAAGCGACGCGGTCCGCCTCGAGAGCGGGCTGCCGGCCGGGGCATACGTTCTGGTGGCAACTGGCGGCGGCCAGACCGCGCGCGACCTCCTGCTGGTCACCGAGGCCGCGCTGGTGCTGAAAAGCTCCCCGAAGCAGGGGCTGGTCTATTTCTGCAGCTCGCTCGACGGCTCGCCGCTGGCCGGGGCGCGCGCCCGGCTCTGGGAACGCTATTACGAGTTCGGGAAATGGCACTGGCGCGACCAGGAGAAAACCACCGACAAGGACGGCCTGGCCGTCTTCGACCTCAGTCGCGACAACCAGCACACCCGGGAGCTGTTCGTCAGCGCGGCGCTGAAAGGCGCGCAGGCCTTCAGCCTTGGGCAGAGCCACACCGCCCGGCGCGATCTCCAGCGGTGGCGCATCTACGCGTTCACGGACCGGCCCGCGTATCGGCCCAAGGAGCAGGTGCAGTGGAAGATCACGGCCCGGCTCCACGACGGCTCGCTGTACGCTAAGCCGGGCGGCA